>CAMUNZ010000021.1 GCA_947090385.1 uncultured Campylobacter sp. | reverse complement strand
AGTTTAGATTTAACTATTGGGGCATTTTATGCAAAATTTAGCGAAATTTGCAATCAAATAAGAGAAAATTTGCTGTTTTTTGAGATTGAATTTAACGAACTTGATGATAAAAAAGCGATGGAATTTATAAACGTCAGCGAAAATTTTAGCTATTTTTTATCAAATTTAAGAGAGACAAAAAAACATAAACTTAGTTTAAAAGAAGAGAAAATTTTGCTTAAAACTTCGGTAAATGGGGCTTTGGCTTTCGGAAGGCTTTTTGATGAAAGTTTTGCAAATTTTGATTTCAAAATGGGCAAAGAAATTTTAAAAGAAGAGGAAATTTTAGCTAAATTTGGTGATCCAAATCGAGAAATAAGAAAAAAATCAGCTAAAGAGTTTAGTAAAATTTTAAAGAAAAATTCTCATCTTTTATGTTTTATTTATAATCAAATAAAATCAAATTTAAAAACCAAAAAAGAGATTAGAAATTACGAATTTAGCGAAGATTTAATGCACGAATATAACCAAATTTCAAAAAGTAGCGTAGATAGTTTAATCGAAGCAACTGAAAATTCATTTGAAATTTCACAAAAATATTATGCAAAAAAGCGCGAAATTTTAGGATTTGACAAGCTTTTTGATTATGATAGATATGCGCCTATTTTGCAAGATGAAAAAAAATATAGTTTTGAAGAAGCTAACGATTTAGTTTTAAAAGCGTTTTATGAATTTGATAAAGATTTTGGCGATATCGCGAAAATGGCTTTTGAAAACGGCTGGATAGATTCTCATCCAAAACAAAACAAAAGAAGTGGTGCTTTTGCGCATCCAAGCGTAAAATCTTCACACCCTTTTGTGCTTTTGAATTATACGCAAAATCGCAGAGATGTTTTTACGATAGCGCACGAATTAGGGCACGCAATTCATCAATATTTAAGCTATAAAGTAAGTTTTTTAAATTCACAAACTCCATTAACTACAAGCGAAACAGCGTCTGTTTTTTGCGAAATGTTAATGTTTGATTATTTTTTAAAAATTTCAGATGAAAATGAAAAAAAATCGATAATAGCTGGAAAATTAGAAGATATTTTTGCCACACTTTATAGACAAATAAATTTTACAACATTTGAGCGAAGATTTCATGCATTGCAAGGCGAAGTAAGTTTAGAAAAAATCAACGAAATTTGGCTAGAAGAGAGTCAAAAAATGTTTGGTGATAGTTTAAAACTAAAAAAATATTATAAATTTTGGTGGAGCTATATACCGCATTTTATACATTCGCCATTTTATTGTTATTCTTATGCTTTTGCGCAACTTCTTACGATAGCACTTTTTGGATTGTATAAAAGCGGATTTGCAAATTTCAATCAAATTTATAAAGAATTTTTATCACTTGGCGGATCGCAAAAACCAGAATTAATGGTAAAAAAATTTGGATTTGATATAACAAAAAAAGAATTTTGGGATATAGGACTTAGAGAAATTCAAAAAATTTTAGATCAATTTATGGAGTTAAAATGATTGCGGATAATGACGAACTTAGTGAAATTTGCTCAAATCACAATAAAAATTTAATTCAATTTTTATTAAACAACGATATAGAATTTTTTATCATCGTAGATGAAGAATTTACAAATTTTGATCCGAAATTGCCAGACGATATAAAACAAATTTTACACGAAGATTATTTGGCGTTTGGGATTGTCGGATATAGTTTTGAAACGGCGCAAATCGTAAAAGATCATTTTAGTTTTGAGGCCGCTTTTGGTGAGATGGATTTTTTGAGTAAGATTACGGTGCCGTTTTGCGCGATAAATAAAATTTATGTTGAAAAAGAGCAAATAAGCATAAATCCAACTATACCGAAAATCATAGACAACAAAAATGTTTTTTTACAAAATCCAAATAATTTAAAAATTTTAAAGAAAAAGTAGGTGTTTTATGAAGAAATTTTTATTTATATTTTTACCATTTTTTGTTTTTGCTGGATTTTTGGATAATTTTTCGACAAATTATAATTACAAATCTCTTGTAAATTCAGCCGTAAATCAAGCAGTAAATGAGCTTTCAAAAGGGTTTATAAAAAATCAATTAGCAAAAATCGATCTTCCACCGAGTTTAGAAATCGCAGCGAAATTAAGTAAAAAATTTGGCGGAGAAAAATGGGCAAATGAGATAATAACTTCTATGAACGAAGCGGCGACAAAAGCCGTGCCTAGCGCGGCAAATGTATTTAAAAATTGTATAAAAAATATGAATCAAAATGATGTTAAAAAAATAATCCAAGGTGGAAGTTTTACGCAATTTTTGCAAAAAAATTCGTCAAAACAATTAAATAAAGTTTTTTCTCCGATAATATCTGAGATGATGAGTAAAAATAGATTTGCAACTGCTTACAATGGATTAAATTCTTATATCAAAAATTCTCAAAATGTAAAAAATGCGAAGAAAATTTTAAATCAATTTAGCAATAATGCATTTGACGATGAAGATTTAAATGCTTATATCACAAGAAAAACCTTGGATGGGCTTTTTAATGTTATGCAAGATAAAGAAAAATCTTTGCGTGATAATTCTATATCAAAAACAATAGGAAAAATTTTTGGAAAATAACTTTGGATTTTGTTTAAATGCTGAACAAAATCCATTTGAGATTTAGAATTTAAATTTCAATCCAGCCATGACAGAAAGTCCGTCTTTAAGACCATATTTTAAATATGTATTGTTTGCTTTTACGTCAAAATATTTAAAAGTCACGCCAGCGCTAATTGAATCGGTTAATTTATAATCTCCACCGATATAAACTTCATAGCCTTTTGGTTTGAATTTCTCGCCTTTATAAGTTTCTTTATTGTTTATAGTAAATTGATACGCAGCGCCCAAATTTAAGTCAAATTTGCCGTAACTATTTATAGAATCTACGCCTAATTTATAATAAACTATATCAAGTTCATCATCGCTATCATCATAAGCTAAAAATCCAAGACCGACTGGTAAAATTCTAAGTTTATTTTGATCGCCATACTCAAACCCAAATAAGCCTTCAAATTCCCAAAAATTTAGATCAAAATTATCATCTATATGACCAGTTCCAACGCCGACTTTAGTTTTTACTAAAAAATCGCTATTGATATAGTTATATCCAAAATCTACTTTATGTAAATTTTGCTCTTTTTTTCCAAATTTTGCTTTATTTTCTAAAGACGACTTGTTTGTTCCTACGTCAATACTAAATTCATTACTTGCGAATGCAAAACTAGCAAGTAACGATAAAGAAAGAAAAAGTTTTTTCATTTTTATGCTCCTAAAAAATTTTTTGCAATTTTAAACAAATTTTTTGGCTTTTATACCAAAAAATTTATAAATTTTTATAGAAAGCCAAAAAATCCAGCCAAAATATAACCAGCACAACAACTAACAAAAACGCCAAGAAGTCCTGGGATTATAAAACTGTGATTTATAACAAATTTACCAATATGCGTAGTTTCGCTTCTATCAAATTGAATTGCAGCAAGATCGCTTGGATAAGTTGGCAAAATATAATAACCATAACAAGCAGGCGCAAAAGCTGCGATTAATCCAGGGCTTACGCCGATACTTAATGCTAAAGGTACAAAAGCAGCTAGCGCAGCGCCTTGTGAATTTACAAATTTGCTTATTAAAAGTAGCATTACAGCGTAACTCCATGGATACTCTTTTACAACTTCGCCAAGAGTGCCTTTTAACATTCCAAGATGAGCACCAAACATTGTCTCAGCCATCCAAGAAATTCCATAAACTGCTACAAGTGCGATCATGCCGCTTTTAAAAATTTCGTTTTTTGCAATTTTGCTGGCATCTGTTTTTGTAAAAAGCAAGATTATACAACCTGCAAGAAGCATGAAAATTTGGATAACTTGTGTCATTCCCAAAGTTGTTATTTTACCTGTTTTTGTATTTTCCCATGCAGGACGAAGTTCGTTAAAATATCCCAAAATAGCAACAATGACAATCGCACATAAGAAAATCCACATAGCATTCCAACTAGATTGCGGAAGTTTTGTGCCTAAAAGTGTAGCTGAATCACCATAAACATGTTTTTTAAACTCTTCATTTTTGATTTTTTCTTGAAAAATCGGATCTTTATCTAAATCTTTTCCCCTAAACATAGAAAAAATTCCAATAGCCAAAACGCCTGTATAAGTCGAAGGAATTGTGATTTTAAGTAAATCCACATATCCGTCAAATCCTGCTAATTTTGTATTTGCGCCCAAAATAAAAGCTGTCAAACTTACAACTGCTACAGATACAGGACTTGCGATAATTCCCATTTGACATGCGATAGTTGAGGCCGCAAGCGGTCTTTCTGGTCTTATATTGTTTTTTATAGCGATGTCGTAAATAATCGGTAAAATTGTATAAACAACGTGTCCAGTTCCACAAAGAATAGTTAAAGTTGAAGTTACAAAAGGCGCTAAAATACTGATATATTTAGGATGCTTTCTTAAAGTTTTTTCCGCGATTTGTAGCATAACATCAAGTCCTCCACTTGCTTGAAGTGTAGCGCTTGCGGTAACAACTGCTAATATTATAAGCATAACATCAACTGCTGGTTTTCCAGGTTTAATATTAAAACCAAAAACCAATATAGTTAAGCCAATTCCACTTAACAAACCAAGTGCTATCCCACCCTTTCTAGCACCGTAAAAAAGACAAATTAGGATTACAAGAAGTTGAATCCAAAATTCCATCATTTCTCCCATGTTCTTTCCTTATTAAAAAAATATTTCAAAATTCTACAAAAAATTGTAATTATTGAGCTTAAAATTTTATAAGATTTAAAAAATATTTATAAAAAAATATTTTTTGATATAATTTCTAGAAAATTTTTTAAAAAAATGAGGAAAAAATGAAAAAATTTATTTTTTTATGCTTTTTTTTGGCTATTTTTAATAGTTGTTCTAGCACGACAAAAGGCGGAATAGTTGGGGAAGATAGGGCGCAATTGATGTTAATCAGTCAAGAAGAAATAGACGAAAACGCCAAAATTTCTTACAAAAAAGTTATAAATCAAGCAAAATCGCGCAATACTTTAAACAGAAATCCAGCTCAAACAAAAAGAGTAAAAAAGATAGCATCAAAACTCATAAAAGAGGTCGGAACTTTTAGAAAAGATGCCTTAAAATGGGATTGGCAAGTAAATGTTATAACTTCAATAGAAATAAATGCTTGGTGCATGCCAAGCGGAAAAATAGCTATTTATACTGGAATTATTGATGTTTTAAAATTAAATGATGCCGAACTCGCAGCAATTATAGGGCACGAAATTGCTCATGCTTTAAGAGAGCATTCAAGAGAACAAGCAAGCCGTGATTTGATAACACAAGCTGGAATTTTAGTTTTAAATGTGGCTGGCTATGGCGGTTTAAGCAATGCAGCATCTATAGCTACAAATTATGGAATAACTTTGCCGTATTCTAGAAAAAATGAGTATGAAGCAGATAGAATCGGCACAGAACTTATGGCAAGAGCCGGATATAATCCAAAAAGTGCCGTGAATTTATGGGAAAAGATGATAAAAATTAGCGGAAATGGCGGAATGGAGATTATGAGTACTCATCCAAATTCACGAAATAGAATAGAAAATTTAAAATCTATTGTAAAAGATCTTATGCCTGTTTATGAAAGAGCTAGCAAGGTTTAAAATTTAAATTAAATGTAATAAAAAAAATTTATTTTTTTTTAAAAGAATATCTTACAAAAAGTATAATTTATGTTTTTTTGTGCTAAAATCCCTTTGCAAATATTCAAAATTAGTTTTGAAATTTTGAATTAAAATGTTAAAGGAGCAAGTATGCTAAAAAAGGCTATTTTTATGATGTTTTTAAGTGCTTCTATGCTTTTGGCTAAGCCAACTATTTATATCTTAGCAACTGGTGGAACTATCGCAGGTGCAGGAGATAGCGCATTAAGTGGAAGTTATACTTCAGGTACTGTTACGGTTGATAAATTAATCGCAGCTGTTCCACAAATCAACGAAATCGCTACAATCAAAGGCGAACAAATTTCAAATATCGGCTCACAAGAGATGAATAATGAAGTTTGGTTGAAATTAGCTAATAGAGTAAATGAACTTTTAGCTGATAAAAGCGTTGATGGTATCGTTGTAACTCACGGAACTGATACAATGGAAGAAAGTGCTTATTTTTTAAATTTAGTAATAAAAAGCAAAAAACCAGTTGTTTTTGTAGGTGCGATGAGAAGTGGAACTTCAATGAGTGCTGATGGTCCATTAAATATCTATAACGCTGTAAATGTCGCTATGGATAAAAACAGCGCCGGTAAAGGCGTTTTAGTTGTAATGAATGATGAAATTCACGCCGCACGTGAAGTTACAAAAACTAAAACAACCGCTGTTAATACTTTCAAATCTGTAAATTCAGGAAATATCGGAACTGTAAATTACGGAATTGTAAATTACTATCTAGCCCCAGTTAGAAAACACACTGTTAATTCAGAATTTAGCGTTAAAGGACTTGAAAATTTACCAAGAGTTGATATTATTTTTGATCACGAAGAAGGAACAGCTGATTTTGTAGAAACTGCTGTTGCAAATGGCGCAAAAGGTATAATTTTAGCTGGAATGGGAAATGGAAATCCTTATCCAAGTGTTGAAAAAGCTTTGGCGGACGCTGTAACAAAAGGCGTTGTAGTTGTTAGAGGAAGTAGAACTGGAAGTGGTTCAACTAGTGTTGGTGCTGAGGTTGATGACGCAAAATATGGCTTTTTAACAGCTGATAATCTAAATGTAGCAAAAGCAAGAGTTTTATTAATGTTAGCATTAACAAAAACTAGTGATGCAAAACAAATTCAAAAAATCTTTCAAGAATATTAAAATTTTAGGCGAGTTTTCGCCTAAAATTTATAAATCAATCTCAAATTTATAAAGCCAAATTTTAGAATTTTTGTTATCGTTTAAATTTGTGGCATGTGAAATTTTAGTTTTCATAAGTCTTGGTATATCGCTAAAAGCTCGTATTCTTGCGGTTTGCGTATCGGCATAATTTTCATAGCAATAATCTGGATATTCGTCTGCACAAATATAATTTAAAAGATTGTAAATTTCATTAAAACTAAATTTTTTACGTAAAACTCGATAAATTTTTTGTATAAAAATTTTATCATGTGTTAAAATTTTTGCAAAATTTTCATCACTTAAAGTTTTTGCATAAGTTGGATTTATGCCGAAATTCTCTAGAAGCTCTTTATTGCTTAATTTTGAAATAATTTCGTCGCTATTAAAATATAAATAATTATCCACATTTTTATTTGTGTGATTATAAACATTATAAAATTCAAAAAACATCGCAATAAGTCCATAAATTCGGTGATAAATCATAATTTTATCTATATCATTTTGATATTTTAAAAGTCCAAAATCATTTAAAATTTCAAAGCCAAATTTATACCATTCCATTTCAAGTCCATTTGCCGTAAAAACGCATTCGCTAAAATATTTTTTCGCCTCTTCAAAAGTGTAAATCATACAAAACTCCTTTGTGAGATTATAAAATTTTTAGGCTTATATTTAAGATAAATTTGGCTATAATCCACCCTTTTTAAAAATTTCACGGAGAAAATTTTGAATAATATACGAAATATAGCAGTCATCGCACATGTCGATCATGGAAAAACAACTTTAGTAGATCAACTTTTGAAACAATCAGGTACTTTTAACACTCACGAAAACATAGCTGAAAGAGTAATGGATAGCAACGATATAGAAAAAGAGCGCGGAATAACTATTTTAAGTAAAAACACGGCTATAAAATATAAAGATTTTAAAATAAACATAATAGACACTCCAGGACACGCGGATTTTGGCGGTGAAGTTGAACGAGTTTTAAAAATGGTAGATGGCGTTTTGCTTTTAGTTGATGCGCAAGAAGGCGTTATGCCGCAGACAAAATTTGTTTTAAAAAAGGCTTTAAGTTTTGGACTTAGACCTATTGTAATTGTAAATAAAATAGACAAGCCAGCTGCGGATTGCGATCGCGTAATAAACGAAGTTTTTGATCTTTTTGTGGCGCTTGATGCGACAGAAGAACAGCTTGAATTTTCTATAATTTACGCTGCTGCAAAAAATGGTTTTGCAAAATTATCTCTTGAAGATGAAAATGTAGATATGAGACCACTTTTTGACATGATTGTTTCGCATGTGCCAGCTCCAAGTGGCGATATAAAAAATCCTTTACAACTTCAAGTTTTTACGTTGGATTATGATAATTATGTTGGCAAAATCGGAATTGCTAGAATTTTTAACGGAAAAATCAAAAAAAATGAAAATGTTATGCTTGTAAAAGCCGACGGCACAAAAGTGCAAGGTAGAATTAGCAAATTAATCGGTTTTATGGGGCTTACAAGGACAGAAATAGATGAAGCGCAAACCGGCGATATCGTAGCGATAGCTGGATTTGACGCACTTGATGTTGGCGATAGCGTAGTTGATCCTACAAATCCTATCCCTTTGGAAGCTTTACATATAGAAGAGCCGACTTTAAGCGTTATTTTTAGCGTAAATGATGGACCGCTTGCAGGAACTGAAGGAAAATTTGTAACTTCAAATAAAATCGACGAAAGACTTTCTAACGAAATGAAAACAAATATCGCGATGCGTTATGAGAACGTTGGCGAAGGAAAATATAAAGTTAGCGGTCGTGGTGAGCTTCAAATAACAATTTTAGCTGAAAACATGAGAAGAGAAGGATTTGAATTTTTGCTAGGTCGACCTGAAGTAATCATAAAAGAGATAAATGGCGTAAAATGTGAGCCTTTTGAATTTTTAGTTATTGACGCGCCAGATGATTGCACCGGAACAGTCATAGAAAAACTTGGACGAAGAAAAGCCGAGATGAAATCAATGAGCCCAACAGGAGATGGACAAACTAGGATGGAATTTGAAATTCCAGCGCGCGGACTTATAGGATTTAGAGGTCAGTTTTTAACAGATACAAAAGGCGAAGGAATCATGAACCACAGCTTTTTGGAATTTCGCCCATCACTTGGCAATGTTGAAAGCAGGACAAATGGCGCTTTAGTAAGCATGGAAAACGGTGTTGCTTTGGCTTATTCTTTATGGAATTTGCAAGATCGCGGTGTGCTTTTTATAGCTCCACAAGCAAAAGTTTATATCGGTATGATAATCGGTGAAAATTCTCGTCCAAACGATATGGATGTAAATCCTATAAAAGGCAAAAATTTAACAAATGTTAGAGCTAGCGGAAGTGATGATGCGATAAAACTTGTTCCGCCAAGAAGTTTGAATTTGGAAAAAGCGCTTGAATGGATAGAAGAAGACGAACTAGTTGAAGTTACGCCTCAAAATATAAGACTTAGAAAAAGATACTTAGATCCAACTCAAAGAAGAAGAATGGCGAAAAAAGAGAGCTAAAATTGGTATTTTGCCGATTTTAGATTTTTATCTTTTTAATCAAAATTCAAACTTTATTTCTTTTTTTGTTTGCTGTTTTTTCAAAAAGTTCTAAAATTTGATCTTTTACAATCTCTTTTTTAAATCTATCTACATTTTTATAAGCATTATTTATTAAACTGTTTTTGTAAATTTTATTATTTAAAATATCTTCTAAAATTTGTGCTAATTGATCATAGTCGTTAAATATAATCCCGCCGTCAAGCAAAACTTCACTAGCGCAAGGAAAATTTGAACTAATATTTAAAGTTTTTAGAATCATAGCTTCGATAAGAGTGTTAGGAAGTCCTTCGCTAGGGCTTGCAAGTATATTTGCAATGGCATTTTTTACATATATAAATGGATTTGAAAGAGTGCCTAAAAATATTATGTTATTTTGCAAATTTTTGCTTTTTACCAATTTTTCATAATCGCTTCTTAGCGGACCATCTCCGATAAAATAAATTTTTACGTCTTTAAAATTTGGCACTATTTTTTCAAAGGCTTTTATGACGCAAATATGATCTTTTTGGATATCAAACCTGCCAACAAATGTAAAAAATTTCTCATTTTTTGGGATATTTTCGTCCATTTTAGATAAATTTTGTATGTTTTTTATATCAAAGATATTATAAATTTGTACAATTTTGCTTTTGTTAAAATTTGATTTTATAAGTTCATTTTCGAAGTATTTTGTAAGCACGACAAATTTATCATAAATGGTTTGAAAAATTTCATTATTTTGTGTTAGATTTTCTTTATAAATTTCAAATCCACTATGATACCAGCCGATTTTCGGCGTTTTTGAATATTTTATAATATTTGCAAAAGAGCAGTTAAAAAAATCTACGATCAAATCTTTTTGATTAAAAAAATTTGCATTTTTGATTTTGCGAATTTTATTTATTAAATTATAAATCCATTTTAAAACAAAAAATGTCTTTTTTCTGTCAAATTTAATCGGCAGATATTTTAGAGTTTGGACTTTTATACATTTTTGTTTAAAAAATCGCAAAAAAAATTTTTCGGTAACCGGTTTTTTTGTGATTATATCTATCTCATAATCTTTTGGTAAAGTTTCTATGATTTGCAACAAAACTTTTTCAATCCCGCCGGTTATGATTTGATACATGCAAAATGTTATTTTCATTTTTTTATTTGACGTTTATTTTGCAAATATTTATGCCAAAAATTTTCACTCTTTGTTTTGCTTCGTTTAGTTTTACAAATTTTATAAAATCAAATTTCCCAAAAAGCAAAATTTTTGTTTCGTTTAGTTTTTTAACTATTTCAAATAAAACAAAATCAAAAATTTTTATATCTTTTGAAGTTTTTATCCAATCTGGAAATAAATAAACAAATTTTTCTTGTTTTGCGTCATAATAATGCCTCAAATGTCCGAAATTTTCTATATCTTGCAAGCTTGGATTTTGATAAATTATATTTGCAAAATTTCTTAAAATTTCATCATCGAGAAATAAATTTAATTTACCAAAAATTTGATTTGTGATTTTTGCAAATTCTAAAATTTCTTTTGAGAAGATTTGAAATTTTTCAATTCTAATTCTTTCATTTTCATTGATTTTTTTGAAAACTACTTTGCCATTTTCTATAAAATCCGTTGGCGGATTTGGTGCAGATAATAAAAACTCAACAAAATTCCAATTTAAAAATTTTTTATTTGTATCTTTTTGAAAGCTTTTTGTGTTCGCAAAATTGTTAAAAACTAGCCAATAATATCCAAAAATTTCGCTATTTTTTAAAACTTTTGAAAGAAGTTTTTGTGCACTTAAATTTATTGAAGAAGTATCGATTAGGGCTAATTTTGAATTTTGGATATCAAAATTTTTAAGATATTTTTGATAATTCAAAATCTCATTTTTTGCTAAATTTTCATATAAATTTTTATGTTTTTGTATGAAATTTTTGCCGTCTTTTAAATCGTTTGGAGTATTTTGTTTTAAAAATTCATCTTTATTTTTAAAAAATTCTAAAATAATTTTTGTTTTTTCTAAGTTTTCACACTCTAAATTTATTATGATATTTAAAATTCTTGGCGCATAAAAATAGTTTGTTTTAAACTCGTCTTTTGCGATGATATCAAAAACTTTTTTAAGCAAAAATCCATCTCTTGCTAAAAACATAATCTCTTTTATATTATCTTTTTTTAATTCGTTATGAAGATAAATACAATATCCATAAACTAACGCACCACCACAAAAAAATCCAAATTTTTCTAGATAATTTTTATTTTCGGTTAAATTATATATCGCGCAAATTCCAAGGATTACTGAAGTTGCGATATTTTTTGGATAAAGTTTATAAAAAGTTTGCAAATTTTCATTTTCTTGTAAAAGTTTATCGATCGCTTTTTGATAATGAAAATTTTGAAGTCCAAATTTTTGCGCCATTAAAATATCTGCATGATAATTGTCGCCGATATGCAAAATTTCTTCATTTTTTACTTTAAAATCTTGCAAAATTTGTTTATATAAATTTCCACTATGTTTTGTTTTTAAAATGTCGCTTGAAAGATAAAAATTATCAAAATTTTTAAATCCATTTTTGTTTAAAATTTGTGTTAAAAAATCTTTTGAAAGATACATATCTGAAGTTATTATAGTTATTTTATTTTGCTTTTTACAAAAATCAAAAATCTCTTTCATTTGAGGATTTTGTACTAAAGTTTTAGCTTCTAAATCAAGCTCTTTTTGTTTTAAATCTTTAAATTCATTTGAAATTTTTTCATAAATTTCATCAAATTTTATCTCTTCGTTAGAAGAAATTTGTCTAGCTTCATTTTCCGCTTTTATTCTAGCTTTCATAAAGCCTTTTTTACCATACAATTTTTCTAAATGCAAAAACAAATCAACAGGTTTTGCATAAGGTCTTAAAAGCAAAGTATCAAAAATGTCAAATGAAACGATTTTTGCTTTTTCGATTTTATCTTTTAAAATTTCAAGCATCAAAGCCCTTTTTGATTAATTTTTTGTAAAATAAATATCTTTTAAGCTTATTATGGATAAAAGATATGAGATTTAAATCATCCAAATAGATTAAAACTTTTCTAAATTCTTCAAACATCAGTGGTTTTATATCGTCGCTTGCATCTAAGCATTTTTCTAATTGATGCCTTAAAATGATAGGGAAAAACTTAGCTTTTAGAAATTTCAACTCTTTTTTAAATTTTGGATCTTTATAAATTTCACATACAGATTTTATCCCCACAAAATAATCTTTTATCTGTTTTGGATTTGATTTTTTAAAAGTTATAGAATCTTGATTTGTCTCGTAATAATATAATTTGGTGAGGCTTATAACCGTTTTTGGTCTTTTTGCACATATCGCAAAAGTATGCGGATAATCTTCGTAATAAATATTTGGTATAAACAAAATTCCTTCTAAAAGCTCTTTTTTATATAATTTTGTCCAAACGTTAAAGCAAATTTTGTATTTAAATTTTTCATTTACATAAAAAAGCGGATTATTTGTGATTTCAAATTTTTTCTCTATAAACGGCAAATTTTTAAAATCTTTTTCTTGAGAATATCTAAAACTAACTAGTTGTGCGTCATATTTTATAGCTAAATCGTAAGTGTATTCTAACAATTTTGGATGTATGAAATCATCAGAGTCCAAAAAATAAATCCATTCGCCATTTGCTTTTTTTAGTCCATTATTTCGCGCTATAGAAAGCCCTTGATTTTTTTGATTTATTATTTTAAAACGGCTATCTTTTTTAGCATAATTTTCTAAAATTTCTTTAGAATTATCAAGACTTCCGTCATTTACGCAAATCGCTTCAAAATCGCTAAAAGTTTGATTTATAACAGAATCCAAACACCTTTGCAAAAATTTTTCTACATTATAACAGGGAATTATTATCGAAATTTTACTCATAAGTTCTCCAAAATTTTCTTACTTCTTTATCGATTTCAAAAATTTCTTCTAAATTTTTCGGATTTAAATCGCCAAATTTTTCTAAACTTTCGAAAACAAATTTTTTTATATCAAAAAATTTGCACTCATCTTGTAAAAATTTATTTACAAAAATTTCGTTTGCTGCGTTTATTATCACACCCAAATTTGGATTTTTCAAAACTTCATTTTTAAGCGAAAAAATCGGATATTTGTCTAAATTTATCTCGCAAAAACTTAAATCTTGAAGTTTTAAAAGATCGAAATTTGGCAAAATTTCGCTTTTTAAATTTGAAATTATCGCATTTGCTATGGCAAGTTTCATGTCGGTATTTGATATATGTGCCGTCGTGCTTCCGTCGATAAATTCGATTAAAGCGTGGATTGTGGAAGTTTTTTCGATTAAAGCGTTTATGTTTTTTGTATCGTAAAGCCAAAAAGCTTCCATGATTTCAAAAAGTTTATTTGCCATCGTCGCGCTATCGATTGTTATTTTTTTGCCCATTTTCCAATTTGGATGATTTAGGGCTTTTTTTGCATCAACAAATTTTAAATCTTCTATCGAAAAATCTCTAAAAGCCCCACCAGATGCTGTTATAACCAAATTTTTTATAGGGCGATTTTTTAGTAAAAATTTTATCCCAAAATGTTCGCTATCTATAGGTTTTATTTTTTTGCAATCAAGAAACTTTCCAGCTACAACTAAACTTTCTTTATTTGCTAAACATAAAGTTTTATTTAAATTTTGTATTTTTAGGCTCGGTTTAAGTCCGGCAAATCCGACAAGTGCGTTTATGGCTTTTTTGCTTTTGCAATTTTCAAGCATATTTAAAAGCCCGTTTTCACCGATAAAAACTCTTTTATGATTAACAAATTTAGCCAAATTTTTGTCGTTTATGCACACAAATTTTGGCTTAAATTTTTCTATTTGTTCATTTAAAATTTTATAATTTTTATCACAACTTAAAGCTTCTATTTTGATCTTAAATTTTTCTGCGATTTTAAGCGAATTTCGCCCTATCGATCCAGTTGAGCCTAAAATTATCATTTTTTACCATGCCAAAAATAAAAATGCGCCGATTACTCCAAAAAGATAGCCATCGACTCTATCTAACATCCCGCCGTGTCCTGGGAAAATCGTCCCGCTGTCTTTTACTTCTGCTTTTCGTTTTAAATAGCTTTCAAACAAATCGCCAAAAATTCCAAAAATCACAACTACAATCGTCATAAAAAATATAGTTTTAAAATCATAATTAAAGAAAATTTGCGAATAAATTAAGCTAAAAATCAAAGAAACGATAACACCACCGATAACGCCTTCGATTGTTTTATTTGGAGAAGTTTGAGTAAATTTGTGTTTTCCAAATTTTTTCCCTACAAAATACGCCCCGCTGTCGCAAGCAGCTATTGTCAAAATAAGCCAACAAACGTGATCCATGCCAAAATAATCATACAATTCAAACAAAAACATAATCGGAATTGTCGGATAAATTAGTAAAATAGTTGAGTTTATTTGCGGTTTCATAGTAAGCGCATAATAAGAACAAATAACAATTATCGCAAAAAAAGAAATTTTTATAGCATCGCTAAATGGGGCTTCTGAGTTTAAAATAAGTAAAAATCCAAACTCCAAAATCGCCACGATTAAAAGCAATTTACTTTGAATTTTGTAAAGCTTTGAAGCTTCTAAAAAACTAAAAATTAAAATCGCTAAAAGAGTAAAAAAATTTAGATAATAATTATCCACAGCCACCAAAAAAACTAAAAACGCAAGCAAAAAAAGTGCTGTAATAATGCGAGTTTTCACAATATCTCCTTTTAAAAGTTCGAAATTATAGCTAAATTTGTTTAAGTGCAGTCGTTGTTTTGAAATTTGTATAATTCACAAAGGCTTTATTTATGATTTTTATGTTTTTTCTTTGTGTAAAATCAACTTCATAAACTCCAGCAAATTTGCAACTAAAATTTACGCAAATTTTCGCTGCCATTTTGATAATTTCTTCGCTTAAGTTTTGTTTATTTGTTTTTACAATTATGTGAGAAGAGGGCAAATTTTTTAAATGAAACCACCAATCATCTTTTTTAGAATTTTTAAGTAAAATTTCATTTGCTTTTTCATTTTTGCCAACTAAAATTTTATATTCCCCAATAAAAAAATTCTCGATATAATCACTATTTTCTTGCAAATTTTTGTTATGTTTTTTTGGAGAAAATATATTTAATTCAGAAATTTCATTTGAGTTTTTTATCAAATTTCTTAAATTTTGCAAAAATTCCAACTTTTGGCTTAAATTTTGATTTTCTATTTCGATGTTTTGTGCTTTTTGTTTTAGTTTTTTTGAAATTTTATAAAACTCATTTGCTGAAATTTTTGGCGAATTTTCAAGCTCAAATTGAAATTTTCTTCCATCAAAATCAACTAATTCAAATTTTCTCTGAAAATCTTGCAAAATATGCAAATTTGAGATTAACAAACCGGCTTTTTTTTGAAAAATTTCTGCTTTTTGTTCTAAAATTTCTTTGCTTTCAAGTGAATTTAAACTTTCGCTAATCGATAAAATTTTTTTATCAATTTGAAGTAATTTTTGATTTTTTAAATTTTGTAAATTTTTGTCATTTAATCTTTTAAATTCATTTGCAAAAAATTCTTCAAAATTTACGATTTTATCACAATTTTTTTCTTTGATTTCGAAAGGTTTTAAAAGAGTTAAAGTTTTGCCGACTTTTATAACTCTATTTTCGTTTTCGTAATGGCTTAAAGCTTCTAAAATTTTTAAATTTTCATCTGTGATTATTACGTTTGTAAATCTTCCTGTAAATTCAAAAAAAATCGTCGTTTTAATCTCTTTATAACTGCCGGTATGATTTGTTTTGATTATTAAAATTCTGTTATTTTGTGGAACAAAAACTTCTTCAATTTTTGCCGAGTTTAATCTTTTTTGCAAAATTACATCAAATGGGGCTTTGTAAATTTTATTTTGTGTGAAATTTACTTGATAAATAGCCGAATTTTGGCTATTTAGATCAAAAATTAAATCAAATTTCGGACTAAATTTCACCAAAAAAACATTATCTCCAACTCTTTTTATAGAATCAATTTTGTTAAATTTTTGCAAAAATTGCGCAATTTGGATTAGATTAAAATATTTCATTTGGCGATTATAATATATTTTTTTAGAAAAAACTAAAAAATTAAAATAATATAAAATTAATCTTTTTGTTATACAATTTAGTGTTTATTTGCAAGGATTACTATGACAATAACTGAGAAAATTTTTGCTTCACACACAGGTTGCGAAGTAAAAGCGGGGCAAATCATCAAATGTGAAATTGATATGGTTATTGGAAACGATATAACTACACCGATTTCTATAAAAGCTTTTAAACAAAGCGGAGCTAAAAAATTAGCAAATCCAGATAATTTTGCGATAGTTATGGATCATTATATTCCAGCAAAAGATATTGCTTCTGCAAATCAGGCAAAAATTTCAAGAGATTTTGCTTATGAATTTGATCTTAAAAACTTTTTTGATGAAAAAAATATGGGAATCGAACACGCTTTAATGCCTGAAAAAGGACTTGTTTGTCCTGGAGATGTGATAATTGGAGCAGATTCTCACACTTGTACTCATGGTGCGATCGGCGCTTTTTCTACTGGCATGGGAAGCACGGATTTAGCTTATGCGATGATAACTGGTAAAAATTGGTTTAAAGTGCCAAAATCGATAAAAGTTGAATTTGTAGGAAAACCAGCAAAACACATTTATGGAAAAGATTTAATCCTTGAAATAATCCGTCAAATAGGCGTAGATGGCGCTTTGTATAAAAGTTTGGAATTTTGTGGTGAAAGTTTGAAATTTATCGATATGGACGGACGATTTTCTATTTGCAATATGGCTATAGAAGCTGGTGCAAAAAACGGGATAATAGCATGCGATGAGGTTACAAAAGATTTTTTAAAAAGTGTAAATTTGAAAAAAGAGCCGAAATTTTTCTATTCTGATGAAGATGCGAATTATGATAAAATTTTAAAAATTGACACTTCAAAATTAGAGCCGGTTGTCGCTTATCCATTTTTGCCAAGCAATGGAGAACCTATAAGCAAAGCTGTAAGTGATGATTTAGCGATCGATCAGGCGTTTATTGGATCTTGCACAAATGGAAGACTTGGCGATTTAAGAATTGCAGCAAAAATTTTAAAAGGTAACAAAGTCGCAAAGAAAACAAGACTTATAATAACTCCAGCTACGCAAAAAATCGCACTTGCTGCACAAAAAGAGGGTTTAATCGACATTTTTATAGAAGCTGGCGCTGTAGTTAGCAATCCAACTTGTGGAGCCTGTCTTGGCGGATATATGGGAATTTTAGGAAAAAATGAAAGATGTGTTTCAACGACAAATAGAAATTTTATAGGAAGAATGGGAGATCGCACAAGCGAAGTTTATTTAGCAAATTCAGCCGTAGTTGCAGCATCGGCAATAGCTGGCAAAATCGCAGATCCAAGGAAAATTTAGTGCATAAAAATTGTGTAATTTTAGCTGGTGGAAAAAGTTCAAGGATGAAAAGTGACAAAACTATTTTAAAATTTGGAAATTTTCCGACTATTACGCATTTTTTGCATTTTAAAATGAGTAAAATTTTTGAAAATGTTTTTGTAAGTTGCAAAAATGATAAATTTGATGGCGAGTTTGAAATTTTAAAAGATGATTTTGAAATTTTTTCACCACTTTTTGCAATAGGACAGAGTTTAAAAAAAATTGGTGAAAAGACGTTTATAATCGCCGCTGATATTCCATTTGCAAGAAATGAAACGATAGATTTATTGGATAGTTTTAATGGCGATATAATCGCACCAAAAACAGAAAAAATTCATTGGCTTTGTGCATTTTATGATGCAAAAATATCCGAAATTTTAATAAATTTAGCAAAAAATGGAGAACATAAAATCGGGAATTTGCAAAATTTTTTAGATTGTAAAATTGTAAATTTTAAAAGCGATGAGTTTGAGAATTTAAACACACAAGAG
>CAMUNZ010000020.1 GCA_947090385.1 uncultured Campylobacter sp. | reverse complement strand
TTCGAAATGGATATTTATTAAAAACCTTTTGAAATATTAAAAGAATTCAAAAGTTTTAGCTAGTCGTGGCGGACAGAGAGGGATTTGAACCCTCGAGCCCCGATTAAGAGCTGCACCCTTAGCAGGGGTGTGGTTTCGACCACTCACCCATCTGTCCAAAAAAAAGAATTGGAATTATAACTTTCTAAACTTTATAAACTACTTAAATTTTAAAAATTTCAACCAATTCCACCAAAAATCGCGCCAGCAATTAAAGCTATTAAAGCACAAAGACAATAAACATACTTTCCTAAAAACCAAAATTTATCGCCAACAAAACTTTTTGCTCCGTTATTTACAGCTTTTAATCCATTTTCTTTTCCATAAATCCAAAAAAACATTATCCCGGTTAGCAAAGCTCCCAACGGACAAACATAAATACTTACAAAATCCATCCATTCAGAAACTATTTTTTGAATCAAAATAGCGCTAAACAACCCAACGATGTGTATTATAAAAACAGCTGAATATCTTTTTAAAGCAAATTTTTGTTGCAATGTCGCAATCGGCGCTTCATATAAATTTATAATCGACGTAATCCCAGCAAAAAGCACACATATAAAAAACACTAATCCGACAATTCTCCCGCCTTGCATATCGTTTAAAACACTTACTAGGTGTATAAACATAAGTCCTGGACCACCTTGAGTAAGCTCATCTCCAGTAGCAGCAATCGCAGGAATTATCACAAAAGCAGCCAAAAGAGCCGATAAAACATTAAAAATAGCAACATATTTTGCTGAATTTGGTATATCTTCGCTGTCATTTAAATAAGATCCATAAATTACAGATCCATTCCCAGCCACAGACATAGAAAAAAAAGCTTGCCCAAAAGCAAAAATCCAAACTTCAGGATCAAAAAATCCATCGATTGAAAAAGTAAAAATATATTCATAACCTTTTGAAGTATTTGGTAAAAAAGCTATGTAGAAAGCCAAAATTATAAACATACCAAAAAGCAAAGGAAGCATTATTTTATTTGCTTTTTCTATACCTTTTGCAATTCCAAATGACATTATAAAAGCAGATACAACAAGTGCCACAAATATCCAAATTTTAGAATCATCGGCAGTTTTTCCGAATTCTGCACCTATTTTATCCATACTTGTCCCAAAAGCAAACAAATCACCATTTATAGCCAAATAAGTATATTTAAAAATCCAAGACATAACGACCGTATAACCGATAGCTAAAGCAAGAGAGCCAACAACAGGCAAAAAACCTATGATTTTTCCAATTTTTTCGTTATTAAATCTAGTTTTTGTACAAAATCCAAAAGCACCGATCGGACCAGATTTTGCCCTTCTACCAAGAGAAAATTCTTCTATGACGCCAGTTGCAGCGATTAAAATTACAAAAATCAAAAAAGGGATTAAAAACGTAAGTCCGCCATATTTTGAAACCAAAACTGGAAATCTCCAGATATTTCCCATGCCTACAGCAGAACCTATGCAAGCAAGTATAAAACCATATTGATTAGAAAAACCATCTTTCATCATCAAGCCTTTGCTAAATCTTCAAAATTTTCATCTGCTTTTATTTTTTTTATTCTTTTAGAAAATTCCAATATTTCGGGATCTGATATCGGATCGATCAAAATTTTATTAGGCTTTTTTCTAAAAAAACTAAAAAACGATTTTTTATCTTTTTTTGATTCTTTTAACATTTTTTTTGCAAAATTTTCAACTTCGATTTTTCTATCTTTTGGTAATTCATTGAAAATTTCTAAAAGTTTTCTAGTTTGCGAATTTAATTGACGTTTATTTCCTAAAAATAATTCTTTTAATAAAACAAGCCCAGATAAAATGAGTAATACAAAAATTCCCATTGTAATCGTCGAAAGCAAACTTTGTTGCATAATATCTCCTAAAATAAAAATTGATAATTGTATAAAATAATTTTTAAATACAAATTAAAATGTTGTGCCATTGATATCTAAACTAACAATTCTAGCAACTCCGTTGTTTATCTTTAAATTTACTAAAAATTCGTTTTGTTTTTCTAAAAAAATCGCAGTTTTTTGAGGTACAAAATAAGCTTCTATGCCGTATTTTATCAAGCATTTATCATCGTAACAATGCTGCACTTTTCCAATTATAAAATTTTGATTTGTTGGCATTTGAAACGAAAATTTTTTAAAATTTGCGGGTTTTTTATCGTCAAAAACCGCATAAATTTTTGTGCCTTTTAAATCATCTTCTGTTTTAATTTCAGAAAATTCATAAAACAAAGCAACATAATTTCCCCTAAGCATATCTCTTGGATCGAAAACTTTTGTTTTTATTTGTAAATCATTACCAAAATATATCGGAAATTTCGCCCAAAAAACAAAAAAAATCAAAACAAAAATTTGAAAAAATATAGCCAAAATCCAAAATTTTCTCATTTCTTAAGCCTTTTTGATAAAAAAATCATAAAAATTCCAAACGTTAGAAATATCAAACTTGTTAAAATGTAATCGCCAATTAAATCAAAATATAAAATCACAATCGTTGAAAAAATTAAAAGCAATGCAAAATTTTTTATTTTATTTAGCAAATAAATTCCAAAAACAATGCAAGCAAAATACATCAAAATCGAAAAAATTTCTTGAAAATATGTAAAATTTTCTGCAAAATTATAAAACGACAACAAAACCAAAAACCACAAACTAAGCCAAGATTTTGTAAAAATAGCCAAAAAAGATATGAAAGCCATCAAAAAACAAAAAAGATAAGTTTTTTCAAAATTTATCTCAAAATTTGCACCAAAATTCACTTCGTAAGAAAAATTTACGACAAGAAGTAAAAAAATCAAAAAGCAAACGCCTACTTTTAAAGAATAATTATTTAAAGTATCAGAAAATTCCAAAAAATTCTTTTTTAAAACTTTAGAAATCAAAAACAAAAAGAGCAAAAATATCGAAAATATATTTAAAATTTCAATACCTTCATCAAAAATAAAAAATACAAAAATTGTTAAACAAACAAGCCAAATTTGAAAAACATCTTCTCTGTAATTTTTGTAAATTGCAAACAAATTTATAGCCAAAATTAACAAAAATAAATTTTCTAAATTTCCATAATATTTTTCCATAAAAAACCAAATTACGGCGATAAAAAGATTTTGCGTGATTAATATAGGATGCTTTAAAATCAAAACAAAAGGCAAGGTAAAAATCAAATAAATCAAAATCAAATCGCTTGCATCACCTTTTAAATTAAACATTTGCGAAATCAAAGCCATAGATCCTAAAAAGCAAAAATTTCCCAAAAACACAAGCAAAACAGAAAAAAAATTATCTTTATTTAAAAATCCACAAATTTGCACAAAAAATGTCAATCCAATCAATAAAATTAAACGCAAATTTTTTGGAATTTCTCCCCAATTTGCGCCGATTAAAACAATCAAACTAAGTGCTAAACAAAGATAAGCAAAATATTTTAAAAACGGACTTTCTTGTTCGTTTAAATTATAAAAATCTAAAATTTTTTGCGAAGAATTTTTATCTATTAGGTTATTTTTTTCCCAAATTTCAATCTCTTTTTTTAATTTTAATTTAAAATAAAAACTCATTTTTTAACCTTTTTTGGATAATCAAAAAATAAAACTTTTCCACAATGTGGCTTTATATCTTTAAAACTTTTTACATCAAATTCAATGCAAAAAACGCCGCAAGTTGGCATATTTCCGATTATACTATCGCTTAAAATTTCTGAAATTTCTGTAATTGCTGGATTATGAGCGATGATAAAAACATTTTCAAATTTATCGTCAATTTCGTTTATAAAATACAAAATCGAGTTTAAATTTGCGTCGTATAAAGTTTTTTCGAATTTTATTTTTTTGTTAAAATTTAATTCAGAAGCGATTATTTTAGCTGTCATTTTTGTGCGAATTGATGAAGAGGAAAAAATAGCATCCGTGCAAACTGCATGATTTTTAAGCTTTTGTCCGATAAATTTTGCCTCATCTTTTCCTTGAGAATTTAACTCTCTTTCATAATCATTGAAAAAATCTTTTTTTGCTTTTGCGTGTCTAATAAAATAAATTTTTTTCATTTTTATTCTCCATTTTGTCAATTTCGTATTGTGAAAAACCAGCTTTTAAACGATCGTTTTTGTTTATTTGTCTATTTTGAGAAAAACTTTTCGGATAATGTTTTAATACAATTTTAAACCAAATTTCTGAAAAATTTTCATTTTTAAAACCTAAATTTTTGCAAGCGATTTTAAACCATTTATCGCCCTTTTTTACATGAGAAATTTCTTCTTCTAAAATCACTTTTAAAATGGGCAAAATTTCGCTATTTTTGGGCAAATTTTGCATTATAAAAAAGTTACTATCAAGCCCATTTGCTTCCATAAATCTAGGAATTACTGCCATTCTTTCTAAAAGTGAATTTTGAGTTTTTGATAGAGCTATGAAAAGCCCATTATGCACAGGCAAATCGCCATATTTTATTTCATTTTTGTGCATAAAATTTTCTATCATTTTAAAATGAGAAATTTCTTCTTTTGCAACTTCTAACCAATCTTTACAAAAATCAAAACTTAATTCGCCTAAACTTCCACCAAATCTATAAACAGCATCTATTGCGATATCAATCGCACTGTATTCGATATGAGCGATAGAATGCAAAAATTTTTGCTGTTTTTGCGCTTTTATCTTTTTTGCATCTTTTAAATCTATAACTTCACAAAATTTTGCATAACTTGGATTTTTTAAAATTTTTGGAGTGAAATTTGTTGGAATTTTATATAAATTTTCACAAAATTTTGCATAAAAATCGTAAAATTTATCAAATTTTACATTTAAATCTCCACATTCTAAAATTTCTTCTAAATAGTCAAAAAAAATCATTTTAATTTCCAAAATTTTGCCATCAAAAATCCAATTCCAAACCCGCAAAAATGCGAAAACCACGCGATATTTATATTAAAAAATAATGGCACAAAAGATATCAAAACAAGAGATAAAATAATCCCAATAATGGCTTTTTTATCTAAAAATGCAAAAATGCCAAGCAAAACGCAAACTGCGCCACTTGCGCCGATTATATTTATTAATTTTTCATTTTCAAACATGTAAAAAATATAAATTAAACTAAATAAATTTGCCAAAATTCCGCCAATTATGTAAATCAAAAAAATTTTAAAACCACCATAAAATCTAGTTAAAAATAAGCCTATCTGAAATAAAACAGCCATATTCATAAACAAATGAGTAAAATTTGCGTGCAAAAACATAGAAGTTAAAATTTGCCAAAAATATCCATCAAAAAATAAAATATTTAGTCCAAAAATAGCAGAAAAATCAAGCTGAAAAATAAATTCTAGACCAAAAATGATAGAGTTTAAAAATATCGAAATGTAAATAAAATTCATAAAAAATCCAAAAAGTTTTTTTGATTTTACAATTTTTATTTTAAATTTTACTTTTGTATAACATTATTTTTTGTAAAATGTGACCTTTTTAAAGGTTGAAAATGGATTATTTGAAAATTATCGGTGGAAAAAAATTATCAGGAAATATAAAAATAAGTGGCGCAAAAAACGCAGCTTTGCCATTAATTGCGATGAGTATTTTAGCTAAAAATCCAATTTTAATAAAAAATATCCCAAATGTAGCTGATATAAAAACTTTAATTTTACTTTTACAAAATTTAGGCTCAAAATGTGAATTTATCAATAAAAATCAAGTTAAGATTGATACAAAAGACATAAATTCCACAAAAGCGGTTTATGATATCGTAAGAAAAATGCGCGCTTCAATCTTAGTTTTGGGGCCACTTTTAGCTAGATTTAGACATTGTGAAGTTAGCCTTCCGGGCGGTTGCGCGATCGGAGCAAGACCGATAGATTTGCATTTAAATGCGCTTGAAAAAATGGGCGCAAAAATAGAAATAAAAGATGGTTATATCGTCGCAACTGCGCCAGAAGGCTTAAAAGGTGCAAATATAGTTTTTGATAAAATCACAGTTACAGGATCTGAAAATATCATAATGGCAGCAAGCCTTGCAAAAGGAGTTACAAAAATCACAAATGTAGCCATGGAGCCAGAAGTCGTGCAACTTTGTGAAATTTTACAAAACAGCGGAGTTGATATAAAAGGCGTAGGAACAAACGAATTAATCATAAACGGCACAGATGGAAAACTTCTAAAAATTCAAGAATTTAAAGTAATTCCAGATAGGATAGAAGCTGGAACTTATCTTTGCGTGGCAGCAATCACAAAAAGCAAAATTTGTTTAGAAAATGTAGAAATTTCTCATCTTGAAGCAATTATAAATAAACTTGAAAAAATGGGCTTTAACTTTGAAATTTCAAAAAATAAAATTACGATTTTACCTTGCGAAGAGATAAAACCGATAGATATCATAACGACAGAATTTCCAGGATTTCCAACAGATATGCAAGCGCAATTTATGGCACTTTGTTGCGTAGCAAACGGAGTTAGCGTAATCGATGAAAGACTTTTTGAAAATCGTTTTATGCACGCAAGCGAACTTTGCAGAATGGGCGCAGATATTAGATTAAATGGGCATATAGCAACAATTTACGGAAAAAAAGAGTTAAATGGTGCAGATGTGATGGCTACAGATTTAAGAGCAAGTTCTGCTTTGATAATAGCTGCTTTAAGTTGCGACAAGGTTAGCAAAATTCACAGAATTTATCATTTAGACAGAGGCTATGAAAATATCGAAACTAAATTAAAAAATGTCGGAGCCGACATAGAAAGATTGAGCGAATGAATGCAAATGAAGCTTTAAATGTAATTTTACAAAACACAATTCGAAATGAAAAAACCGAGAAAATTCCGCTTTTAAAAGCGATAAATAGAGTTTTAGGCGAAGATATTTTTGCGACTTTAAACTCACCAAAATTTAATAATTCAGCGCTTGACGGATATGCTTTTAATTTTTGCGATAAAAATGCTCCTTTAAAAATCGTAGGGGCTAGTTTTGCTGGAGAAAAATTGCAAAAAATCGGCAAATTCGAATGCATGAAAATAATGACAGGCGCGATTTATCCACAAAATAGCGATACAACTTTGCCAATTGAAGATGAAAATTTAGATAAAAATGGATATTTAATAATTCCAAAAGATATAAAACAATTCAACGCTTGCAAATTTGAAGGCGAAGAGTTTAAAAAAGGTGATTTACTTTTAAAAAAAGGAGAAATTTTAAACTCAACAAAAATTATGTTAATAGCTTCTCAAGGAATAAATAAAATTTATGTAAAAACATTGCCAAAAATCGCGGTATTTTCGACTGGAAATGAGATTAAAAGCCTTGATCAAAACTTAGAAATGGCAGAAATTTATGATTCAAATTCTTATGCGATAATTACTATGTTTGCAAAATTTGGAATTTCTTGCGATTACAAAGGGATTATAAAAGATGATTTAGAAGAGTTGAAAAAATTCCTAAAAACTTGTGAAGATTATGATTTTATAATTTCAAGCGGTGGCGCAAGCAAAGGCGAAGCTGATTTTGTAAAAACAGCATATCTTGAAATTAATTACGAAAAAATAGTAGAAAATGTCAAAGTAAAACCTGGAAAAATGAATAAAGTTTTTAAAAAAGATAAGAGATTGGCTTTTGTTTTGCCAGGCAATCCAGGATCGGCTTATTTGGTAACTATGTTTTTTGTTTTGCCTTGTGTGGCAAAATTTTGCGGATTTAAACTACAAAAACCTAAAAAAGCAAAAGTTGCAAAAGAGATAAAATTAAACGAAAATCGTGCAAACTTTGTTTTTGGAATTTTGAAAAATGATGAATTTTTGCCTTTAAATAAAATTTATTCTTATCAAATTACGAATTTATCAAGTCAAAATGCCGTCGCTTTGATTGAAGAAGGCGTTTCGAAAATAGAAAAAAATAGCGAAATTTTGGTGATGGATTTACTTTAAATTTGACAAACAAAATAAAAAAGATAAAATTTACCTTCTTTTTTGCGGGAATAGCTCAGTGGTAGAGCGCGACCTTGCCATGGTTGATGTCGCGGAGTTCGACTCTCGTTTCCCGCTCCATTTATAAATCACAGAAACAAATTTTTTAATAGTTTTTAATTAAAAAAATAATAAAATCCGAGCTTTTAAAAATTATTAAATAAAGTTAAAATTAAATGAAAATTTTAGTTTGTGTAAGCGGTGCTAGTTTGATAAGTTGCGGATTGAGATTGATTAAAGAGCTTTTAAAACTAAATAACGAAAATTTTGTAATCTTTAGCAAAAACGCAAAAATTGTTTTAAAAAGCGAAAATAACAAACAAAATTTAGAACTTTACGAAAAAATAAAAACAAACAAAAATTTAATATTTTTTGATGATGATGATTTAAGTGCATCCCCTAGTTCTGGATCATTTGCCATAGAAAAAACCATAATCGCGCCCTGCTCCATAAACTCACTTGCAAAAATTAACGCAGGAATTTGCGACACCTTGATTTTAAGAAGCGCAGCTGTAGCATTAAAAGAAAAAAAAGATTTAATTTTGGGTATTAGAGAAATGCCATTTTCTACGATAAATTGCGAACAAATGGCAAATTTAAGCCGTCTTGGTGTATTGATCGCACCACCTATAATTTCAGATTATACAAATCCAAAAAATTTAGATGAAATTTATAATTTTATAGTTGGAAAATGGCTTGATTGTTTAAATTTAAAGCATAATTTATACAAAAAATGGAGTTAAATTGAAAAAATCTTGCATATATTCAGGAACTTTCGATCCGATTACAAATGGGCATTTAGATGTTATTATTAGGGCTAAGCAAATTTTTGACAAAATCATCGTAGCAGTGGCCGAAAATGAGGTAAAAAATCCATATTTTAGCCTTCAAGAAAGAATAGAGATGGCAAAAATCGCTACAAAAAATTTGGAAAAAGTTGAAGTTTTAGGATTTGATAATTTGCTTGTAGATTTTGCTAAGCAAAACAATATAAATTATATTATCCGAGGTCTTCGCGCTGTTAGTGACTTTGAGTATGAATTGCAAATGGGATACGCAAACTCATCTTTATGGGATAAAATTGACACTGTTTATTTAATGCCAAGTTTAAAAAATGCTTTTATTTCAAGCTCTATCGTTCGTGCGGTTTTTGCGCATGGCGGAGATGCTAGTCATTTAGTTCCACAAGATGTTTATAATCTAATGCAAAAGTATAAACGATGTTAGTGTATTTTGAAGGAATTGACGGAGTTGGAAAATCGACTCAAATTTCTCGTTTATCACAAAAATTTGACACTTTTAAAACTTACGAACCGGGCGATACAAAATTTGGAAAAATGGCAAGAGAAATTTTGCTATACGATAAAAATTTGTCAAAAAAAGCGGAATTTTTACTATTTTTAGCGGACAGAGCGGAGCATTTCGAAAAAGTTTTAAAACCAAATTTAAACAAATTGATATTTTGCGACCGTGGATTTATATCTGGCATCGCTTACGCTTTAGCAAATGAGCCAAATTTATCCATTTTAGAACTGATAAATTTAAATAAATTTGCATTAAATAATTTTTTAGGAGATAAATTTATATTTTTCAGAATAGATGAAATTTCTTTAAAAAATAGATTAAAAATGCGTAACACAAATGACAAAATCGAAGAAAGAGGCATAAAATATTTAATGCTAGTTCAAGAAAATATGAAAAAAATTTTAGAATTTTTAAACCTAGATTTTTTGGATATTGACGCGACACAAAATATTGATATAATTACACAAAAAATTACGGAGTATATACGATGATTACAGCACTTCGCGGGATGAAAGATATATTTGAAGATAGAAGTTTTTTATATGAAAAAATTATAAAAATTTGTGAAAAAACAGCTAAAAATTACGGATATAATTTTATAGAAACACCAAAACTTGAAAACACTTCGCTTTTTCTTAGAAGTGTCGGCGAAAGTAGCGACATAGTCGGAAAAGAGATGTATGAATTTAAAGATAAAGGTGACAACGATGTTTGTTTAAGACCAGAAGGCACAGCTGGAGTTGTAAGAGCTTTTATTGAGGCAAAATTTGATAGAAATGGCGGAGTTAAAAAATTTTATTATTTTGGCTCTATGTTTAGATATGAAAGACCACAAAAAGGGCGTTTAAGAGAATTTCATCAATTTGGAATAGAATGTTTTGGCGAAAAATCAGTTTATGAAGATGCGAGCGTAATTTTGCTAGGAGCTGAAATTTTGAAAAATTTAGGAGTTAAATTTCATCTTAAAATTAACTCTTTAGGAGATAACGATTGCACACCAAAATATAAAGAAAAACTTATAAAATTCCTTAAAACAAAAGAACTTTGCGAAGATTGCAAAAGAAGAATTTCAACAAATCCAATAAGAGTTTTGGATTGTAAAAACGAGAATTGTCAAAAAATTTTAAAAGACGCACCATTAATAACACAAAATTTAAACGAAAATTGCAAGAAAGATTTTGATAAATTGCAAGAAATTTTAAAAGAAAATGGACTTTCTTACGAAATAGATCCAAAATTAGTCAGAGGATTGGATTATTATTGCAAAACTGCATTTGAATTTATAAGCGACGAGATTGGCTCACAAAGCGCAGTTTTAGGTGGCGGAAGATATGATAGATTAGTTGAATTTCTTGGTGGAAAACCTACTTTTGGCGTAGGATTTGCTTTAGGAATAGAAAGAATTATGGAAATTTTAAGCACAAAAGAAAACAGCAAAACAAGAGAAGGAGTTTATATTTGTGCTTTGGATGAAAAATATATCGATGAAATTTTTAAAATTGGTATAAAATTTAGAAAATTTTATAAAACAGAAATTTCTTACAAAGCAAAATCTCCACAAAAACATTTAAAAAATGCCGACAATTTGAATGCAAAATTTTTCTTGTGTCTTGGAGAAGATGAAGCAAAAAATGGCGAAATTTGGTGTAAAAATTTAGAAAATGGAGAAGATGAAAAAATTTCTTTATCAAGTTTAGAGGATAAATTTAATGTATGATTATGGTTTAAATATTTGGGGAAATGGAATTTTTACGATAGACGGCGGCAGAATTTGTTTAAATACAGATTTTAAACCAGCCGTCATAGATATGATAAGAGATGTTCGAAATGACGGGATTAGAGGACCAATTTTGCTTCGTTTTCCGCATTTGATAAAAAAGCAAATCGTAGAAATTTATTCAAATTTTGAGAGAGCGAGAAAAGAGTTTGAATATAGTGGAAAATTTAATGCCGTTTATCCATTAAAAGTAAATCAATATCCAGGATTTGTAAAAAATTTAGTTCAAATAGGAAAAGATTATAATTATGGATTAGAAGCTGGTAGCAAAGCAGAACTACTTTTAGCTATGGCTTATAACAATTTTGGAGCGCCAATAACGGTCAATGGTTTTAAAGATAAAGAACTCATAAATATTGGTTTTATCGCCGCTGAAATGGGACATAATATCACTTTAACTATAGAAGGATTAAATGAATTAAAAACTATAATAAAAACCTCAAAAGAGAGATTCGCACCAAAACCAAATATCGGACTTAGAATTCGACTTCATAGCGGTGGAACTGGAGTTTGGGCGAAAAGTGGCGGGATAAATTCAAAATTTGGTTTAACCTCAACGGAATTAATTGAAGCTATAAATTTATTAAAAGATTCGAATTTATTGGATTATTTTACAATGATTCATTTTCACATAGGAAGTCAAATAAACGAAATTCATCCACTAAAAAAGGCATTAACAGAAGCTGGAAACATATACGCAGAGCTTAGAAAAATGGGCGCAAAAAATCTAAAAGCTATAAATTTAGGTGGCGGTTTAGCGATTGAATATTCTCAATTTAAAGAAAATTTAAGCAGAAATTATACTTTACGAGAATATGCAAACGACGTAGTTTTTCTTTTAAAAACTATAGCAAATAATAAAAACGAAGTAGAACCTGATATTTTTATAGAAAGTGGACGTTATGTAGCCGCTACTCACGCACTTTTAGTAGCTCCTGTTTTAGAACTTTTTTCACAAGAATATACAGAAGAAAAATTAAATTTAAAAAAAGATAATCCGCCTTTAATCACAGAACTTTATGATCTTTATAGCTCAATAAAACCTTCAAACGCATTAGAATATCTTCACGATAGCATAACTCATATGGAAAGCATTTTGACTCTTTTTGATCTTGGTTATTGTGATTTGCAAGATAGATCAAACTCAGAAATTTTGGCACATTTGATTATGAAAAAAGCTATTTTGATGCTTGGAAATAAAGCAGGAGTTAGCGATTTATTTAAAATTCAAGGAGAAGTGCAAGAAAAATATCTTGTAAATTTCTCGCTTTTTCAATCTTTACCAGATTTTTGGGGAATAAATCAAAATTTTCCTATTATGCCGATTGCTAGACTTGATGAAAATCCTACAAGGGCGGCTTCTATTTGGGATATAACTTGTGATAGCGACGGAGAAATCAGTTTTGACAGCACAAAAAATCCATTATTTTTGCACGATGTAAATATAGAAAAAGATGAAGAATATTTTTTAGGATTTTTCTTGGTTGGAGCTTATCAAGAAGTTTTGGGTATGAATCATAATCTTTTTGTTCATCCTACAGAAGCCACAGTTTTGCTTAACGAAAAAGGCGGATACGAAATTTGCGATTTGATAGAATCTCAATCCGTAATAGACATTATGGATGATATGGATTACGATGTTTATGAGATAAGAGATACATTAAATGAAAGAATTGAAAAATCATCACTTGTTGATGAAAAACAAAAAAAGCACATTTTGGGTGAACTTTATCTATTTTTAAATGATAATGGATATTTAAAAACGGTTGATTAAAATGAGTTTATGGCAAATTATAAAAGAGGATTTTAACGAACCAAGAAAACAAGATCCAGCTTTTAATAGCCAAATTGAAGTTTTTTTTAATTATCCAGGAGTTTGGGCGCTTGTAAATTATAGAATTTCCAATGCTCTTTATAAAAAAGGATTTAAAAAAACTGCAAGAATTTTAAGCGGAATAACTCAAATCATTACAAAAGTTGATATACATCCAGCCGCATCAATTGGTCGAAATGTTTTTATAGATCACGCTACAGGACTTGTAATCGGCGAGACCGCAGTTGTGGGCGATGAAGTTTTGCTTTATCAAAATGTAACGCTTGGAGGAGTAAGTTTAAATAAAGGCAAAAGACATCCGACATTAAAAAATAAAGTCGTAGTTGGAGCCGGAGCGAAAATTTTAGGCAATATTGTAATCGGAGAAAATTCCAAAATAGGAGCAAATTCTGTAGTTGTTAAAAATGTCCCACCAAATTCAACAGCTATTGGAATTCCAGCTAGAATTATAGGAGAATGCCACGAACCTTTAGAATACAACAAAATTCCAGATATAAACAAAGAGTTATTTATCTATTTATTTAAAAGAATTAAAATTTTAGAAAATTTAGCTATCAAAAATGGCGAAATTTTAGAAAAAGATACAAAATTAGACGAAATTTATGAAAAATATTTAAAAAGTTTAGAAAGTTAAAAGGAGAAATAATGCTACTTTCAAAACGCGTAAGAAGTTTGAGTCCATCTTTGACAATAGCTATATCGACAAAAGCAAAAGAGTTAAAAGCAAATGGTAAAGATGTTTTAAATTTTAGCACAGGAGAGCCTGATTTTGATACACCAGAAAGCTTAAAAGATGCCGTAAAAAAGGCTTTAGATAAAGGCTGTGGAAAATACACACCAGTTTCTGGCACAAATGATGTTTTAAAAGCAATTGCAACAAAATTTAAAAGAGATAATAATCTAGAATATTCAACCGATCAAATTATCACAAATGTGGGCGCAAAACATTCGCTTTTTAACATAATTCAAGCCATTATAGACGATGGCGATGAAGTAATTTTTGCTTCTCCTTATTGGGTAACTTATCCAGAACTTGTAAATTATAGTGGCGGAAAATCCGTGATTATAAAAACATCTAGAGAAAATGATTTTAAGATCACAGCAGAAGCTTTTAAAAAAGCAATCACAAAAAAAACAAAAGCTATAATTTTAAATAGCCCAAGCAATCCTTGTGGAAGCGTTTATAGCAAAAAAGAGTATGAAGAATTAGCAAAAGTATTAGAAAATACGGATATTATCGTTTTAAGCGATGAAATTTATGAAAAATTAACTTTTGATAAAGAATTTGTATCATTTGCTAGTGTAAGTAAAGATGCATTTAAAAGGACAATCACAATAAACGGACTTAGTAAATGTGGGGCAATTACTGGCTGGAGATTTGGCTACACTGCTTGTGTTATTGATGATATAAATAATGCTATTAAAAAACTTCAAAGTCAAAGCACTTCGAATATCAGCTCAATAGTCCAAGCAGGTGCAATTCCTTCACTTTTAGGTCAAAGTGATAAAGATATCAAATTTATGCACGATGAATATATCAAAAGACGAGATTACGCAGTTGAAGCGATAAACAAAATAGAAGGCTTAAAAGTTTTAAAACCAGACGGCGCGTTTTATTTATTTGTAAATTGCGAAGCCATAGAAAAAGATAGCATAAAATTCTGTGAGAAATTATTAGAAAAAGCCCTTGTAGCCGTAGTACCTGGAATTGGTTTTGGACAAGACGGATATTTTAGATTTAGTTTTGCAACGGATTTAGAAACTATCAAAAAAGGTATAGATAGAATAGAAAATTTTGTTAAAAACTATAAATAATTTTTGTTAAAACGAACAAAATTTTAAAATTTCAAAATGGTAAAACTTGGTTTTTTATTAGCTTTTTTTGGTGTTTTTTTTATAAGTTTTGAGTCGCTTGCGATTTCGTTTGTAAAAGTAAGTGGCTTTGATTATTCATTTTTATTTGGAATTTTTATATTTTTAAGCCTGAATTTTGCAAGTTTTATAAAAAACAAAAAAGACAACTTTATAAAAATTTATAAAAAACAGAAATTTAGTATTTTTATGTGTGGTTTTTTTATGTTTTGTTCAAATTTGAGTTTCATATATTCTGTAAAATTTTTAGGCATTGCTTTGCCAGTTTTAATTTACGCTTCAAGCCCGATTATTTGCGCTATTTTAGATCTTTTACTTTATAAAAAAAAGGCACCAAAACTTTTATTTTTAATTTCATTTTTTGTAATTTGCGGAATTTTTATAATATCATATAAACAGTTGGAGCCAAAAAGCCTTTTTGGGATATTTTTGGCATTTTTAAGTGTTTTAAATTTCGCGCTTTTATTTACAACTTTAAGTTTTTATAAACAATTAGATAGATTTGCCGGCATGGGATTTGGTGGAATTTTAATAGCTTTAGCATCTTTGCCCTTTGCAAATTTTGCTTATAGTTTTAGTGATTTTTTGGCGATTTTTATAATAGGAATTTTTATAACTCCGATTTCTAGAATTTTTTTAGGATATTCGCTTTTATATATAAGTGCCGCAAATGTGGGGCTTATTTGCATATTAGAAAGTGTTTTTTCAATTTTTTGGGGATATTTATTTTTAAATCAAACAATTGATTTAAATATTATAATCGGCGGAAGTATAATTTTAATTTCAATGAGTTTTTATATCATAAAAACAGCAAATAAAACATAAGCTATTTTTGGTATAATCAGCCATTTTTTGAGGTGAAAATATGGATAAAATTTTAATAATTATTTTAGCAGCGGGTCTTGGAACTCGCATGAAATCAAAAAAAGCAAAAGTTTTACACAAAATTTGTGGTTTAGAAATGATAAATCATATATTGCAAAAATCATACGAAATTTCAAACGATGTAAATGTAGTTTTATCGCATCAATTTGACGAGATAAAAGAGATAATTTTAAAAAACTATCCGAAAACAAAAATTTACAAACAAGATTTGATAAATTATCCAGGAACGGCTGGAGCTTTAAAAGATATAAAATTTAATTCACAAAAAGTTGCAATTTTGTGCGGAGATATGCCACTTATAAAAAGCGAAGAAATTTTAAAACTTTTAGAAGAAGAAGCCGATGTTTCTTTAAGTGTTTTTGAGACGAAAAATCCTTTTGGTTATGGAAGAATTATTTTAGAAAATGGTGAAATTTCGGAAATAGTAGAAGAAAAAGACGCAAATGAAAATCAAAAAAATATAAATTTAGTAAATGGCGGAGTTTATGCGTTTAAAACAGAAATTTTAAAACAAATTTTACCTAAAATTTCAAATAATAACTCGCAAAAAGAGTTTTATTTAACAGATTCTATAAAAATAGCAAAAGATTTAGATCTAAAAATCAAGCCGGTTTTGGTAAATGAAAAAAATTTCATGGGAATTAATGACAAATTTGCGTTAAGTAAAGCAGAAAATTTAATGCAAAATGAAATAAAAGAAAATTTAATGAAGCAAGGCGTTTTAATGCGTTTGCCACAAACTATTTATATAGATTGCAGGGCAAAATTTGAAGGAGAATGCGAATTACAAGAAAATGTAAGCATAATAGGAAATTGCGAAATAAAAAATTCTATTATAAAAAGCTCGTGCGTTATTGAAGATAGTAAAATCACAAATTCCGATATCGGTCCTATGGCGCATATCAGGCCAAATTGCGAAATTTCAAACACTCATATCGGAAATTTTGTCGAACTTAAAAAAGCAAATGTAAATGGCATAAAAGCTGGGCATTTAAGCTATTTGGGTGATTGTGAAATCAAAGAAGGCACAAATATAGGTTGTGGGACAATAACTTGCAATTATGACGGCAAAAATAAATTTAAAACGATAATTGGCAAAAATGTTTTTGTAGGAAGCGATACGCAAATAATCGCACCAGTAAAAATCGAAGATAATGTTTTAATCGCCGCAGGAAGTACGATAACAAACGATATCCCAGAAGGAAATTTAGCGATTTCTAGAACAAAACAGCAAAATAAACCTGGATTTTTTCATAAATTTTTTAATAAGGATAATAAATGTTAAAAGGTAAAAAAATTTTATTAGCAATTTGCGGAAGTATCAGTTTTTATAAATCTTATGAAATTATTTCTCAATTTAAAAAAATGGAAGCCGAAATTTACGTCGCATTAAGCGATGGAGTTTTGAAATTTGTAAATGAAACAAGCTTTGAAGCATTAAGCAATCATAGAGTTTTAAGCTCAAAAAGTTACGATTGGGTAGAAAAAGTCGATCATATATCTTATTCAAAAATGGATTTAGTGATAATAGCTCCTGCTAGCGCAAACACTATAAATAAACTTGCAAATGGAATTTGCGATAATGAATTTATGGCCACACTTATCGCTTCTCATAAAATTCCTACTATAATTACCCCAGCGGCAAATAACAATATGCTAGATAATGTCGCCACAATAACTTCGCTTGAAATTTTGCAAGAAAGAGGATATCACATAATCGATCCAGTAGAAAAAATATTAGCTTGTGGAGTAAGCGCAAAAGGCGGATTATGCGAAGTTAGCGACATTGTAAATTTAGGAATTAGACTTTTATTACAAGATAATTTTTATAAAAATAAAAACGTCATAGTTACAGGCGGACCAACAACAGAAAAAATCGACGATGTAAGAGCAATAACAAATTTTTCTAGCGGAAAAATGGCAAAAGCTTTATGTGATGCGTTTTATTATTTAGGTGCGGAAGTCAAATTTATATCAAGCGTAGATTTTCAAACTCCGTATAAAATGATAAAATTTGAAAGCACAACTGGTCTAAAATCAGCAATTGCAAATTTAAGATTAAATAACGATGATATTTTGATAATGTGCGCTGCGGTAAGCGATTATTTACCAGCTAGAAAATCAAAAGGAAAACTAAAAAAATCAGATCTTGGAAAAAATTGGAGTTTGCCGCTTGTAGAAAATGTCGATATTTTGATGAGTTTAAAAAATTCGAAATTTACAAAAATTGGTTTTAAATTAGAAACAGATAAAGAAAATGCATTAAAAAATGCAAAAAATACATTGGCAAACAAAGGATTGGACGCAGTTTGTTTAAATATCATAGACGATAAAATAAAATTCGGTTCAAACGAAACTATGATAAATTTTATAACAAGAAATGGTGAAATTTTAATCCCAAAAACGCAAAAATTAAACGCAGCATTTACGATAGCAAATTTGATAAAAGGATTTTAGTGAATAAACTAAAACATTTGGCGATAATTATGGACGGAAACGGGAGATGGGCTAAATCTCACGGATTAATAAGAACAAAAGGGCATCAAGTTGGAGCCGATAAAATCGACATGGTCGCAAAATTTTGCATAAAAGAAGATATAAAAATTTTAACATTATATGTTTTTAGCACGGAAAATTGGAAAAGACCGCAAAATGAAATAAAATTTTTATTGAAACTTTTTAAAGAATTTTTGGTATCAAAAAAAGAAAATTTCGTAAAAAACGAGATTAAATTTAACACAATTGGGGATTTAAGCAAATTTGATGAAGAGATAAATGAAAAAATTTTAGAACTTCAAAAAATCACCAATGATTTTTCTAGATTGACTTTAAATTTGGCTATAAATTATGGCGGACGAGATGAAATCATAAGAGCTTGTAAAAAAATTTCATCGAAAAATTTGCAAATAAACGAAGAAAATTTAAATGAAAATTTAGATCTTAAAGACGATGTTGATTTGCTTATTAGAACTGGTGGATTAAAAAGATTAAGTAATTTTTTATTATGGCAAAATTCTTACGCAGAATTCGCTTTTAGCGATGCTTTATGGCCAGATTTTAGCGAACAAGAATTAAAAAAAATCACAGATGAATATAAAAAAATAGATAGAAAGTTCGGTGGATTATGAGTTTAGAAATTTTATATGCAATTTTATTTTTTATTTTTGGATTATGTTTTGGAAGTTTTAGCAACGTTTTGATTTATAGATTACCAAAAAATGAGAGCATAAATTTCCCTGCTTCTCATTGTCAAAATTGCCAAACGCCATTAAAATGGTATCATAATATCCCGCTTTTTTCTTGGATATTTTTGCGCGGAAAATGCGCTTTTTGTAAAGATAAAATTTCGATACAATATCCATTAGTCGAGCTTGCTTGCGGATTTTTGTCAATAATTTGTTTTTTTATAGAACCAAATATTTTAAAAGCAATTTTTATAGCATTTACTTTTATTTTACTTCTTGATTTAAGCATAATTGATTTTCGCTATACGGCTGTACCGGATGCGCTTTTATATCCTGTTTTAATCACAAGTTTATGTTACTCTTTGATACTAGATTTTAATTTTATGGGTATTATAAACGCTGGATTTTTTGCGGCGATTTTTTGGTTATTAAGATTAATCGTAAGTTTTGCTTTAAAACGAGAAGCTATGGGAAGTGGTGATATTTTTATAGCTGGCGTTATAGGAGCGATTTTAAACTGGAAATTAAGTCTTATTACTATATATCTTGCTGCTATTTTTACGTTGCCTGCATATGTTATCGTGCGTAAAAAAAATTATGAATTGCCTTTTGTGCCATTTTTAGCAATCGGCCTTTTTATAACTTGGCTTTTTCAAACTCAAATTTTGGAAATTTTAAAGAAAATTTATGGTTAAAAAATATCTTTTCATAAATTTCTTATCATCATTTGCGTCGCTTTTTGGCACGCTTTTTATGATAATGTCTATTGTATTTTTTTTACAAATTGCAAGAATTACGGCAGTTATAAATATAAATTTTATCGAACTTTTAAAACTTTATATTTTTATGTTGCCTCAAATTTTAATTTTTACATTACCGATCTCTTTTTTTGTTTCGCTTGCGATTGTTTTATTTAAATTATCAAAAGAAAATGAAAGTATAGTGCTTTTTACTTTAAGTTATTCTCCAAAAAAAATAGCATATTTTTTTGGATTAAATTCGTTTGTTTTGTCATTTTTTTTAATCATAATTACGCTTTTTTTTATACCAATTTCTGAAAATTTAAACAAAAATTTCATAAATTACAAAAAAACAACAGCAACACTAAATATAAAACCTGGAGAATTTGGTCAAAAAATAAGCAATTGGTTTATATTTATACAAAGCTTAAAACAAAATCAAAATAGCACAATTTACGAGAACATAACTATGTTTTTACCGCAAAGTAAGAAAGAAAATGAAAAACTAGT
>CAMUNZ010000019.1 GCA_947090385.1 uncultured Campylobacter sp. | reverse complement strand
AGATAGAACTAAGGCAAAAGCAATATGCTTATTACAGGGAAAAGCTTTTAAATTTCTCACGAAATTAAAATTTATTTATAAGCCAACTAAAGTTGGCTTTATGATTGTATTTTTTTGATTATTTTTTATTTAAATTTTATCTAAAACTCCATTTATAAATGCCGGCGTTGTCTCACTACAAAGCTCTTTTGCGATTTCTATGCCTTCGTTTATAACGACTGGTTTATCTGTTTTAGTAAATTTGATTTCGTAAGCGCCAAGCCTTAAAATAGCCCTTTCTATTGTCCCGATTTCATTTATTTTATGTCCGCTTAATTTTTCATTTATTATTTCGTCTAATTTTTCTAAATTTTGTAAAATTCCATTAAAAAGCTCATTTGCGTATTTAAATTGCGCATTTCTTATCTTTTTTTCTTCTAAAAATTCGTTTTTAAAATCATCCATTTCGTTGCCCATATCTTTTGCGTAAAGTAGCGACACGACGGCTTGTCTAACTTGATGTCTTGTAGCCATTTATTCTCCTAAATTTTTATATAAATTTAAAATTTCAATCAAACTCGTCATCGCTTCAAAGCCCTTATTTCCAGCTTTACTTCCCGCTCTTTCGATAGCTTGCTCGATTGTATCGGTTGTCAAAACGCCAAAAGTTACAGGAATTTTGCCTTTTAAACTTACATTTGCTATGCCCTTTGTAGTTTCTGCTGCTACATAATCAAAATGTGGTGTGCTTCCACGAATAACCGCTCCAACGCAGCAAATAGCGTCAAATTTTTTACTTTCAATTGCTTTTTGCAACGCAAAAGGAATTTCGAAAGCACCTGGAACTAAAACAAGACTTAAATTTTCCTCGTTTCCACCATGGCGTAAAAACGCATCTTTGGCACCTTCGACTAAGCGATCTGTGATGATGTGATTGAACCTTGAATTTATTATCGCGATTTTTTCATCACCTTTTAAATTTAATTTTCCTTCGATTATTTTCATTTTATTTCCTTAAATTATTTTAAGCATTATAACACTAAATACGATCAAAACTAGAAAAAAAGCTTTTTTTGCGTTCATTTTTTCGCCCCTAAATACAATTCCCACAAACACAGCGCCAAGCACTCCAACTGCTGTCCATGTCGAGTAAGCGATACTCATAGAAATTTCTTTCATCGCTTGCCTTAAAAGTAAAACCGAGCTTCCAAATGTAAGTATTATCATCAAGACCGCAAATAATCGCCGCCAGATGTTTTTTGCTTCGTTAAATTTTACATTAAAATACACGCTTGGTAACTCGAAAAGTCCAGCTAAAATAAGTATCACATAACTCAATTTAACACCTTTTAAGCCCCAAAATTCCATAAAGAAGGGTAAAAACAAAAAATATTCTTAAAATTTCTACATTTGTGCCGTTTGAAATTTCTACGATGATTTCAACAAGCATTATAAATAGCGTTCCAAGCCCGATGTATAGCGTATAAGCTATGCTAGGAGAGAGATATTTAAAAGATAAAGCAAATGTAAAAAAACTAACGACAAGGATAAGAGCTGTGGCGATATAAGCTAAATTTGAATTAGCAAATTTCAGCCCATAAACCCAGCCACATTCCAAAATCGCCCCAAAAATGACGAAAAACAGTCCTTTATTTTTCACTTAAAATTTCTCTTATTTTCAAAGTTTGATTTACTACTTTTTCAAGTTCGGTTAAATTTAGCATATTTGGTCCATCACAAAGTGCTTCGCAAGGATTTATATGTGTTTCATAAAAAAATCCATCTACGCCAACGCTAGCGGCTGCTCTTGCAAGATATGTCACAAATTTAGCATCTCCGCCACTTTTGCCATCTAGTCCCCCAGGCATTTGCACGCTGTGAGTTGCATCAAAAATAACTGGTGCAAACTCTCTCATTATCGGCAAACTTCGCATATCTACAACTAAATTTCCATATCCAAAAGTGCTTCCCCGCTCGCAAAGCCAAACGCCATTTTGTTTTGCAGTTTCGTAGCCACTTTCACTCACGCCACGAGTTTCAAGTACTTTTTTAACGCTGTGTTTCATCTGATCTGGGGCTAAAAACTGCCCTTTTTTGATATTTACAACCGCATTTGTTTTTGCAGCTGCGACTAATAAATCAGTTTGACGGCACAAAAAAGCTGGAATTTGTAATATTTCCGCAACTTCGCTAACTGGCAAAGCCTGATAACTTTCGTGGATATCGGTTAAAATTTTAAATCCAAACTCTTTTTTTACTTCGCTTAAAATTTCTAAGCCTTTTTCAAGTCCAGGACCACGAAAACTTTTGATACTTGTGCGATTTGCTTTATCAAAACTTGATTTAAAATAAAAATCTATATCTTTGTTTTCATTAAATTTTATTAATTTTTCTGCTACTTTAAAAACTAAATCTTTGCTTTCTATGACGCAAGGTCCTGCTATTAAAATCATTTTTTCTCCTTATTTTTCTTTTGCTATTAAAATTCCGCTTAAAACGATCAAAATTATACCAAACCAAGCTAAAACATTTGGCAAACTATCGCCCAAAAGAAGTCCAAAAAATAGACTAAAAACTATGTCCGAGTAACTAACCGCGCTAGCAACTCCGGCTTTTTTGCTAGCTGCGTATGATTTTGTCAAATATGTTTGAAATATAATTCCGCAAATTCCCATTAAAATTATAAAAATAAACTCTTTGAAATTTGGCATTATGAATTTTGATATCATAAAATCTAACTTCGCATTTGTGTAAAATTCTGCTAAAAGCATGCACATTGCAGGAACTAATGTACCGACAAAAACAAAAGCAAATACTATAATTCTTGGCTCATAATATTTTCTAAGTCCTCTTACGCTTGCATAAGCCAATGCCGCAAAAAATCCATTCATAATTCCCATTAAATCGGCTTTTGTTATGCCTAAATTTGGTTGCATTATAAAAAATACTCCGACAAATCCTAAAAATACGCTAAACCAGCCGATTTTTCCCATTTTTTCTTTTAAAAATATAAATGCTATAACTGATAAAAAAATAGGAGCAGTTTTCGCATATGTAAAAGCCTCTGCAAGCCCGATATTTGCGATATTGTAAAAGAATGCTAAAAGAGAAATAATGCCCACAAAAGCTCTAAATAAAAGAAGTGGCAAATTTCCACCGCGTTGTTTTGGTCTATTTTTTATCAAAGAATAGCTAATGATTAAAACACCTATTAAATTTCTAAAAAATACAACTTCTACTGAGCTTAAATTTGTGCTTAAAATTTTACCAAAAGCGCCAGTAGCTGCAAAAAATAGGGATGATATTAGCATAAAATATATACCAAGATGACGCATTAAAAATTTGTTATACATAATTATTTAACCTTGAATAAAGGCGTTAATTTATCATAAAAATTTTAATTTAATATAAAATCAAGTAAAAATTTTATAAAATCGCCGCTTCAAAAAATTTTAAGAGTAGGGATTTTATCCGAAATTGATTTTTTTGTAAAATTTAAGGAGAATTTTTATGAAAAAAGTATTTTTTTTATTTTTAGCTTTTGCTGGTTTTGCTTTTGGTGCAGATGAAAGCACTTCTTTAATTACTGCTGCTTCTGTTGTTGGCGCTGGTATAGGTTTAGGAACAGCCGCTCTTGGTGGCGCTATCGGTATGGGTAATGCTGCAGCTGCTACAATTTCAGGAATAGCTAGAAATCCAGGAATTGGAAGCAAACTTATGAGCACAATGTTTATCGCATTGGCGATGATTGAAGCTCAAGTTATTTATGCGCTTGTAGTTACATTTATTTTGCTTTACGCAAATCCATTTTTGGGTTAATTTTTAGGCTAATTTTTAGCCTAAATTTCGCGATTATGGTGGAATTGGTAGACACGCTATCTTGAGGGGGTAGTGCCGTTAGGTGTGCGAGTTCAAATCTCGCTAATCGCACCATTTTTAAGGAGATTTTATGTCCTCTCTTCGTATAAAATATTTAGAAAAAAAATTTAAATCCATAGATAAAAAAATTGATATAGATTTAGAAAATGATGATGTAGAAGTTTTAATAAATAAATTAAAACAGGCTAAAAAAGAAAAAATTATTGCATTTTATGAAATGAAATCTTTAGTTTTTATGCTTCTTGCAGTTTTTAAATTTTTCGTTATATTTGCAATTGTTTTTTATATTTTTTATGATTTTAAACCTTTGATTGGTGTTATTTTAGGATTTTTTATAGCTTATATTTGGGGGAAAAGTGACAATTCAGAATTAAATAACTTTGCAAACGAGATGATTGATATTTGGTATTTAAAAAATGAAATTGAAATTTTAAAAATTTCTAAGAAATAAAACTTTTTATATAAATCCAGTTGAAATTTTTTGGAAATATTGTAAAAATATCTCCAAACGTTTGTTTTTAAAAATTAAATTTCGCCTATATCTATTTCTGGCAAATTTTCTTTTGTGATTTTATCCGAAATTCTATCTAGTTCTTTTTCTATGCAATCTACAAATGGTTTTGTATAACCTAAATTTTTTTCTTTAACGCCTTCTTTCATAAGTTCTAAATTTATATAATAATCGTCAAAATTTATGTTTTCTCTTATCAATTCAAATTTTAAATACAACCAATATGTATTTAAAACATCACTTTGACAATATTCATCAATTTTGTCGAATTCTTTATTTAAAAAAAGCTCTAAAACTTGATCTCCGTGAGTATCGTATTTACCTGGCATTCCAAAAGTTTTGCAAAGTGCATCTAAATTTAAGCCTCTTATAGAGCCAAAATCTTGTATAAAATCAAGCAAATCTAAATGAAATTTTCCGCTATATCTATCTCGATAATTTTCCCATTTATTTTTTCCATTATATTTATCTTGAGTTTCGTAATATCCTCCAAATGGAATATTGTATTTCATAGATCTAATAGCTATCAATGGCAAATCAAACCCTTTTCCATTAAAACTTACCAATTTTGGATTTGATTTATTTACGTATTTTGTGAATTTTTCCAAAATTTCTTTTTCATTTTCTCCATTTATCGAAGAAACTTTTATAAATTTTGCATTATGATCTGCTAAAACTGCACTTATTTTTACTATTTGATGAAAATTTACTGGCAAAAATTCGCTTCCACTTTTTTCTTTCTGTGTTAAAAAAGCTTGTTTTGCGACTTCTTCATCATTTCCTTCGTATCCAAAAACATCTCTTAAGGCATCAAAATCAGGCACAGTTTCGCAATCAAAAATAAAAATTCCGTTTTTTATCATTTAAAATTTGTGATTATCGTTGTTTCTGATATAACTTTAAATTTTGCATCTTCTAAACGCATTTTTTCTATATCTTCTAGCGCTTGATTTAAAGAATGAGTTATATCTCTGTTTCGTTTTCCAAGTCCTAAAACTACAAAATCTACATCTTTTGTCAATTCATCACAAATTTTTCCACCATGTTGAGATATGATAGAAGAAATTTCACTCTCTTTTATATATTTAAAATCGCCAGCCAAAAAGAAATTTAATCCTTCTATTTTTACACTGTCTTCTATCACATCCAACGGAAGTAGGTTTGATCTAATTTGTGTTTCTAGCTCTTTGCTTGTCGTTTTAGTAGAAAAATCGTTTAAATTTTCTACAAATTCATCTTTTTCTGTATTGTAAATAGCGATATTTACTAATAATTCATTTAGCAATTTCTTTTATACTTAAAATTGCTTCGTGTTCTTCTATCCAATGTTGCAAAAAATACATTTGATTTACACTTAAGTCTTTGCTACAACTCATTGCTTTGCAAATAGTAAGAAATTCATTTACCTTATCTTCTACATTACCAAAATTTACTTCCATATTTTTTCTCCGTAAAATTTTCGGTGATTTTAGCATATTTTTTTTAAATCTTTGTTTTATCTGAGATTTTTGTATAATTATAAAAATATTTTAAGGAAAAAATTTGCTAAATGAAATTTTAAAATTATTGGAAAATAATAATTTATTTATAACCGGTGGGGCTGGCGTTGGGAAAAGTTTTTTGACAAAACAAATAATTAAATATTATAAAGATAAAAATAAAAATATAATTAGTCTTGGAAGTACTGGTATAAGCGCAGTTGGCATAGGGGGCGTTACATTGCATAGCTTTTTTCGCATAGGAATTTGTAAAAATCATGAAGATTTGGCGATATTAGATATCAAACAAAGAAAGAAAAAAGAAGAGTTAAAGCAAATTCTAAAAAATGTTGATTTGATCGTGATTGATGAAATTTCTATGGTAGCTGTGGAAGTTATGGAACTTATATATTTTAGGCTTATAAATTCTGAGTTTTGTGGTAAAATTATCGTCGTTGGAGATTTTTATCAATTGGCACCAATTACAAATGATGACGGCAATTTGCTATTTAAATTAAAATATGCTTTTGATTCTTACGCTTGGGAGCAATTAAATTTTGTATGTGTAGAACTTACAAAATCAAAAAGACAAAACGACTTAGAATTTTGTGAAATTTTGTCAAAAATTCGTCTTGGAAATGTAACAAAAAAAGAAATTTTGTATTTAGAAAAATTAAAAAATAATCAATTTTCACAAGATGCGACTACACTTTTTGGTAGAAATTATGAAGCAGATAAATTGAATTTGCAAAAACTAAGTCAAATAAATTCTAAACTTTATGTTTTTGAAGGTGTAAAAGAAATTTATGATGAAAAATTGAGCGAAGATAAATTTTACAAATGGTATAAAAATTTAAATGTTCCTGAAAAGTTATTTTTCAAAATCGGGGCAAAAATTATATTTACTATAAACAAAAATGGATATTTTTATAATGGTGAACAAGGCGTTATAATCGGATTTGATGATGAAGATGTTATCGTTAGAAAAAATGATGATAGTTTGATTAAAGTTAGTTTAAATAGTTACAATTGCACGGAAAATATCTTAACCGAAGATGGTGTAAAACAGAAAATTTTAGCCAGTTTTTTTCAGTTTCCATTTCGTCTTAGTTATGCTATAACAATTCATAAATCGCAAGGAATGGGAATAGAAAATTTAGTATGTGATTTAAATCATATTTTTGCAAAAGGTCAATTTTATGTAGCAATTTCAAGGGGCATAAACCCGCAAAATTTAAAAATTTTATATAACAGAAAAGAAGATTTGCAAAGTTATATTTCAAATTCTATAAGAACGGATGATAGAGTAAATGATTTTTATAAAAGTATAAAGATTATAAAATTTTGAAATGCCAAATTAAACGGCATTTCAATTGCTAAAATATTTATTTTTTGTAAGTTGGGCTAGCGTTACAAGCACAAGATGCACAATCACAATAATATTGATAATTACCAAAATATTTATCCATAGTATCTTTTAACATTTTTGTGTATTTGCTATCTTTTAGCGAATTATTTAAAATATCTTGTATATCAATAAGTTTTTCATAGTAATCATTTGTAGAAGCTTGATCTATAGAAAGTTTATTAATATCAATAGTTGCTCCAAAATAAACTCCTGATGTAGGTCCATTTTTTACTATCCAAGCTGAAACTTCCGGTAAATCTGTTACAAAACCGACAGTTCCACCTTTAACAGGTGTAATCCCAGCATTAAACTCAAGAGTATCCATACCATTAAATAAATTCATGAAAGATTTGGAAGTTTGAAATATCAAAACTAAATCACCACTTTCCAAACCAGCTTGAACTCCAATGCCAATTCCTCGATATTTGATAAAAGCAGGTGAAGACCATTTTCCATCAAAATCTTTCATTACAAAAATTCCGTCGCCAGAATTTAATGAAGCTACAGCGCCAAATCTTACAGAATTTGGTATTATAGCCACAGCCTTCGCCTCTTTTACATAATGATAATTCACAGATCTATTGTTGTCGCAAGCAAAAGCTTTTATAATATTTGCAGCAGCATAAACTTTTTGATTTTGAACTATATCGGCAGAAACTAAACCCAAAGTAAGTGAAATCAAACTTATAAAAGTCAAGATTTTTTTCATTTTTAATCCTCATAAAAACTAATTTGCGGTATTATAGCAATTGTTTTCTTAATTGAAATTGTATTTAACTAAAATTTTATAAAAATTTAGGAGATGTTTATGAAATTCTTTATTTTTTGCATTATTTTTTTTACTCAGATTTTTGCTAGTGAAATTTTTAATGGTGAAGTAAAAGTTTTTCAAATTCCTATCGAACAAGCGCAAGATTTACGCATAAACTCAAAAAATATTTCTTGGATAGAAAGCCCAAAAAATAAAAATAATGTATTTACTATTTTGGTCGCTCCTTATAAAAGTTTGCGAAATTCTATAATTTTGCAAAATGGAAATACAAAAAAAATATATAAAATAATCGAAAAAAATTATAAAAAAGAAGAGATTCAGGTTAATAAAAAGAAAGTTTATCCATCAAAAGAGGCGCAAATCAGGATACAAAACGAATTCAAAGAGGCAAATAAAATTTACAACAAAAAAATTGATGGAATTTATTTTGATAAAAAATTTATAAAACCATTAAATTCTGTTATTACGTCGGAATTTGGTAATGCTAGAACTTTCAACGGTGCTTTAAAGAGTTTTCATTCTGGAAGTGATTTTCGTGCAAAAATTGGCACCAAAATTTTAGCTACAAATAGCGGAGTTGTAAAACTTGCAAAAGATCGCTATATCGCTGGAGGAAGCGTGATAATAGATCACGGATTTGGAATTTTTTCTCAATATTATCATCTAAGCGAAATTTTGGTTAAAGTGGGCGATTTTGTAGAAAATGGTCAAGTTATTGCAAAAAGTGGTCAAAGTGGCAGAGTTAGCGGGCCTCATTTGCATTTTGGAATTATTATAAATGGTGTGCAAGTTAATCCTCTGCAATTTATAAATGAAATTAATCAGGTTTTAAAGTGATGAAAAAAGCTGTTTTTTTAGATAGAGATGGTGTTATAAATGAAGATTTTGGCTATGTTTTTAGGATCGAAGATTTTAAATTTCGTGCGGAAATTTTTGATTTTTTGAAAGAAATTTCGCTTTTAGATTATGAAATTTTTGTCATTACAAATCAATCTGGAATAGGGCGAAATTTTTACTCTTTGAAGGATTTTGAAATTTTAAATAATTTTATGTTAAATGAGTTTAAAAAACATGGAATTTTTATAAAAAAAGTTTATTTTTGTCCGCATTCTCCGGATGAAAATTGCGAATGCAGAAAACCAAAAGCTGGAATGATTTTAAAAGCATTTAAAGAATTTAACATAAATTTAGAAAATTCTGTTTTGATTGGCGATAAAATGAGCGATATAAAATCTGGAATAAATGTAAATATTAAAAATTTGTTTTTGCTTTCTGGGCAAAATTTAAAAATCAATATTGAAATTTTAAATAAAATTTCTGCTAGAAATTTTAAATTAAAAATTGTAAAAAAATTGATGGATATTTTAAAGGAAATAAAATGAGTAAAAAAAGAGTTGTTATAACAGGCGGGGCTGGATTTATAGGTTCAAATTTGGCTCAATTTTTAGAAGAAAAAGATTATAAAATTTTGGTTGTTGATTGTTTTAGAAATGGCGAGAGATTTGAAAATTCGAATTTGAAAAGTTTTGGTCATTATAAAAATTTGTTAAATTTCAATGGCGAAATTTACGCTGGCGATATAAATGAAGAAAAAACTATAAAAGTTATAAAAAAATTTTATCCAGATGCTATTTTTCACGAGGCTGCGATTTCTGATACAACTGTGCAAAATCAAGATTTGATGATAAAAACTAATTTAAATAGTTTTTTTAATTTGATAGAAGTCGCAAAAGATTTATCGGCAAGTTTGATTTATGCAAGCTCAGCTGCGACTTATGGAAATGCAAAAAGTCCGCAAAAAGTTTTTGAAAATGAAAAACCAGCAAATATTTACGGTTTTTCGAAATTTATGATGGATAAACTCGCTGTTAAAAACTTTGATAAACTCCATATAATTGGCTTTAGATATTTTAACGTTTATGGAAAAAATGAGTTTTTTAAAGATAAAACTGCTTCTATGATTTTGCAATTTGGTTTGCAAATTTTAAGTGGAAAAAATCCAAAATTATTTGAAAATAGCGATAAAATTAAACGAGATTTTGTATATATAAAAGATGTTTTGCAAGCGAATCTTTTGGCACTTAATTCTTGCAAAAGTGGAATTTATAATGTCGCGACTGGAATTCCTAGAAGTTTTCAAGAGATTGTAGATATTTTGCAAAATGAATTAAATACAAATTATAAATGCGAATATATAAAAAATCCATTTATTAAACAGTATCAATTTCACACGCAAGCAGATATTTCTAAAACTTGCCATGATTTAGGATATGGACCGAAATTTAGCCTTGAAGATGGGATAAAAGATTATCTTTTAGAGATTAAAAGAATTTATGAAAGTGAATTAAATGGATAAAACGCCAAATATTTTAGTTATTGGTGATTTGATGGTGGATCATTATTTGTGGGGAGATTGTGATCGAATTTCACCTGAAGCACCGGTGCAAGTTGTCGATATAAAAAAAGAAAATAAACGTTTAGGTGGTGCTGGAAATGTAATAGCAAATTTAAAAGCACTTGGCGCAAATGTAGAAGTTTTTAGCGTTGTTGGCGATGATTTTATCGGCGATGAAATTTTAAAAATGCTTGAAAATATGCAAGTAAAAGCTAAATTAATCAAAGAAAAAAATAGAAAAAGTGCGCAAAAATGCCGCTTGATGGCAGTTCATCAGCAAGTTATAAGATTTGATAAAGAAAGTAAAGAAGATATTTGTGAAGATAGTCAAAATTTGATTTTAGATAATTTGCAAAAATGTATTCAAAATTTCGATGCGATTTTGTTAAGCGATTATGCAAAAGGCGTTTTAACGAAAAATTTATGTCAAAAAATCATAGAAATTTCAAATAAATTTAATAAATTTATATTAATTGATCCAAAAGGAAATGATTATTTAAAATACCGCGGTGCAACACTTCTTACACCGAATAAAAAAGAGGCTACTTTAGCTACAAATATCGATATAAATGATGAAATTTCATTGAAAAAAGCGATTTTAAATTTAAAAGATAATTACGATTTAAAATATTCGATTATAACTTTATCTGAAAAAGGTATCGCTTTATATGATGAAAATTTGCAAATTGTTCCTGCGATTGCAAAAGAAGTTTTTGATGTAACTGGCGCTGGAGATACTGTTTTAGCGACTTTAGGTTATGCTTTATCTTGCGGATTAAACATAAAAGAAGCAGTTGATTTAGCAAACAAAGCCGCCGCTGTTGTCGTGGCAAAAGTCGGAAGTGCGACAGCAACTTTACAAGAGATTGAAGATTATGAAAAGGTTACAAATAGCGGAAATATCGAAGATAAAATAAAAACCGTAGATGAAATTTGCAAAATTTTACAAAATACAAAACAAAAAGTTATTTTTACGAATGGTTGTTTTGATATTTTGCATTTAGGACATGTTAAATATCTTGATAAGGCAAAAAAACTCGGCGATTTTCTTATTGTCGGCTTAAATTCTGATAAATCTGTAGCTAGATTAAAAGGACAAAATCGCCCCATAAATTCGGAATTTTCAAGAGCTGTTGTTTTAAGCGCTCTTTGTAGCGTTGATTTTGTTGTGATTTTTGATGAAGATACTCCATTAAATTTGATCAAAAAAATTAAGCCAGAAATTTTGGTAAAAGGTGGAGATTATAATGGTAAAGAGGTTGTTGGAAGCGATATTGCAAAAGAAGTTGTGCTTATAGATTTTCAAAAAGGTTTTAGCACTACAAATATTATAAAAAGGATAAAAAATGCAAGAGATGATAAATAAAGAGTTAAGTTTGCACCTTGAAACAGTCGTAAAAGTTAAAGAAAATTTGGCTGATGATATAAAAAAAGCGTGCGAATTGGCTGTAAAAACTTTAAAAAATGGCGGGAAAATTTTACTTTGTGGAAATGGGGGAAGTGCGGCAGATGCACAGCATATCGCTGCCGAACTTACAGGTCGATACAAAACACAAAGAAATTCACTTCCAGGAATTGCCCTAACTACGGATACTTCGGCTCTTACGGCGATAGGAAATGATTATGGATATAAGTTTGTTTTTTCTAGACAACTTAGTGGAATTGGAAATAAAGGCGATTTGTTGATTGCTATTTCAACTAGCGGAAATAGCGAAAATGTCATAGATGTTATAAAAGTTGCAAAAGAAAAAGGAATTTTTGTTTTAGGATTTAGTGGAAAAAATGGCGGTAAAATGAGTGAAATTTGTGATTTAAACTTGATTGTACCAAGCGATAACACTCCAAGAATTCAAGAAATGCATATTTTATTTGGTCATATAATTTGTCAAGCTATTGATGACGCTTTTTAGAAAATTTTAAAGTTGGCGGGTAGAAAGAGATTCGAACTCTTGGTAGTTTTTGCTACACACGCGTTCCAGGCGTGCTCCTTAAACCACTCGGACATCTACCCGAAGGGCTCGTATTCTACATTTTATTTTTTAAATAAAACTGAATTTATGCAATCACTTTAGTCATTGCATAAAAAAATCTGTTTTTCTACAAAATCAATTTGTAATTTCTTTTATCCAATTTTCAAGTTCGTTTATTTGCATTTTTACGCTTTCATCGCTTGTTCCGCCGTAAGAATTTCTGGCTTCTTTTGAATTATTTAAATCCAAAACTTCTAACACTTTTTCATCAAAATTTGGATAAATTTCTTGTAAATTTTTAAGTGAAATTTCGCTTAAATCTATCCCCAAATTTTCGGCTTTTGCTACGCATTTTCCTGTTATAAAATGCGCTTGTCTAAAAGGAATGTTATAATTTTTAACTAAAAAATCAGCTAAATCGGTTGCGCTTAAATGTCCCATTTTACAAGCTTTTAACATATTTTTTTTATCAAAAATTGTTGTTTTTAACATCTCGTTTAAAATTTCTAAACTGTTAAAAGCTGAATTTATGCTGTCAAAAACTTCTTCTTTATCTTCTTGCATGTCTTTGTTGTAAGCAAGTGGCAATGCCTTCATGGTCGTTAAAAGCGCCATCAAATTTCCATAAACTCGCCCAGTTTTTCCGCGTATCAATTCACACACATCTGGATTTTTCTTTTGTGGCATTATAGAACTTCCTGTGCTAAATTTGTCGCTAATTTTTATAAAAGAAAATTCTTGAGAATTCCATAAAATCATCTCTTCGCAAAATCTTGAAGTATGAGTAAAAAGCACAGATATATTAAATAAAATTTCTAGTGCAAAATCTCTATCGCTTACGCTATCTAATGCGTTTTTTGTAGGTGCAAAAAATCCTAAATTTTTTGCCGTTTCAAATCTGTCTATTTTGTGCGGAGTGCCGGCAAGAGCGGCTGAGCCAAGTGGGCAAAAATTGTTTCTTTTGTAACTAGAAATAAATCTTTCGTAATCTCTGCAAAACATTTGTGCATAAGCCAATAAATAAAAACTTAAACTTATAGGTTGTGCGTGTTGAAGATGAGTAAAACCAGGCATTAAAGTATCTAAATTTTCTTTGCTGATTTGTTGTAAAGTTTTTATTAATTTTAATATAAATTCCGAAATTTCTAAATTTTTTTGCATAACAAAAAGTTTAAAATCTACTGCAACCTGGTCGTTTCTGCTTCTTGCTGTGTGAAGTTTGCCGCCGATTTCGCCAACAATCTCGGTTAATCTTTTTTCAACTGCCATATGAATGTCTTCATCTTGTATGTTGAATTCAAATTTATTATTTTCGATATCTTTTAAAATTTGATTTAAACCATTTACTAAAATTTCACTTTCTTTGTTTGTTAAAATTTCATTTTTGCCAAGCATTTTTGCGTGTGCGATCGAGCATTTTATATCTTGTTTGTAAAGATTTTTATCAAAATTTATTGAAGCATTAAAATTTTCTAAAAGTTCGCTAGAATTCTCGCTAAATCGCCCTTCCCACATTTTATTCATTCAAATTCCTTTAATAAAATTTCATCACTATTTACTATTTTTATCTCGTTTTGTAAAATTTTTTGTGCTATTTTTTTTGCAAGTTCTAAACTATGCATTTTGTAAGATCCACATTGATAGATGTTTAATTCTGGAATTTCGTTTTGATCTTTTATTTGTAAAATTTTTTCCATAGAATTTTTCCATGCTGTTGCCACATCTTGTAAATTCGGATGACCGATTACACTCATATAAAATCCAGTTCTGCAACCCATAGGTGAGATATCGATGATTTCACAAGTTTTTGAATTCAAAAATTCTCTCATAAATCCAGCAAATAAATGTTCTAACGTATGAATGCCTTTTTCGTCCATAATTTCTTGATTTGGTGTGCAAAATCTTAAATCAAAAACTAAAATTTCATCGCCTTTTGGCGTTTTCATTTTCTTAGCAATTCTAGTGCAAGGCGCTTTTAATTTTGTGTGATCTATCTTAAAACTATCTAAAAGTGGCATTTATTCTCCTTTATACTTGATTTTGTCTTTTAAACCGGCTTTACTAAATCCATTTAAACGAAGTCTGCAACTATCACAAAGACCGCAAGCTTCATCTTCGTTTTTATAACAACTCCAAGTGTGTTCTAATTTTACTTTTAATTCATTTGCTTTTTTTACGATATCTGCTTTGCTTAAATGAACAAGAGGAGTTAAAATTTTGATATTTGTAGTTTTTTTTGTGCCAGAATTTATCGCTGTTTGCGCTGATTGTATAAATTCTTCGCTACAATCTGGATAACCGCTACTATCTTCTTCAACTACTCCTAAAAAAATTGCATCAGCTCCGATTTTTTCGGCAAAAGCAGCTGCAATCGATATAAAAACTCCGTTTCTAAAAGGAACATAAGTTATCGGAACTTCATCCGTTAAGCCATCTTGTGGGATTTTTAAAGAAAAATCTGTTAAAGCATTTCCGCCTATTTGTGATATAAAATTTAAATCCAAAATTTGTCTATTTTTTACATTTAAATCATCACAAATTTTATAAAAACATTCTCTTTCTTTTTTCATAGTTTTTTGACCATAATCAAAATGTAAAGCAAAAATTTCATAACCTAAATTTTTTGCTATATACGCTGTCGTCGCGCTATCCATGCCGCCGCTAATTATACAAATCGCTTTCAATTCAATCCTTGGTTTTAAAAATTTTAAGGTGGATTTTACTACAATCAAACTTTAAAAAAGGAATAAAAATGATACTTTGTGAAGAAAAATATCCAAAAATTTTAGATGAAATTTCTGTAAATTTAACGAAAAAAAATATCGAACTTGTGTTTGTAAATAGCGAAATTATGAAAGATATAAATTTGCAAAATAGGGGTTTTGATAAAACTACAGATGTGCTTAGTTTTCCTTTTATTGATACTCCAAAAAATAATTTTTTAGGCTCTATAGTCATAAATTTGGATTTAGTCGATTTAGTTGCAAAAAATTTAAATCATTCAAATGACGATGAAATCGCGCTTTTGTTTATACATGGATTGCTTCATTTATTAGGTTTTGATCACGAAAAAGATGATGGAGAAATGAGAGAAAAAGAGTGCAAACTTATACAAAAATTCTCACTCCCAAAAAGTTTAATTGTGCGAACTTGTGATTAATTTTTTAAATTTTTAAGATAAGAATCTACTATTTTAAAAGTCTCTTTATCTTTAAGCAATGAAAATTTTGTTCCATTTTTTGCGATCACATATGGATTTGCAAGAATTATAGTTTTGCTATTTTGATTATAAAAAGAAAAAATAACTCCCAAAAAATTTGCTTTTTGCCCTTTTAAAATGTTTTGATACGAATTTTCATCCGCTTTTTGTCTAATATCAAGAGAATTTTGCGTCCTTGCAAATAAATTTGCGCTACCAAAATCACTTTGAATTTTTGACATAACGGCTTGCAAATTTGTTTGTGGCAATGCTACAAATGGATATTTGCTGGCATCTATAACCTCTCTTGGTTGATTGCAACCGATAAAAAATAGTAAAAAAAATAATAAAAATAGTTTTTTCATAGTTATTCCTTTTAAAATATTAAAAATTCAAGTTCAAATTTTTTAAAAATTTGCAAAATTGCCAAAGCAAAAAATCCAGCAAATCCACCAGCTATCATATCATCAAGCATTACGCCAAGACCGCCTTTTACATTTTTATCAACTCGTCCGATAATAGAAATTTTTGTTATATCAAAAAATCTAAACAAAATTACACTTAATAAAAATCCAAGCCAAAAATCAGGACAAATAGACAAAGCAAACCAAACGCCAGCAACTTCATCGATTACTATACAAGATGCGTCGTGACTTTTTGTTTCATTTTCATAAATATCAATTATTTTTATGCTTATTATAAAAAGCAAAAAACTAAACAAAAACAAAATTGTTTGATTTAAAAAAAATAAAATCGGTAACGCAACAATCGCTCCTGCTATGCTTCCCCAAGTTCCAGGTGCCGGTTTTAAAAGTCCAGCACCAAAAAATGTAATAAATATTTTTTTCATAATTTCTTTGCAAATCTTATTTTAAAACTTGCCAAAATCGCTAAAATCGCCATAGAAATAACCATTGCATAAACATACCATGGCACAGGAATTGGCTCACCTTGTGCGTAACTATGCATTCCGCTTAAATAAAAATTAACTCCAAAATATGTCATCAAAATCGATAAAAAAGCAACCATAGAAGCTACGGCAAAGGCGTATTGATTATTTAATTTCGGTACAAATCTAAAATGCACTATTGCTGCATAAATTAAAATACTAATCAAAGCCCAAGTTTCTTTACTATCCCAGCCCCAATATCGCCCCCAACTCTCATTTGCCCAAACTCCACCTAAAAAATTTCCTAATGTTAAAAGTGAAATTCCAAGAATCATAGACATTTCGTTTATTCTTGTGGCTTCTAAAATATTTTTTTCTATTAATGGATTTTCTTTTTTATTTTGAAATAAAAATAAAATTAAAGTAAAGCCACCAAGAATTGAACAAAGTCCGAAAAATCCGTAGCTAGAAGTGATTACAGATACGTGAATTGTAAGCCAATATGAGTTTAAAACTGGGACGAGATTTGTTATTTGTGGATCAATTGAACTCAAATGTGCGACAAAAAGCGTAATTCCAGCCATGATAGATGTTAAAGCTAAAGAAATAGCTGATGTTTTTGAAAAAACAATTCCGCTTAAACTTAAAGCCCAAGCTATAAAAACCATGGATTCATAAGTGTTTGACCAAGGAGCGTGTTTTGAAATATACCAACGGAGTATTAAACCGATACTTAGAATAACAAAAGCTAAAATATTTACAAAATATACACTTTTAAATATAAAATTTAATTTTAAATTTGCCTTCATCAATCGTATAAAAACGACGATCAAAAGAGCGATACCGGCTATCAAAAAAACTGGCATCATCTTTTGGAAAAGTTTTAATTTGTTAAATAAAATTTCAAATTCTAATCTATTTTTTGTAGGAATAACAAGATGTCCATATTTTTCTTGATAATCTTTTAGAATTTGCAAATTTTTGTTTGCATCTTGCCATCTTGACTCAACTACGCTACCAAAATAACTTTGTAAAATTTTTGTAATTTCTTTTGCTTCTTCGTCTGCAAAATACATCATGGCGTTTAATGGAGAAAACCAAGTTTTATTTGGATCATTTTGTTTTGGAACTATTTTAAAGATATCGCCCATAAATACCATGTAAAGTATATTTACTCTTTCGTCGACTTTTATAACATCTTTATCAAATTGTGTTCTTGCTGATGGAGATTTGCGATTTGCTATTTCTGATACTTTTAGCATTTTGTATTTTTTTCCATTTGCTTCATAGAAATCATCAAAACAGGCGTATTTAGCATATTCGTTTATTCCGATTAATTTTTTTAAATCTTTATCGTGAATTTTTATTATCGGAATTTTTCTCCATAATTCGCTATGAGTTATCATAGAAAGCATAACTTGATTTGAGTTTAAATCTTTAAAACTATCTTTTCCATAAATTTTTGACAAAACTTCTTTGCTTACGGTATCAAAAGGTTTCATTCTGCCGTCAAATCCTTGTACAACAAGTCTTGAAATATTATCGGCATGATTTTTGTCAATTTCAAAAGCTTTTAAATCCGTTCCAAAACACAGTAAAAAAATGGCTAAAATAAAACAATTTTGACTATTTTTCAATAATTTTGCTAATTTTAAGAAACGAGATTTTGGATTTATTAAATTTAAGAAAAATCCTAACCCAAGGAAAAAATATCCAAAATATGTAGGAATTTTGCCCGGATCTTTATTTACAGATAAAATTGTTCCTTTTTCGTCCATATCATAACTGCTTTGAAAAAATCTAAATTTTTTGTAATCTAAAACATTATTCATATAAATTTTTGCATCTTGTGAAAAATTTCCATCTTTTACGACAACATCTGAGCTATAACTAGCTGGTGAGTTTGAGCCAGGATATCTATCAAGTTTAAAATCTTTTAAATACAAAGAAAATGGAAGTTTTATAAAATCAGGCGACCAAGAAACTTCAAAATTTTTACCGCCAACATTCACCATTTGAGGTCTGTAATTTTCAAACAAAATCACGCTTTTTTCTTCGCCATTATAGTTTAAAGTAGCGCTTATGGCATTTGTTCCTTCTTGCATTTTGCTTTGAGATTGAACAGGTTTTAAAACTCCATTTAAAAGTAAATTTTTAGCAGAAAATTTTAACTCTTCAAATTTATAAAGCACAAATTCTTTGAATTCTACATCTTGATTTTTAGGTAAAATTCCACTAGTTTTTTGTTTGATATCTGTGTAATTTACATCTAAATTTGTATTGATATAGAATTTTTTATCTTTTATGTGAATTTTAATAAAATCTTCTAAAACTGGTTTTTCTCCAAATATAAAACTTAGTTTTTTTGTATCTAAACTATCGTTTTTGAAAAATACTTTATTTACACTCTCTTCGCCTAGAGAAAATGATATTATCGCGATTTCTTCGCCTTTTTCATCCTTGCTTTCTACCCAAGAAGCAACGGCGTTTTTTGTAAAATCTTTGTATTTTAAAATTGCAGTTTTATCATCTATTTTTAATGGAATTTCAAAATTTGAACTTCCAGAACTTGATATATATTTTGAAATTTGATTTTTTAAAATTTCTCCGTTGTGCAAAGTTTGCAAACTTATAAATAAATCTCTAGTTTGTACTAAATTTGAGCTAGAATTTTCTCTTATATGTATAGTTCCTTCAAATCCAAAATATCTAGTAAGAATCGAACCCAATAAAATAAAAATAAAACTTATATGAAAAATAAAAGCCGGAATGGATGATTTTTTCGCCATATTAAAACGAAAAATATTATAAATAAGATTTATACCTAAAATTACTTGTATTAAACCAAAATATAAAGTTCCATATACTAAAGCCCAAGCAGTTTGTGTGTCGTAATAACTTTCTATAAAAGTTGCTAATGCGCTAAAAAATGCAAAAGCAACTAAAAAAAATAGAGTAGCCCCTATGCTTAAAAAATATTTTTTAATCATAAAATTCTCTTAATTGACTTCAAGATTTATGCCAGAATCTCGCATTTGTTTATATTTTTCTGAATTTCTAAACTCAACACAAATATCACTCATATCCGCAGTATCATTTACGCTAAATTTATATTTTCCATTAATATTTGTAAGAGTTAATTCCATACAATAATTTGGCATAGAATTTTTTGCTTTTGCTGCTGCAAATTGTACTCTTTTGCCTTCTTTTAAAAGGACATTAACATCATCAAAACTCAAAACACTCGTCATAGATGATATCATGCCAAATTCGCCTTTTTTAAAATAGTAAGTTCCGATATCTTGAACTGCTCTATCAAGTTCTGCAAAACTTGCCATTATAAGTGCATCGTTTTTTGCACTACCTAATTTTGGAATTATAACTTTAAAAATAATAATTCCAACAATAATTATAAAAGCAATCTGTGAAATCGCAAATCCTTTTTTCATCTTTACCTTCCTCGTTTTTAAATTCTTTTTTTGTCTTTTATGGCTTTTTCTAATTCTAAACCTTGACAAAAATTTTCATAGCTTTTTTGTATATAAGCAAAAAGTAGATCTTTAGCGTCCAAACTATCATCTCCTTTTGTTAAAACTTGCCAATCTTTTTCAAAAGCTACGGCGAAATCATCGTCGAGTTTTATGGCGTAAGTTTTACTAAGCGATTTTGAAGTAATTTTTATATTTAGTTCTTTCATCTATTTAAAACAGCCTCTATTTCGCTTAAAAGTTCTTCTTCTGTCGAATTTTTAGCTCTTATATCTTCTTGTAAATTCGAAATTTGTGTATTTAAAATTTCATTTTGTGCTTTTACCTCTATTAATTCTTTTCTTAAATTCTCATTTTGTGTGCAAACTTCTATATACTGATCTAATAGTTCCTTTGATTTTTGTATTAAATTTCCATTGATTTTTTCCATTTCTATTTAACCTTTTATAAAAATTTTTGTGCTATTCTATCAATTTATACTTAAAAATTAGGGAAAATATATGAAAAATTTTGAAATTTCGTCGAAAATTCTACAAAGTCTACATCAAAAAAAAGATATCAAAAATCTTACAAATTCGATAA
>CAMUNZ010000018.1 GCA_947090385.1 uncultured Campylobacter sp. | reverse complement strand
AAATTTTAAAATTTAAATCACTAAAATTCGAAAAAATTTCGTTTAAACTTAAAAGTTGGATATTTTTATTTAAATTTTCATCTAAATCAGCCAAAATTTCGCCACAATCTACAAATATATAAATTCGCCCAAAAATAAAACTAAGTTTTAAGCAAACAGCATAATCTTCGCAAACTTTTAAACAAAATTGACAAAATTTTTCGTCCAAAATATCTTTTGCAAATTCTTCGTCATTTGTAAAAACATCATAAATTTCACTAAAATTTTCAAAATTTTGATAAAATTTCTTCGTATTTTGTGGAATTTCACCTTTTGGCAAAACAAAAAATCTAGTTTTACTTACAATTTCAAAATTATTATAAAGCAAAATTCCATCGTGCAAAATTCTTTCTGTTTTAATATTTTTAAATGAATTTAAAATGGAAAACTTTTGCTTCTTAAAAGAATAATTTTCATAAATTTTAATAAAATTTAAACTCTCATTTTTATAATTCATCGCGCCATTTGAACATATAAAATTTATATCTTTGCTTAAAAGTTCGCTTCTTGCAAGAGTTTCAAAATCAAGAGTCGTTTTTGGCAAATAAACTAAATTATAATTTTTGCAAAAAGGGATAAAAAATGTATCGATCAAAATTTTATCAAGCTCTTTTTCAAACTTTATTTTTAGAAATTTTTCTAATTTTTTATAAGCAAAATATCCACAAATCAAACACAAAATGAAAATTGGTATAGTTTTTTGAAATTTTAAATTTATAAAATACGAAATAAAAATCGCACAAATAACGCAAATAACTACTAATTTTACTTTTTCGTTTAAAAGTTTTTTTAAAAGTTTTTTTCTTGCAAATTCACTTTTTGTCAAATTTATCATTCTAAGATTCCTTTAATTTTATTTTGCCATTCGTTTAATGTTTTTTCAAAACCTATTGCATTACTTTCGTAAAATTTTAAATTTTCGCTTAAATAATCCTGCTTTACAAAACCGCCAAAATCATGCGGATAAAGATATTTTTTTGATTCACTAGAATTATTTATAAGGTATTTTGGAATTTCTAAATTTTTGCTGTTTTTTACAAAATCCAAAACTTTATTTATCGCCTTATAACTTGAGTTTGATTTTGGAGAACTAGCAAGATAAACAGCAGTTTGAGAAAGGATAATTCTTGCTTCTGGATAACCGATATTTTTTACAGCAAGCAGACAATTTGTCGCTAAATTTAGGGCGTTTGGATTTGCATTTCCTATATCTTCACTCGCAAAAATAACCATCCTTCTAGCTATAAAATCTGGACTTTCTGCAGAATTTATAAGTCTTGCTAAATAATATAAACTTGCATCAATATCGCTACCTCTCATCGATTTTATCAAAGCACTTGCTAAATTATAATGTGTTTCATCGCTTTTAGCGCCCTCGCCTATCGCAGAACTGCGCAAAATTTTTAAATTTTCAAGAGTAACTTCATCTCCTAAATTTAAAGCAAACTCAAGCAAATTTAACATCGCTCTAGCATCGCCAGAACTAGAATGAAAAAGATAATTTTTCGCTTCATCGCTAATGGTAAAATTTATCTCTTTTTTTACATTTTCTAAAATTTTATCAAAATTTGAAATTTGTTTAAACTCAAATAAAAACGTCCTGCTTCTAATCGCCGAAGTTAGCGTATAATATGGATTTTCTGTGCTTGCACCTATAAAAATCGCTTCATAATTTTCCATTGGTATAAGCAAAGCTTCTTGCTGCGTTTTAGAAAGCCTATGAATTTCGTCGATAAAGATTAAAGGTTTGATAAAAGAATTTTTGCTTAAAAGTTTTCTAATTTCTTCGATTTTTAAATTTGCCGCATCAAATTCAAAAAAAGTGGTTTGAATTTCATTTGCCAATGCTCTTGCAAAACTTGTTTTTCCACATCCAGCAGATCCAAAAAATATAGAATGCGGAATCGAACAATTTTTTATGAATTTTTTAAAAGCATTTGCAATTTTTTCTTGATCGCAAATTTCATCTAAATTTTTAGGTCTAAAATGTAAGGCAAAATTTTGCATAAAATTCCTTGAAAATATTAATTTTAGGATTTTAGCAAAGATTTAATTTAAAAAATATATAATGTTAATTAAGAATATCTTAAACAAAGGTAATTTTTATGAAAAGAAGGAAAATTTCAAATTTAAGTCTGTTTTTTGGCGGGATATTAGTCGGATTTAGCATATATTTTTTGATTTGGGGCATAGGTTTTATCGGAAATCACAGTTATCTTATATTTTTCTTATCGTCGCTTTTTGGAATTTTCATGGCATTTAACATAGGTGGAAACGATGTGGCAAATTCATTCGGAACAAGCGTCGGCGCAGGAACTTTAACTATAAAACAAGCGCTTTGCATAGCTGCGATTTTTGAAGTAAGTGGCGCAGTTATAGCTGGCGGCGAAGTTACAGATACGATTAGAAATAAAATAGTAAATTTAGATGGTTATGGTTTAAACGCAAATGATTTAGTCTGTATAATGATGTCGGCTCTAATTTCTGCTGGACTTTGGCTACTTTTAGCTACAAAAAAGGGTTGGCCGGTATCTACAACTCATTCAATAATCGGCGGGATAATGGGCGCAAGCCTTACTTATGGAATTGTTTTACAAGGATTTAGCATACACTCTTTTGACATAGTAAAATGGGGAAAAATCGGCTCAATTGCTATATCTTGGATATTATCGCCATTACTTGGTGCAATAGCTGCTTATGTAATTTATTATTATATAAAACGATATATTTTAAGATACAACGAAATCGCACAAATCAAAATAGATAGATTGAAACGAGATAAAAAAGCTTTTAAAAAAGAGCATAAAAAAGCTTTTGAAGCTATGAATGAACTTCAAAAATTAGCCTATAATGAAGCTATGGATAGAGATGAAAGAACGTTAAAAGAAGATGATGTAAATCCTGAAGAGTTAGAAAGTGAATATTATAAAAAAATACATGAATTTGACGAAAGAAAAGAAAGATTAAAAACACACAAAGCACTTGAAGTTGGAGTGCCTTTGGTGGCTGCTTTTGGTGCCGTCGTGATAAGTTTTATGCTTATTTTTAAAGGACTTAAGAATTTACATTTAAATTTATCTTTATTTGAAAATGTTTTAATTGTCGCCATGATAGGGGCTGTCGTATGGATAGGAACTTATACGTTAGCTAAAACTTTAAGAAGGGACAATCTTGATAAATCAACATTTTTTATGTTTAGCGGATTACAAGTTTTTACGGCGGCTGGATTTGCCTTTTCGCACGGATCAAACGATATAGCAAACGCCGTCGGACCTTTTGCTGCTATAATTGACGCGCTTTCAACAGGCACAATAAATCCAAGCTCGCCTGTGCAACCTATCGTCATGATAACATTTGCCGTTGCTTTGATTTCTGGACTTTGGTTTATAGGTCGAGAAGTTATAGAAACGGTCGGAACTCATCTTACAAAACTTCACCCAGCATCTGGTTTTAGTGCCGAATTAAGCGCGGCAAGCGTGGTTATAACAGCTTCTTTAATAGGACTTCCAGTGAGCTCAACTCATATATTGATAGGAGCTGTTTTAGGAGTAGGAATCGTAAATAAATCGGCAAATTGGGGTTTGATGAAGCCGATTGCGCTTGCTTGGATTATAACAATTCCAGCTTCAATTATAATAGCTTCAGCTGGATTTTTAATTTTTAAAAATATTTTTTAATTAATAGCGAATTTCATAAAATTTGCTATTTCTTTTATATCAAATTTTTTATCATAAAAAAGATTAAAAGCTATAGCTGCTTGATTTATAAGCATTTCTTTGCCATTTTTATACGGAATTTCGAAAACTTCACAAAGCGTTAAAAATGGCGTTTGAATATTATAAATTACATCGTAAGCAAATTTTGAATTTCTTAAAGTTGGCTCCAAAAGCTCTATAGGCATAGGATAAGCAAAATCTTTTAAACTAGCGCTTGTTGCATTTATAACAATATCAAAATTTTTTGGCTCGTAATTTTTCCAAGTAAAAAACTCAAAATCTTTGAAATTTTCACTTTTATCGCTACGATTTACGATAGTAATTTCGACATCTCGAGACTTTAAAGCGATTGCAATTGATGAAGCTGTATTTCCAGCACCAATTATCAAAGCTGTTTTTATCTTACCAAAACTTTCAATCGACATCAAAAATCCAGGCAAATCTGTATTATACCCGTAAATTATTCCATTTTTATTTATCAATGTATTTGTACTTTGTGTCATCATAGAAAAATCGTCTTTAGCGTCTGAAATTAAAAAAGCGGCGCGTTTATGCGGAGATGTAATATTTGCGCCTTTTAAATTTAATTTTAAAAATTTGTCTTTTAATTCATTTTCGTTTTTTAACAAAACTCTTCCATAAATTCCATCTAAACCAAAAGATAATAAAGCAAAATTGTGAATTTTAGGCGATCTCGAATGAAATATCGGATCGCCAAAAACTGCAAAATAATCCATTATTTAATCCTATACACAAAAGCACCATGTGCTAAATTTTTACGAATTTTTGCTAAATTATTTTGTAAATCTGTTTCATTTGCATAAGGACCAACTAAAATTTTAACGACTTTTTTTCCATTTACAACGGCATCGTAAGCCGTAATTTTGTAACCTTTTGCCAAAATTTCTTTAATTTCTTTTGAGTTTTCATCGTATTTTGAAACCGACAAAACTTGTATGAAATTTTTTGAATTTTTAGATGAAATTTGTTGCTTAATCTGAGTTTTAGGTTTTACTTTTGTTTTTTCTGCAATAGGCAAATTTTGCGGTTTTGGTGGTTTAATTTGAGAAACAACATTTGGTTTTTTCACAACTTTTTTTTCAATCTTTTCGACCTTTTTTACAATTTTCTTTTCAACTTTTGGTTGCGGTTTTTCTTCTATCTTTTTAACTATAGGTTGATTTATGATTTCAATCAGTTTTTCTTCTACAACAGGCTTAATCTCTTTAGGTTTAATCTCTTCAACTTTTTTTTCTTGAATCGGTTCAGCAGGTTTTATCTCAACAGGTTTAACTGCTATAACTTGTACAGGTTTTGTTTCGACAGGTTTTTTTTCTGGTTCTTTTTCTACCTGTTTTGGAGTGATTACAACAGCTGGTGTTTGTATATTTGTCTCCTTTGGAGTTATAAGAGCAGATTCATCTACAATTTTACTTCCACTATTTATAAATTTCATGATTACTAAAATTAACAAAAATAGAACAATTAAAATAGCGATAATAGTCAAAATTTTTTTGATATTTTTAGTATTTGAGTTTGTATCGTTACCCAAAATTATATCTTGCATATCGATATTTTCATTCACTTTTTTCTCCTAAATAAAATTTTTATATTTAAATTTTTTAAAAATTCAAGTATAAAAATTTTTGGGAATTTAATCCCAAAAATTTTAAAACATAGCTTTATCATAGATTATAAATTTGCTTGCTAATTCTTTTATTTCTTCTTTTATTTTTTCTTGTAATTTTAAATTATTTATATCATCTAACACATCTGCGATTTTATTTGCAATAAACTCAAACTCGCCTTCTTTCATGCCTCTTGCAGTAAGCGCTGGGCTTCCGATTCTTAAACCGCTTGTCAAAAATGGACTTCTAATCTCTCCTGGAACTGTGTTTTTATTTACAGTAATTCCAGCGTTTCCAAGTGCGATTTCAGCATCTTTTCCACTAAATTCTTTATCTAAAAAACTCATTAAAATTAGATGATTATCTGTTCCGTTACTTACTAATTTATAACCTCTTTGCATGATGATTTCTGCCATTTTTGCAATATTTTTTCTAACTTGTTTTGCATAAATTTTCCAATCATCACTTAGATTATATTTAAAACCGACTGCTTTTCCAGCGATTACATGCATCAACGGACCACCTTGGATTCCTGGAAATATGCTTGAGTTTATTTTTTTTGCTAAATCTTCGTTATTTGTCATAATAATCCCGCCTCTTGGACCGCGCAAAGTTTTATGAGTAGTAGAAGTTACAACATCGCAATACGGAAAAGGATTGTTATGCTCACCAGCTACAACTAAACCTGCAATATGCGCAACATCGGCAAATAAAAATGCACCAACTTTATCGGCTATATCTTTAAATTTTGAAAAATCTATCTCTCTTGCGTAAGCACTAGCGCCACAAATTATAACTTTTGGTTGAGTAATTTTTGCAATATCTAAAACTCTATCATAATCAATTCTGCCGTCCAAATTTACACCATAACCAAAACTTTCATAAAATTTTCCACTAGCATTTACTTTTGCACCATGTGTTAAATGTCCGCCGTTGCTTAAATCCATACCCAAAATTCTATCACCTGGTTTTATCAATGCACCATAAACACCTTGATTTGCTTGACTTCCACTATTTGGCTGGACATTTGCAAACTCACAACCAAAAAGTTTTTTACAACGATCAATTGCGATTTGCTCTATCTCATCAACAAATTCGCAACCACCGTAATATCTTTTATGTGGATAACCTTCTGCATATTTATTTGTCAAAATACTTCCCATAACTTGCATAACTTCTGGGTAAGTAAAATTTTCACTAGCAATCATTTCTAAATGATCACATTGCCTTTGTAATTCTTTATTTGTTAAATCAAAAATTTCTTTATCAAAATTTTCTAAACTCATTTATTCTTCCTTTTCTTTCTTAATAGGCCTCATGGCTGGAAATAAAATAACGTCTCGAATGGATGTTTTATTTAATAAAAGCATAACTAATCTATCAACTCCAAGTCCCCAACCAACAGTTGGTGGCATAGCATATCCAAGCGCTTTACAATAATCTTCGTCCATTTCATGCGCTTCGTCATCACCAGCATTTTTGACTTCTATTTGAGCTTTAAATCTATCATATTGATCCAACGGATCATTTAATTCGTTAAATGCATTCGCTATCTCATAACCTGCGATATACAACTCAAATCTTTGCGCTATTTGACTATTTTCATCGCTTCTTCTTGAAAGCGGACTGATAGAAATTGGAAAATCTATTATAAAAGTTGGATTTATTAGTTTATCTTCAACATAATTATCAAAAAGCTCTGAATGCAAATGCCCTAAATCTAATTTTTCATTTGCTTCAAAACCGTCAGATTTTAATTTTTGTAAAATTTTATCTTTATCTTGCAAAATTTCTTTATCAATTCCACCAATTTCGCTTATCGCATCAATATATTTTATTCTTGCAAAAGGCTTTGAGAAATCTATCTCTTTGTCATCATATTTTAAAATTTTCGGCAATTTTAATTCGTCTAAAAGTGTTTTAAAAAGCTCTTCGCTTAAATCCATAGCCTCAAAATAATCATGCCAAGCCCAATAAAATTCAATTGAAGTAAATTCTGGATTGTGCGTTAAATCCATACCTTCGTTTCTAAAACATCTATTTATCTCAAAAACTGCTTCCATACCGCCAACAATCAATCTTTTTAAATACAATTCAGGAGCGATTTTTAAATATCTATCAACATCAAGCGCATTATGATGCGTAACAAAAGGTTTTGCATTAGCTCCACCCGCGATAGGATGCATCATCGGAGTTTCAACCTCTAAAAATCCGCGACTTTCAAAAAATTTCCTTATAGTCGAAATAATAATAGAACGTTTTTTAAAATCATCCAATACATTAACGTCCATAATCATATCTAAATATCTTTGACGATATCTCATCTCTTTATCGTTTAAACCATGAAATTTCTCAGGCAAAGGTGAAATCGCTTTGCTTGCTAATGTCAAATCGCCTACATGCATACTAAACTCGCCAGTACCAGTCACAAAAGCATAACCGCTTACTAATATTATGTCGCCTACTTCAAGCAATTTTTTAAAGTTTTTATATTTCTCTTCACCCATGCTATCTCGTGAAAAATAAATTTGTATATTTGAACTTTCATCTTGTATATTTGCAAACGTAGATTTTCCAGCAACTCTTTTTAGTTTTAATCTTCCGCTAATCGTGGCAATTTCATCAGTTTTTTTTTCTTCTAAATCTTTTATAAAACCGAATTTTTTTTTAAATTGCTTAATACTCATATCTTTTTTTAAAAAATGCGGATACGGATTTATACCTAATTTTTTTAATTCATTGGCTTTTTGAATTCTTTGTATTTCAAATTGGTTATCAAAAATCACTAAATTTTATCCTTTCTATTTTTATTTGCCGAACATTCTTCGCAAATTCCATAAAGTTGCATCAAATGACCAGTCATTTTAAATTTATATTTTTTACAAATATCTATCTGTTTTTTTTCTATCGTCAAATCTTCAAATTCCACTATTTTCCCACAATGTTTGCAAATTATATGATCGTGATGAGGTTTATTTGCTAATTCGAATTTTTTACCTTGAATTCCAAAACTAATCGATGTCGCCATACCAGAATCTTCAAGCAAATTTAAAGTTCTATAAACAGTTGCGATGCCAACATTTAAATTTGGGTGTTTGTGCTTAACTTCAAAATACAAATCATCTGGCGTAAAATGTTCTTGGCTGTTATATAAAATTTCTAACAAAACTTCGCGTTGTCTTGTGTATTTTAAACCATTTTCACGCAAAATTTTCTTAAATCTATCCAACAAAAAGTTAAACTCTAAATTATCAATTTCAACTTTCATCTGTTTTTTGCCTTTCTAAATTTTTAGTGGAATTTGTATCTAAAATTCCTTGTTTTTGAATCTCTTCGATCACAACATCTCTATCAAAATTCATAAGCCATCGACCACTTTCTAACAAATAAGGATAAGTAAAACTTTTATCAAAATACGGTTTTAAGTTGGTATTTAAAATTTTTATCTGAGAAATTACAACTATAATAATCGAAAATACTAAAAAAATTTTCGAGCTTCCTATTAAGAATCCAAGCAATCTATCTAAAAATCCAAGTCCGCTAAAATTTACAAGTTTTGACATCAAAAAGCCAATTAAAACGCAAATTATCCAAAATACAAATAAAATCGCTAAAAATCCTAAAAAATATTTTGCCGATAAACTATCTATTTTATAAAAATTATTTGATATATATTCTCCGCCAAAATCTGCAAATTTTACCGCTAAAATAACGCCGCCAATTATCCCAATAAGACCAAAAATTTCTTTTATAAAACCATTTATCACACCTTTTGCGCCAAGAATTATCACTAAAGAGCAAATGATTAAGTCAAAAATTGAAATATCAGATAAAAAACTAGGCACCGATAACTCCGATCAATTCTTGCAAATTTGTAGAATAAGCAAACGCTGTCTCTTTTGCAACTAAATTTCCTCTTAAAGCTTTTACTAAAGCTTGAGTTTGAGTTACCATTCCAGTTGATTGCTGATTTAGTTGCATTTGAGAATAAATTTGATGGACTTTATTTTCACGTATTAAGTTTCCAACAGCAGGATTATTTATCAAAATTTCATGCACAGCAAGTCGCCCGCCACCTCTTTTTGGAAGCAAAGATTGTGAAATAACAGCTGTTAATGATACAGAAAGCATATTTCTAACTTGAAGTTGCTCGCCGCCATCGAAACTATCAATGATTCTATTTATAGTTTGAATTGCTGAGTTTGTGTGAAGTGTAGCAAAAACTAAGTGACCAGTTTCAGCGGCTGTTATAGCAGTAGAAATCGTCTCTTGATCGCGCATCTCACCGACTAGAATTATATCTGGGTCTTCACGAAGTGAATATTTTAAAGCTTTAGCATAAGAAAATGTATCCGTTCCGATATTTCTGTGAGAAAAAAGTCCTTTTTTATTTTGATGAACAAATTCAACTGGGTCTTCAATCGTGATAATATGCTTTCTTTCTGTTTCATTTATCTCATTTAACATAGCCGCCAAAGTTGTAGATTTTCCGCTACCTGTCGGTCCAGTAACCAAAATCATGCCCTTTTCTCTTTTTACAATTTGTTTAAATATCGCTGGGCATTTTAATTCATCTAAAGATGGAATTTCTGTCGGAATTATACGAAAAGCAGCAGCCAAAGATCCATTCATTGTATAATAATAATTACCACGGAAACGACCTATACTTGGTAACTCAACCGCAAAGTCAAGCTCTTTGTTTTCTTCTAATTCAGATTTTTGCCCATCGGTAATTAAAGCATAACAAATATCTTCTATATCGTGTCCTGTCAAAATACCTATCGCCAAAGGGTGTAAAACACCATCTATCCTAACTTGTGGCTCGCTTCTAGCAACAAGATGAAGGTCACTCGCTTTGTATTTTACAACTGTTCTAAGAAGTGTTTCTATATCCGTTTTTGTTTTTGTAATCTCTTCTGCCATTTTTTATCCTTATTTATTCTATAATTTTTGGCACTACAAAGTAGTCGTTTTCACTATTTGGAGCGTTTTTTAAAACAATTTCTTTTATATCTTTATTCTCTTTTGGAATATCTTGCCTAAACGGAGTTCCGCCGTTAATCGTGCTAACTTGTGCCTCTAAATTTTGTAAATCAAGTTCATTTAAAATTTCTGCAAAATTTACAAACTCAACCAACTCTTTTTTGAAATTTTCTCTTTTTTCCTGTGGAATTGTAAAAGCACTAAGCTTTTCTAATTTTGTCAAAAGTTTATCGTCTATTATCATCAAATTGCCTTTTTGAAAAAAATCCTAGCATTATAACATAATTATTATTAAAGATTATTTTTAAATTAATCAAAATATGCTATAATCGCTACCTTATTTTTTGAAAAAGGATAAATTTTGGCATTAAAAGATGATATACAAAGCGTTAGCAAAGAGATTGATTCACAAGAACAATTTTTAGAAAACATTATCAAAAGCGAAAGATTTTTTAAACGTAATAAAAAGAAAATTTTATCTTTTTTAATTTTTGTGATCATAATTTTAGGATTATATTTTTCTATAAAAACATATCAAAATGCAAATTTTGAAGCCGCAAGCGAAGCATACACAAGACTTATAAATAAAAAATCAAATGATGGCGATTTAGAAATTTTAAAAAGTAAAAATCCCACTTTGTTTTTAGTTTATGAATTTCAAACAAACAGAGACAATAAAGAGAAATTAAAAGAAATTTTAAATAATCCTCAAACAGATGCAATTATAAAAAAAATAATACAATTTGAACTTGGAGAAAATACCGATTTTATGGGAGATTATAGAGCTTTATCAAATGGATATATGCTTTTAAAAAATGGAAAAATAGATGAAGCGAATTTAGAATTTGCAAAAATTTCAAAAGAATCTGGACTTCAAGGAATAGTAAATAGTTTTAAACACTATCAAGGTAAAAAATGAGAATTTTTATACTTTTTTTATCATTGATTTTTATCGGTTGTACAACAAAAAGAGAGTATTTTGAGCCACAAAATTTAGATGGAAAAGTAAAATTTGATGGAAAAATTCCATCAAAAATAGTTGATACAAATAAATTCGGTGCTGTTTTAAAAAATGGGACTTTAATAACACAAAATGGGATAAATCAAAATATAAAATTAAACAAAGATGATCTATTTTTGGGTGAATTTGGTGATAAATTTGTAATTTCAAATTTAAATGGCGATTTAAAAATAATCGAAAATAACCAGACAATTTATAAACAAAATTTTAAATCACGTGTTATAAGTGCGGCAATTTTAGGCGATCAATTAGCCGCAATTACATCTACAAATATAGCTTTTTTAATCGATATTAAACAAAATAAAATCATTGTAGCCGACCGTTCAAATCAATCATATGCACAAGATTCTAGAACAGCAAGACCGATTTTTACAGATAATTTGGTGCTTTTTCCTATGCTTGATGGCATGATTTTAGTAGCAAGCCCGACATACAAAGAATTTTTTAAAAGCATTGTAATCTCAAGTGAATCTTTTTTTAACAACATTATATATTTTGAAAAAATAGATAATGCAATTTACGCTGCAACAGCTTCTAGAATAGTTTTGATAGGTGAAAATATTACAAAAAATTTTACAGGCGAGATAAAAGAAATAGCATTTTTAAAGGATAAATTTTTTGTATTTATGAAAAACGGAGAAGTAAAAATTTTAAATAAATTTCTAGATGAAATTGATAGCAAAAGTTATGATTTTGCAATATTTTCAAGCGTTGGCGTAAATGAAAATTTTGTTTATGCAATCGAAAAAAATGGATTTTTGATAAAAACTGATGGGCAAAAAGATGAAATTTTTGATTTTCCAACTTCAATAAATAAAAAAACTTTTGTTGGAAAAGATATGTTTTATTACAATGATAAATTTTTCAAATTTCAATAAATTTAAAACAAATTTAAAAAGCACAATTGTTTTTTATGATGAAAATTCAGTAATTTTTAAAATTTTTCAAAAAAGTCGTTTTGTAATGAAAAACACCATTAAAATTTGCGAAATTTTGGATAATTTAGAAAAGCAAACTGGAAAAAAATTTCAAAATAAATACATCATCATAGACGGCAAAATGTGCTCAAAATCAAAAGAATTTTTATCAGATTGGGAAATTACAAAAAATGAATCTTTTTGATTTTGGAAATACAAATTTTAAATTTTTAAACGATGACATATATATTTGTGACGAAATTGAAAAATTCAATCCGCGAAATTTTAAGGGAGAAAATTATTTTATAAGCGTAAATAAAAAAATATCACAAATTTTAACTCACCACAAAAATTTTATAAATATTTGCGATTTTTTTAATTTCAAAACAAATTACAAAGGGCTTGGAATCGATAGAATTAGCGCTTGTTACGATATAAAAGATGGTATCGTAATAGATGCTGGAAGCGCAATAACTATAGATATAATGGAAAATTCTTGTCACAAAGGTGGTTTTATAATGGTTGGAATTTCACAAAGTTTAAAAAATTTTAAAGAAATTTCTGAAGTTTTAGATATAAATTTTAACTCGGCTTTAGATTTAAATAAATTACCGCAGAATACGACAAATGCCGTAACTTATGGAATTTTAAATCCAATGATTTTAGCAATTTCACAAATTTCAAAAGATAAAAATATTATTTTCACTGGCGGAGATGGAAAATTTTTGTCTCGTTTTTTTGCAAATAGTGTTTATATGCAAAATTTAGTTTTTCGCGGAATGAAAAAAGCAATCAAGGAAAATTTATGATTACGATAGCTTTACCAAAAGGTCGTATCGCCGATGATACTTTAGCGATTTTTAGAAAAATTTTTAAAAGCGATTTTATTTTTGAAGATAGAAAATTAATTTTGTGCGAAAATGATTTTAAATTTTTATCTGTTAGAAATCAAGATATCCCGACTTATGTTACAGAAGGTAGTGCTGATATCGGAGTTGTAGGACTTGATGTTTTAGAAGAACATTCGCCAGATGTTGTTAGAATTATGGATTTAAACATAGGAAAATGTAAAATTTGTGTAGGAATTCCACAAAATTTAGAGCTTGATTATTCAAAACCGCAAATTACAATCGCCACAAAAATGCCAAATATTACAAGAAATTATTTTGCAAAAAAATCAATCGCGGTAAAAATTATAAAACTTTACGGATCGATAGAATTAGCGCCAATCATCGGGCTTAGTGATGCCATAGTAGATAACGTAGAAACTGGCACCACATTGAAACAAAATGGCTTAAAAGTAGCAGAAACGATCATGCAAAGCTCGGCTTTTTTAATTGCAAATAAAAAAAGTTTTATCATAAAACATGATGAAATTTTAAATTTATATGACAAAATCAAAAATGTTTTATAAAAATAAAAATTAAGGATTTTAAATGTTAAAAACTTGTCTTTTCCCAGCTGCTGGTTATGGAACTAGGTTTTTGCCAGCAACTAAATCTTTACCAAAAGAGATGTTGCCTATTTTAACAAAACCTTTGATTCATTATGGCGTCGATGAAGCTTTGCAAGCCGGAATGAGTAATATGGCGTTTGTAACAGGGCGCGGAAAAAGGGCTTTGGAGGATTATTTTGATATATCATATGAATTAGAACATCAAATTTCTGGCACAAATAAAGAAAATTTATTAACAGAAATTCGTAATTTGATGAAAAATTGCTCGTTTTCTTTTACTAGACAAAATTCCATGAAAGGGCTTGGTGACGCTATAAATTCTGGTAAAAATTTGGTCGACAATGAGGCTTTTGGTGTAATTTTGGCTGACGATTTATGCACAAACGAAAACGGCGAAAATGTCATGGCGCAAATGACAAAAATTTTTGAAAAATTTCGTTGTAGCATAGTCGCAGTCATGGAGATAAACGGCGATGAAATTTCAAATTATGGCGTAATTGAGGGAAATTATATAGAAGACGATTTATTAATTGTTAAAAATATGATAGAAAAACCAAAAAAAGGCGAAACAAAAAGCAATTTAGCGATAATTGGAAGATACATTTTAACTCCATCAATTTTTGCGGAAATTTCTCAAACAAAACCAGGAAGAAATGGCGAAATTCAAATCACAGACGCGCTTTTAAAACAAGCAAATAATGGCATAGTTTTAGCATATAAATTTAAAGGCAAAAGATTTGATTGCGGAAGCATAAAAGGATATGTCGAAGCGATAAATTATTTTTATGAGAGGTATTATGGTAACAAATGAGTTTAAATTTCCTCTTGCAAATTTCAATGAAATTTCAAGTTTTGTCGAGAGGATAAACAATGAAATTAAAAGCAAAAATGTCGGATATTATCATTTGCCAGAACTTGGCGATGAAATTATAAACAAAGCAAACAAATTTTGCGGAATTTATGAAAGTGTTGTTTTGATAGCAATTGGCGGAAGTAGTCTTGGCGTAAAAGCGATTTATGAAATTTTGCCAAAAACAGATATTAAATTATATTTTTTAGATATTTTAGATGAAAATAGTTTTTTAGAAGTCGCAAATAAAATAAATTTTCAAAAAACATTATTTATAGTTTCTAGCAAATCTGGTAAAACTATAGAAACAATTTCGCTTTTTAAATTAGTAATTGATTTTTTTAGACCAAAAGATTTGAGCAAAAATTTCGTATTTATAACAGATAAAAACTCAGATTTAGAGAAATTTGCTAAAAAAAATGGCTGTGATTTTTTAAATCTTCATACAAACGTAGGGGGACGATTTAGCGTTTTAAGCGCAGTTGGATTATTTCCGCTTACAATTTGTGGATATGATTGCGAGAAAATTTTGCAAGGTGCAAAAAAATGCAAATTTAGATATTTAAACGAAGATAAATCTATATTTCAAAAAGCTTATCATTACGCAACTCACAAAAATATTACGACAAATATTTTGTTTAGTTATTGTGATAGATTAAAAACTTTTAACGATTGGTATATACAGCTTTGGGCAGAAAGTTTAGGTAAAACAAACGCTTATAAAAGAGTTGGACGAACGCCGATAGGTTTGATAGGAAGCAAGGATCAACATTCGTTTTTGCAACTTATAATAGACGGCCCAAAAGATAAAAGCGTAACTTTTATAAAAATTTTAGATAATTCAGCGATAAAAATTCCGCAAATTTCACTAGATTTTTTAGAAGATTGTGATTTTGTAAATGGTGCAAAAATGGGCGATATATTAAACTCACAATGCGATGCGACAGCGCTTTCTTTAGAAAATGAAAATATCAGCGTGGATTTTTTGATACTTGATAAATTAGACGAAGAAAACTGCGGATTTTTAATATTTTATTTTGAACTACTCACAAGTATCATGGGAACAATGCTTGGCATAAATACATACGATCAGCCAGGAGTAGAAGTCGGAAAAAGAATTTTAAAAAACCTTTTTATAAAAAAATATTAATCTTTTTTAGGATTAATATTTTTAAAATCTTCTAATTTTTGCTTTAGAATATTACAAATTTCATATTTAGATTTTGCATATTCTGCGGCTAAAATAGTATTTTCATCATTTATAATTCTTAAAAAATTTTCAGCTTCTTTTGGTACTTTTTTGAAAGTTATATAAATAGCTTTTAAATTTCGTTTTTCATCTATCGTTCTTAGTAAAATTTCTTTCAAATCTTTATAATAAATTTCAAAAAACTTCTTTTTCTTGTAAATTATTATTTTATCATCCAAAATTTCAATATAATTTTTACTAAAATACTTTTTCAAGCACATAAAAATACATAAAATTCCAATCAAAGCCGTAAAATATCCAACGCCACTTTGATTTTTAATTATAAAATAAACCCCAATCAATCCTATCAATAAACTACAAAAACAAGTCGCTAAAACTCCATTTTTACTCTCATAAATTTTCAATTCCAGCCCTTTTATATAAACTATAAAAATGATGCGTTGGTCCGCAACCTTTACCTAAATTTAAAGCATTTTCTATCGCAATTTGTATATAATTTTTTGCATTTTGCACAGAAGTTGGCAAGTCCAAGCCAAGTCCTAAATTTGCAACAATTGCCGAACTTAAAGTGCAACCTGTGCCGTGAGTATTTTTTGTATCAATAAATTTTGTTTTATATTCAAAAAACTCGCCATTACAATATAAAAAATCGCTTCCACCTCTATGCCCGCCTTTTATCAAAATATTTTTTGCACCCATTTCGTGGATTTTTATCGCGGCTTTTTTTGCATCATCGTCGTTTTTTATCTCAAAACCGCAAATTTCAACCGCTTCAGGAATATTTGGCGTAATCAAATCGCATAATTTTAAAATATGATTTTTTAAATTTTTTCTAGAATCTTCATCCATCAAAGCAAAACCATTTTTTGCAAACATTACAGGATCGATGACGATATTTTTTGCATCAAATTTTATCAAATTTTCACAAACGCATTTCATAATTTCAGGAGTGGGCAACATGCCGATTTTTACAGCCATCGGCGGAATATCTTCAAAAACACATTCGATTTGATCGGATATAATCTTACAATCTATATTTTGCAAACTTTTTACGCGAAATGTATTTTCTGCTACAACGCTAGTAATCACGCTCATCCCAAAAACGCTAAAAGCACTAAAAGTTTTTAAATCCGCTTGAATTCCAGCTCCGCCACTGCAATCACTTCCAGCTATGCTTAAAACAGGCTTCATTTTTATCCTTTAGAAATTTAAAAACATATCAATTTTATCGGCAATTTTTTTAGCAAAAATTTCTGCTGCCTTTGCTTCATCTTGCTCGCTAGTTTTTAAATTTAACACAGTAGAATGAGTTTCATTTTTACCTTTTGTTTTTACAGTTAAATTTAACGCAATCTGTCCAAAAATAGGTTTTTTATCATTCGAAGAATCACCAAAAATCATACCAATTCCAAGACCAGAACTGCTATAACCGCCACTTCCGACACCAAAACCAACATTCATAAAAACATTTTGATTATTTTTGTAAGGCGTTTCAAAAAAGTTAAAATCGCCTTTAACCACGCTAGAAGCTAACTTTTCTTTGCTTAAACTATAACCTTTTTCATACAAATTTTTAGAAATTAAATTTTGAAGATCGGCGTTTAATGTCGATGAATTTTTGATATCAACAAAAACTGATTTGTTTTGTGGTTTATTTTCAAAAAATACAGGATTTGAGCTTGTAACTTGCGATAAAGTTTCTTTTTTTGCACATCCACTAAAAGCTAAAATAAAAATCAAAAAAAGTAGTATCTTTTTCATCTTTTATCCTTTAAATCACTTAAATAATATTTTATTCTATTAGCAATAGAATTTAAAAACGCGTCTTTTACGTCGTCGCTTCTATAATTCAACCTATTTTGAAAACTCAAATTTTGTTGCGCTATTTGAGTTTTTTTACCATTTATTTTTATTTGCAAACTTGCCTCTCCATCGTAAAAATAACTAGTTCTATAATTCATTGGATCATATCTGCAACCCCAAAACGGCATACAATCAAAAGGATCTATAAAAAATTCTTTTTGTATTTTTTGATTTAAATTTGAAATATAAATTTTTATATTTATCCCGGCTAATTCTTCAGTTTTAGCAAGTTTATAATCAAGATTTAAAAATTTTTTTTCAAAAAAAGCTTTTAAATCTAAATTTTCGCCTCTTTCATCTGCAACATTTATAAAAATTTTATCATTTTTTGGCTTTTCGTTTAAAAAAATCGGCTCACTTGTGCGAAGTGAAATTTGTGGCACTTCATATTTATTTGAACATCCAAAAATAAAAAAAATCAAAATAAAACCAAAAAAATTTTTCATAAAAATCCTTTTTGAAAATTTCTCGCAATTTAGCATAAAAATCTAAATTTGTCGCTAAAATTTATAAAATTTTCATTTAAATAAAATTATGAAAAAACTTTTTTGAAAAATTGATAAAAAATATCGCTTAAATTATTATAAATTTATGAAATTTTAATATAATCAAACGAAATTTTTTATTTAAAGGATAAAAATGAAAAAAATAGTTTTAAGTTTAGTTGCTTTTGGAACGCTTTTCGGAGCTAGCAACGAAGAAATTTTGAAGCTTTATAGTGGCGCACCTAGTAATGTAAAAATTAGCGTGGAAAATAGAATTTCTTTAAAAGAAGCACCTGGATACGATTTGGTAATTTTAAAAGTAGAACACGAGGGCGGAGTTCAAAATGAGTTTGTTTTTACAAAAGATAATCTTGCTTTTTTTGATATTATAGATATAAAATCTCAAGAATCTTTAAAAGTAAAATACGAAAACGAAATAAACAACAAAAAAATAGCAACACAATATAAAAACGAAAAAGCTGAAAATATCGTAAAAATCGGCAACGATCCAAAAAAAGAGACTTTGGTGGTTTTTACAGATCCTGAATGTCCGTATTGTAGGCAAGAACTTAGCCAAATCGACAAAAGACTTGAAAAATTCAACATTGAAATGATTTTTGTACCAGTTCATGGAATTTCGTCTTATCAAAAATCTGCACTTATTTTAAAACATACAAGAAAAGCAAAAACAGATAATGACAAAATCGCCATTGTAAAAAAATATTATGATGAAAAAATCACATTAACTGAAAAAGTTGAAGATAAAGAATTAGAAAACATACAAAAAATAGCAAAAAAATTCCAAAATGCTGGAGTAACAGGCGTTCCAAGAATTGTTGAAAAATCAAAGATTATAAAATAAAAAGTGGCTTAAAAGCCACTTTTTTAAAATTTATATACGAATCCTAAACTTCCATTAAGTTCTTCTCTTTTTCCTTTTAAAAAATCTGTTTCAAGCAAAATTGTAGCATTTGCAAAATTCATTCCCGCGCCCAAATGTCCGCCATACGAAAAACCTTTATAATTTTTTTCATATACTGCTTCATCTTCATAAATTTTTGCATTTGCCAAAAATTCATACTCGAAATTTGTTCCTAAATAAGTAAAAATTGAATCAAATTTAATACCTAAACTATTTTTGATTTCCGCTTTATTTGAAGCAATTTCGTCTAATTTTAAAACATCTTTATTATGTTTTACGCTTTTAGATTCAATTTTTGCATAAGAAAGTCCGATTTTATTATCAAAATATACATTATTTGTAATATTTGTATTATTTCCAACAAAAGCAGACAATGTATAAAAATTCTGTTTTAATTTTTTTGAAATTTTCTCATCCAAATTAAAATTATTTTTACTTTGAATTTGTCCTATTTTAGCGTGTCCATCAATATAAAACTTTGTGAAATCAAATTTTGAAACAAAACCTATATCATAAAGTTTAGTCTTAGAGTCAAAAGAGTAATTTTGGAATTTTTCATCAAATTTTCCGTTGCTATATTGAGTAAAAAATCCACTAGTTAAATTATCATTTTTCTTAGCTAAACCAAAAGTATATGTTTGCGCCTTAACATCGCTATTGAAATTTTTATATTTTGTTTTATATTTATCGGCATAAGCAAAAACAAAAAAATCGTTTTTTAAATCTATATTTTTTGATATATTAAGTATTTTTGAATTTATAATATCATTTGTTTTTAAAACATTTAATAATTGAGAAAACTGCGAAGATATAAAGAGATCACCTTTTTTCTTATCAATATTTGCCACGTAATTTTCACCTTTTAACTTAACATATAAAGTGCCATTTTTATTGATTTGTTCTAAATTTTTACTATCATATTTTGAAATAAGTCCTTTTTCGACTTTTATTTCGCCAAATTTATCGTTTGAATTTTTTATCAAACCAAATTTTGGATTTTTACCAAAATCTTGATTGCCATGAAAATGTAATTTTGCTTTTTTATCAGATAAATTAACTCTGTTTTGCACTATCAAAATCGGCGTTTTTCCATCTGTTTTATAAAATTTTTCTCCTTTTTCTTCAACAACCTTGGAATTTGTTAAATGAAATTCAAAACTTAAAACTTTCGATAAATCAGCAATATTGATATTTTGTCCGCTAGTTTCTAAAACAGGTGTTATAAGTTTTCCATCAACGCTTGTATTTCCAAATTTTCCATTACCGCTATTTGATAAGAAAATTTTATTATTTGTTACATAAATATTTCTTCTTTTATCATAATCTAAAAAATTCTTTTCTCCATGAATTTTTACTTCATTAAGATTTTTTAAAACAGAATCATAAATTTTTATCTGATTATCTTTAAAATCGTGAAATCCGTTTCCGTCTTTATTTACATCAATTTCGTGAGCAGAAATCGCGAGTAAGCCATTTTTTCTATAATCAATTTTTGAATTTTTTATAAT
>CAMUNZ010000017.1 GCA_947090385.1 uncultured Campylobacter sp. | reverse complement strand
ATTAGGATAAATTTCTATATATTTACTCAAAAATTCTTTAAATACCGGAGCTGCCGTCCTTGCTCCACCTTCATTTGCTTTCATCGGTGCGTTATTATCATTTCCATACCAAACTAATGCCAAAATTTCTGGAGTAAATCCCACAAACCACGCATCAATGCTATCATTTGAAGTGCCAGTTTTTCCACAAATTTCTATATTTTCAACTCTTGCTCTTCTACCTGTTCCACTTTCAACGACGGCTTTTAACATATTTTGCATTAGATATATCTGCTCTGGGCGATCGACTATGTATTTATTTGCTTCAAAACTCATAACATTTCCATTTGAAATTTCTATGCTTGTTATAAGTCTTGGTGTAACAATTTGCCCAAAATTTGGGAACATTGAATAAAATTTAGCATAATTTAAAGGAGAAATTCCAAAACTTCCAAGCGCGATTGATAAATTTCTAGGAACCCAATCAAAACCGATGTTATCAAGTTTATTTGAAACAGTTTGCATGCCGATATCATTCATCATATTTATAGTCGCCAAATTTCTAGATTCTTTTAAGGCTTGTTTCATCGAAATATAACCTTTGTATTTTCCGCCATAATTTTTTGGTTTCCAAGTCTCTTTTTTATTTTTTATCGTTGTGTCAAACTGCTGCTGGATATCTGGAATTTGGGTCATAGGAGAGTAACCATTATCAAGCGCTATTTGATAAATAAACGGTTTAAAAGATGATCCTGGCTGTCTCGTGCTCATAGTAGCTCTGTTGAAACTACTTTGTTTGTAATCAACTCCGCCAACAAGTGCTAAAATATCACCATTTTGTGGATGAGTTACTACAATCGCTCCATTTAAATTCGCAGGATTTGCTTTTTTGTCTCTTTTTAAAATCTCTTCGTATCCAAATTTTAAAGCATTTTGTGCTATATCTTGTGTTTTTAAATCTATAGAAGTTCGCACAGTAAGACCGGATGTTTTATATGGTAAATTTAATTTATTTAACTCTTTTATAACTTCATCAACTACATATGGCGCTTTATTCATAGTTAAAGTATCGTCAAAAATTTTTGGAGTTTCTTTGATAGCTTCATTGTATTCGATATCGTTTATCCATCCAAGCTCAAATAATCTACTTACGACGCGATTTCCTCTTGATAAAGATAAATCCAAATGTTTTGTCGGATCATATTCGCTAGGAGCCCTTGGCATACCAACTAACATAGAAATTTCTTTTAAACTTAAATCGTCTAAATTTTTATGAAAATATCCAAACGCAGCCGTTCTTATCCCATAATATCCGTGACCAAAATATACAGCGTTTAAATATCTTTCTATAATTTCTTCTTTTGTTAATTCATCTTCTATTTTAAAAGATAAAATCGCCTCTTTTATCTTTCTATCTAATTTTTTTTCTGGGCTTAAAGCAAGATTTTTTACAAGTTGTTGAGTTAAAGTCGAAGCGCCTTCTACAAATTGCATGGCTTTTACGTTTTTTACCATCGCACGAAAAATAGCCTCGAAATTTATACCTTTGTGTTCAAAAAAAGATGTATCTTCAATCGCAGTTAAAGCCTCTACAACTCTTCCTGGAATTTCATCGAATTTTATATAAAGTCTATTTTCTACATTAAATATATTTGCGATTAATTCATCATTTCTATCAAAAATTTGAGTTGTAAGTTCTGGTTTATAATCAACAACTTTTTTTATATCTTCAACAACAAGAGAATAAAAATACAAAATAACGCTAACAACGCCAAAAATCATCAAAATAATAAAAGAAAAAAAAATTCTAATCATAAAAATGCCTTCAAAATTTTTGCATTTAATCCGCGAGCTACACAAATTTCGCCATTTATTTTATCAATATATTTTTTATTAAATCCCTCGATCATCATAGCGCCAGCCTTTCCTCGCCAATCTTCGCTTTGTATGTAATTTTGCAAATCTTCATCATAGAATTTTAAGAATTTAATCTTTGTTTCGCTTACATCGAAAATTTGCATTTTTTTACTTATAAAAATCATAGATGTTATAACGCTTGCGAAATTTTCGCTTTGCATTTTTAACATTTTAAAAGCTTCGTTTTTATCAATTGCTTTGCCTAAAATTTCGTTATTGCAAACCACGCAAGAATCCGCAAAAAGAAGATTATCTAAGTTTAAATTTGCATTTTTAAATTGATTAAGTTTTTCGCAAACTACATTGTAAGAATAAATTTTTGGATTATTTTTTTTAATTTTACTTTCATCAAAATCAAATTTTATCTGTTTAAAATCTATGCCAAATTCTTGCAAAATTTTAGCTCTTGTCGGAGAAGTTGATATCAAATTTACCATTTTAAATCACCAAGCGCGATATTTAAATAAATTATCAAAATACAAACAACGATGTTCAATATGGAAAAATATGAAATTATCGCCAAATTTTCACAAACTTCTAAAAAATTTTTGATTTTAAAACTTTTTTTGCTTTGTAAAAATTTATAATGCATGTAAGAAAAATTTACGATTATATAAGTGATCAAAACCCATTTTGTGGCGATTATGGCTTCAATCATTGGATCTTTTATAAGAACTTTTTCATCATAAAGAGCAAAAAAATAGCTACTAACACTTAATAAAACCAATAAAATAATTACTAAAATTTCTATCTTTTTATACTCTTTAAAAATTTTCTCGCAAACGTCGGAATTTGTTGTCGGCAAAAAATATTTAGGATAAAGCATCAAAACTACAAAAATAGCCACTAAAAATGTCAGCGAAAGCTCATAAATCAATGGCCAAATGTGCTCTATCCTTGCAAAAGATCCGTTCAAGAAATTTTCTCTTTTATGAATTTAAAACTATCTTTTAAGACAGTTTTTATTTTGCTTACATCTTTTCCACCAGCTGTCGCAAAATCATCGCGTCCGCCACCGCCACCGCCAAGAATTTTTGCAGCAAATTTTACAATCTCTCCAGCTTTTACGTTTGCATTTTTAACACCGCTTGCAAGAGAAATTTTTCCATCATCATTTTTTATAAGCAAAATAACAACTTTTTCTAATTTATTTTTTACCTCATCAATTTTTTCTTTTATATCACCACTAAACTCGCAAACAGCTACTTTTACACCAGAAATTTCTACAAAATTTATCTTTGTATTTGAGCTAATTTTTGAAAGCTGTTTTTCTAAATCTTTATTTTCATCTTTTAATTTTTTTATGGCAATTTTTGGCTCATTTGTTTTTAAAATTTCGCAAATTTCACTAAAATTTTGACGAAATTTCTTTGCGTAATCATAAGCAGCTAATGAAACAACAGCTTCAATTCTTCTAACTCCAGCGCTTACGCCACTCTCTTTTGTGATAAAAAATGAGCCGATTTCATTTATATTTTCAACGTGAATTCCGCCACACAATTCTTTGCTTTCTCCAAGAGTTAAAACTCTAACTTTAGATGAGTATTTTTCGCCAAAAAGCGCGATTGCGCCACTTTTTTTAGCTTCGTTTATATCCATAATTTCGATTTTTCTTTGTCCGCCTTTACAAATCATAGAATTTATTATATTTTCTATTTTTTCTAATTGTTCGTAAGTTAAAGCTTTTGGATAAGAAAAATCAAATCTTAAACGATTTTTTTCAACTAAACTTCCAGCTTGAGAGACATTTTCACCTAAAATTTTTCTCAAAGCAAAATGTAATAAATGAGTGGCACTATGATGCCTAGCGATCTCTTTTCTATCTTCGCTAACCTCACATTTTACAATATCGCCGATTTTTAAACTTACATTTGCTTCAATCTGAGATAAATTTAAACCATAAAATTTTTGTGTTTGCAAAACTGCATTTGTGTTTATAAATCCAGTATCACAGCTTTGACCGCCACTTGTCGCATAAAATGGAGTGTTTTCTAGCATAATCCAGCCGTTATTTCCAGCAACTAAAGTATCTATTTTTTTAAAATCATTATTTAAAATGGCCAAAATTTTACTCTCACAGTTTGAAGTTTCATAACCGATAAAATTATTTTCACCGAATTTTTCTAAAAGTTCTTTAAAATCGCCTTTATTTATGATTTCATCGCCACTTCCTTTCCAAGAAGCTTTTGCACGAACTTTTTGCTCATTCATCAATTCATCAAATTTTTTTTCATCGGCTTTTAAATTTTTATCTTTTAACATATCTTGTGTTAAATCGAAAGGAAAACCATAAGTATCATAAAGTTTAAAAGCTACTTCGCCACTAAAAATTTTATCCGTTTTTTCAAGCTCTTCGTTAAATAACGAAATTCCAGAACTCAAAGTCGCATAAAATCTCTCTTCTTCAAGTAAAATCAGCTCTTTCACAGCTTCTTTTCTATCTTTTAAATATTCATAATGCTCACCCATCAATTTAACTAAAATATCGACAAGTTTATGCATAAATGGCTTTTTAAATCCAAGAAGATATCCGTGACGAACGGCTCTTCTTAAAATTCTTCTTAAAACATAACCACGACCTTCTCTATCGAAATTCACGCCTTGTGCGAGTAAAAACGTAACAGATCTTATATGATCGGCAATTACTCTAAAACCAGCGCCATCGTCGTAATTATATTTTTTACCAGATAAATTAGAAATTTCATCTATTATTGGCATAAAAAGCGAAGAATCATAATTACTAAAAACTCCCTCTTTTATAGCCGTAACTCTTTCAAGCCCCATTCCGGTATCAATCGAAGGTTTAGGAAGAGGTTTTATATCTCCACTCATGCTTTTTTCAAATTGCATAAAAACAAGGTTCCAAATTTCCAAAAAGCGATCACCATCGCCTCCCATGCAATCTTCTTTACCTTTAAAATATTTATCACCTTGATCGAAGAAAATTTCGCTACAAGGACCGCAAGGACCAGTATCGCCCATCGCCCAAAAATTATCTTTATCACCAAATCTATAAATATGATCCTCTTTTACAAATTTCTTCCAAAATTCATAAGCTTCATCATCTTTTTCGTGAGTCGTAACATAAAGTTTATCAGCTGGCAAACACAATCTTTCAGTCACAAATTCCCAAGCATAAGTTATAGCTTGTTCTTTAAAATAATCGCCAAAACTAAAATTTCCAAGCATTTCAAAAAAAGTATGATGACGAGCAGTAAAACCAACATTTTCAAGATCATTGTGTTTTCCGCCAGCTCTCATAGATGTTTGACAAGTAGTTCTTCTTGGCGGAGTTGGGCGCGGAACGGCGCCTGTAAAAATATTTTTAAAAGGAACCATCCCAGCATTTGTAAAAAGTAAAGTCGCATCATCTGGCACAAGCGGAGCAGATGGAAAAATTTCATGTTTTTTGCTTTTAAAAAACTCTAAATACTCTTTTCTAATATCCATTTTTAAATCACCTTATAAAAATAAAATTTGTTATTTTATCTAAAAAAATTAAAATTTATCTTTCAAAATTTTTCTGATTTCGTCCGATTTTTCTTCACCAAAATTTTTATTTACAAATAAATCAAATTTCGTTAAAAATTGTGCGAGTTTTTGATCCCAAATTAAACTATTTTTATTTGTATAATGCGAATTTTGTAAAAAAACCAACTCTTTTGAAAAAAGTCCTATATTTTCTAAAATTTCATCTCTATTAAGCGATTTTTTTTCAAATTCAAGTAATTTTAAAATTTCATTGTTTATAACATCACAAAATTTTATATATTTACTTAAATCTTCGCCTTCGTTATTATGAATTTTTTTAGTTATTTTATTTATCTCGTAATATAACCAAAATGCCACAAATAGCGTGATTATAACAACTAATTCAATGCTCAATTTGTCTCCTTTTTTTCAAATTCGAAACGCTAACCATAACAATCGCAATCCAAATAATAGCAAAACTTAAAATTTTATCAAAACTTAAAATTTCACCATAATAAATCGCTAAAATTATCGCAAAAGTTGGAGAAATATACTGCAAAAAGCCAATTGTCGTAAGTTTTAATTTATTTACTGCTATGTTAAAAGTAAGAAGTGGCACTATTGTTACAATTCCACTAAAAAATAGTAAAAATCCATCTAAATTCGGACTAAAATGCATAATCCCATTTTCTGCAAAGATAAAAAGTCCAATTAAAGCAAAAGGAAAAACAAGCATAGTTTCGATAAAAAGCCCCTCAATTGCGGGAACAAAAATTTTTTTTCTTATAAGCCCATAAAATGCGAAAGTTGCCGGCAAAACTAACGAAATTACAGGAAGTTTTCCCATAGAAAAAATTTGTATAAAAATAGCTACCAAAACTAAAAAAATCGAAATTTTAATAGCCAAAGTCGGCGTTTCTTTTAAAAAAATAATTCCAAGCAAAATAGACATCAAAGGATTTATAAAATATCCTAAAGCGCATTCTAAAATTTGATCATTTGTGACTGCATAAACATAAATTCCCCAGTTTAAACTAATCAAAATTCCAGTTATAAAAAGTATAAAAACAACTCTTTTTATCCTTAAAAATCTCAATACATTTCTATATTTTTTTAAAATTTTTATAGCAATAAACAAAAAAACAAAAGCCCAAACCATTCTATGTAAAACAACTTCAAGAGGATTTATATGCTCTAAAAATTTAAAATATATTGGATATCCTCCCCATAAAATATAGCTTAAAATTCCGTAAAATAATCCTATTTTTTCATTCTTTCTCAAAAATAAACTCCAAAAATTTTTGCCTAGGATTTTAATTGCTTTTTAATTAATAAATTATAAATTTTTCGGTATCATCTATGATTTTATTTTTCAAAAATTTAGGGAGATAATATGGAATGGTCAAGACAGAGTTGGAGAAATTATAAAGCCTTACAACAACCTATTTATCAAGATTTAGAAGAGTTAAAACAATGTGAAGAAAAATTAAAAAATCTTCCACCACTTGTTTTTGCTGGCGAAGTAAGAAGTTTAAAAGAAAAATTAGCGCTTGTTTGTGAAGGAGAGGCATTTTTGCTTCAAGGCGGAGATTGCGCTGAAAGTTTCTCAAATTTTAGATCAAACAATATCAGAGATATGTTTAAAGTGATTTTGCAAATGGCTGTAGTATTAACTTTTGCCGGTAAAATGCCAGTTGTTAAAATCGGACGCGTAGCTGGACAATTTGCAAAACCAAGAAGTAGCGATTTTGAAGAAATTGATGGTATAAAATTACCAAGCTACAGAGGTGACATAATAAACAGCACAGAAATTAACGAACAAGCAAGAATTCCAGATCCAAAAAGAATGATAGAAGCGTATTTTCAAAGTGCATCGACTTTGAATTTATTGCGCGCTTTTTCTCGTGGCGGTTTAGCTGATCTTCATCAAATTCACAACTGGAATTTAGGTTTTTCAAAAAAAACTGAAAAATTTAGCTCACTTTGCGAAGAAATTAGTAAAACTTTAAAATTTATGGAAGTTATCGGACTTAATAATAAAAATGCGCCGACTCTAAGCGAAACTTCATTTTTTACATCGCATGAAGCTTTGCTTTTAAATTACGAAGAAGCTTTGACAAGAGTTGATAGTTTAACGGGACAAAATTATGATTGTTCAGCTCATATGCTTTGGATTGGCGAAAGAACGAGAGATATAAATGACGCTCACGTGCATTTTTTAAGTGGAGTTAAAAATCCAATCGGCGTAAAAATCGGACCAAATAGCACAAGCGAAGATATTTTAAATTTATCTAAAATTTTAAATCCAAAAAATGAAGCTGGGAGATTAAATATAATCATTAGAATGGGATCTGAAAAAATAAAATCAAATTTGCCAAAAATTTTCAAAGATTTAAAAAAAGAGGGATTAAAAATCGTTTATAGCATAGATCCAATGCATGGAAATACAATAAAAACAGAAAATAATTACAAAACAAGGGAATTTGATAAAATTTTAAGCGAAGTAAAAAGCTTTTTTGAAATTTGCAAAAGTGAAGGCATAAATCCTGGTGGAGTGCATTTGGAAATGACTGGACAAGACGTCACAGAATGCACTGGAGGAATTTTTAATCTCACAAAAGATGATTTAAAAAAAGCTTATCAAACTCAATGCGATCCAAGATTAAACGCCGATCAGGCCCTTGAAATGGCATTTTTGATAAGTGATTATTTAAAAGATTTAAGATGAGCTAATAAAAATAATTTTAAAGGATAAAAATGGCAAATTTATTGATTATCGGAGCTGGTGGCGTAAGTCAAGTTGCAACTTTTAAAGCGGCAAAAAACCACGATGTTTTTACAAAAATCACTCTTGCAAGTAGAACAAAAAGTAAATGCGACAAAATAGCAAGTTTTATAAAAGAACGCTTAGGCGTTGAAATTTTTACAGATGAAATCGACGCTGATGATACAGATGCGGTTGTAAATTTGATAAAAAAAACTGGGGCTGAGATTTTACTAAATGTAGCACTTCCTTATCAGGATTTAAGTTTGATGGATGCGTGCGTAAAGGCTAAAATTACCTACATTGATACTGCAAATTACGAACACCCTGATACTGCAAAATTTGAATATAAATTTCAGTGGCAAAAAGACGCGGCGTTTAAAGAAGCTGGGATTTTAGGGCTTCTTGGAAGCGGATTTGACCCAGGTGTTACAAATGTTTTTTGTGCGTATGCACAGCAATATTTATTTGATGAGATTCACTACATCGACATTTTGGATTGTAACGCAGGAGATCACGGATATGCGTTTGCGACAAATTTCAACCCTGAGATAAATTTAAGAGAAGTCTCAGCAAACGGAAGATACTGGAAAAAAAGCGAGACCTCAACTAATCAAAAAGTAACAAACTGGGAAAATGCCGAGTGGGTCGAGACAAAACCGATGGAAATAAGCTTTAAATGGGACTATCCAGAAGTTGGCGTAAAAGATAGCTATTTACTTTATCACGAAGAGCTTGAAAGCCTTAGCAAAAATATCAAAGGACTTAAACAAATCCGCTTTTTTATGACATTTGGAGAGAGTTATTTAACACATATGAAATGTTTGCAAAATGTCGGAATGCTAAGAATTGATGAAGTAGAACATGACGGCGTGAAAATCGTGCCGATTCAGTTTTTAAAGACACTTTTGCCAGACCCAGCAAGTTTAGGCGAAAGAACAAAAGGTAAAACAAACATAGGCTGCGTAATTCGTGGGCTAAAAGACGGCAAAGAAAAGCAAATTTACATCTATAATGTCTGCGACCACGAAAAATGCTACGCCGAAACTGGCGCACAAGCAGTAAGCTACACAACGGGCGTTCCAGCGATGATTGGGGCTAAGATGATAGCACTTGGAAAATGGAGTGGTAAAGGCGTGTTTAATATGGAAGAATTTGACGCAAAGCCTTTTATGGACGAGCTTATGACGCAAGGGCTTCCTTGTAAAATCATTGAGATGAAACCATGAGAAAGATATGAAGTTTAAAAAAATTTCTTGCATAAAATATGCAAGAAATTTTTATTTTTAAACTTTTTTAAAGCTAAATATATATATAATATGCATTCTTTTTTGGGTTCATAGCTCAGTTGGTTAGAGCATCCGGCTCATAACCGGATGGTCCCAGGTTCGAATCCTGGTGAACCCACCATCCAAACAAATTAAAACATAAAAATCGGCCCCGTAACTCAGTTGGTAGAGTGTCACCTTGACATGGTGGAAGTCGTTGGTTCGAGTCCAATCGGGACCACCATTATTTTTAGCTAAAAATTTTACAAAAGACTACTATATAAATCTTCTAATAAAAAATACTTTTTATCTACAGTTCCTTTATAAAACGGCACAAAAGTATTTTCATAAGCTTTTCTGAAAAATCCATTTTTGTTTAATAAAATAAGCTGATCATTTATAAAATCTAACAATTCAGTATTTCCTTTTTGCACAGCGATAGCTAGAAAAACCGCTCCACCAAGATTTTTTAATTTCACAGACATAGAAGTGTCCAAAATAGGATAAGCCATAACAAAAAGGTTATTATTTATATATCCATCAAGCTCGCCTTTTTTAACTTTTTTATAGCAATCAACAGAATCGTTGCAATACATAAAATTTGCATTTTTTTCTTTTAAAAAAGCCTCGCCAGTAGTTTTTGCAATTGCGCCTATTTTATATGAAGCTAAATCGGAAATTTTTTGTATTGGAGAATCTTTTTTTGTTAAAAGTCCTAAACTTACAGAAAAATAAGGCATTGAAAAATCAGCAAGTCCTTCTCTTTCTTTTGTCATACTCACAGCTGCAACCACAAAATCAACTCTATTTTCTTGCAAAGCTGGGAAACGTTGTTCATTTGTCATGCCTACAAATTCTATTTTACCGTCACTAGAGCCCAAAATAGCTTCAGAAATTTTTTTCGCTAATTCTACTTCAAAACCTTCAAAACCACTATCAGTTTTTTTACTAAACGGCGGTTCTGATTCATAAACGCCAACTCTTACGACTTTTTGAGTTCGAATTTCATTTAAATTGTTTGCCCATACACAGCCCATCGCAAATAAAAAAGCCAACATAAAATATTTTTTCATATGGAGATCCTTTACTTAAAAATGGCTGTAATTGTAACATAAATAGTGTGATATTTTAATAAAAATTTTTTATTTTTTATACCAGCCGTAAAATTCTTCGCCTTTTTGTCCTAAAAATAGTAGTTTTAAATTCAAATTTAGTTTTAAATTTTCACCATTTAAAAAATCATTTGAATAAAAAATCAAAAAATGAGCAACAAATTTTGGTAAATTTTTGATAAAATTTTCCCCACCTTCTATCATAACAAGCCTTTTTTGACAAATTTCATTTATATTTTTAGAAATTTTAACATCACGATCTTTTACATTAAAAAGTGGGATTGTTTTATCAAAATTTTGCGAATTTGAATATATAAAAACATCTGGATTTTTACCAGAAATTTTTCTTGCATCCAAAATCGGACGATCGGTTCTTACAGTATTTCCACCAACTACTAAAAGATCAATTTTTGATCTAATTTTATGATTTAAGATTTGCAAATTTTCACCACTAATTTTTCCATTTATAACTCCATTTTGCGAAATCGCAATCTTAAAAAAACTAAAATTTCCGCTTTGCCATTTTAAAAAAGGCTCAATCAATTCTTTGCATTTTTCTTCGCAAACTCCGACTTTTATCTCGATTTTATTTGATTTTAAAAGTTCGATTCCGCCACTTGCGATTTTGTTTAAATCTCTTATCCCAACAACAACTCTTCTAAATCCAAGTTTTGCTATCAAATTCGAGCAAGGTGGCGTTTTGCCGAAATGATTGCAAGGTTCCAACGTGACAAAAATCGTCGCATTTTTAAAAATATCATCATGATTTTTTAGTATAAAATCATAAATTTCTTGTGTAGTTTTTGGAAAATTTAAATCAGGTTTTAAAATTTTTAAAACATTTAAAATCGCATTAAATTCTGCATGAAAACTTCCAAATTTTTCATGTGCTGCAATGTTTAAAATTTCGCCATTTTTACCTAAAATCACGCAGCCAACAGCAGGATTTGGATAGGTTAAAATTTGAAATTCCCACGCTTTTTTTATGGCTAAATTCATGTAAAATTCATCGTCTAAAATTTGCATTTTTTACCTTTTTTGAAATTTTGCTTAATTTTAATAGATTTTATGCAAATTTTAAATAAAATTACCAAAATTTTATTCAGAAGGAAATTTTTGGAAGATTTACTATTTTGCATTTTTGGTGCCGGTGTTGGATTTTTAAGCGGATTTTTTGGCATTGGCGGCGGCGGTGTCGTTGTTCCTGTTATGATGCTTTTTGGTTTTGATATAAAATTTGCTATTGGAATTTCAATTATACAAATGGTTTTTAGTTCGGTTTATGGTTCGTATATAAATTTTAAAAACAAAATGTTTGATCCAAAAACAGCGTTTATTCTTGGTTTTGGTGGGCTTGTTGGTGCTAGTTTTAGCGGGATTATCGTTGAAACTTTAAGTTCGAAAACTCTACTTTTTATGCTTGGATTTTTGCAAATTTTTAACATAATAAAACTTTTTTTAAGCGAGCCAACTCCAAAAGGCAAAACAAACGATAGTAAAATTATTTTATTTATTTTAGGTGTTTTTACTGGGGCTTTTGCGATAAGTGTTGGGATTGGCGGTTCGATTTTGATAATGCCGATTTTGATAGGATTTTTAAATTATGATATCAAAAAAGCCGTAAGCACTGGGCTTTTTTTTGTAATTTTTAGTTCAATTTCTGGTTTTATAAGCCTTTCGATGAAAGGATTTGTAAATTACGAGCTTGGAATTTTGATTGGTATCGGATCGCTTTTTGGCGTAAGTTTTGGCGTAAAACTTGCAAAGTCGATAGACAGAAAAAAGCAAAAAATCGCGCTCATTTGTCTATGCGTAATACTTTTTGCAATTACACTTAAAAAAATAATTTTAGACTAGGAGTTTAAAAATGATAAACGAAAAAAGATTGAAAAAAGATTTTTCTGAAATTTCAAAATTCGGTGCTTTAAAAAATGGTGGCATAACAAGATTAGCTTTTTCAAAAGAGGATTTAGAAGCTAGAGAATTTTTGCTAAAAATTTTAAAAGATTTTGGATTTAAAATTAAAATAGATGAAATCGGAAACATCTTCGCAAGAATTGACGGAAAAAATCCAAATTTGCCAGCCGTAAGCGTAGGAAGCCACATAGATAGCGTGCCAAATGGTGGAATTTATGACGGAACTTTAGGCGTAATGTGCGGACTTGAAGCTATAAGAAGTATAAAAGAAAATGGCGTAAATTTTAAAAGATCTCTTGAACTTATAGTATTTTCCTGTGAAGAAAGTAGCAGATTTAAAATGGCAACTTTAGGAAGTAAAGTAATTTCTGGCAAATTAAACAAACAAAATTTAAAAGATTTAAAAGATGATGACAAAATAAGCGTTTTTGATGCAGCAAAAAAATGCGGATTTGATGTAGAAAATTTGCAAAATGCCATAAAACCTAATGATTTTTATCACTCTTATATCGAACTTCATATCGAACAAGGTCCAGTTTTGCAAAATCAAAAAGCAACTCTTGGTGCAGTTAGCGCAATTGCGGCGCCGATTAGATATGAAGTTAAAATTTTTGGTCGTGCAGATCATAGTGGTGCAACACCTATGAATATGCGAAAAGACGCACTTTGCGTGGCAAGCGAAATCGTTTTAGCTGTAGAAAGAATAGCTAAATTTGAATTAGAAAAAACAAGCGTCGCGACGACTGGATATATAAAAACAATCCCTGGAGTTTTAAACGTAATTCCTGGCGAATGCATTTTAGGCATAGATATAAGAGATATAACAAAAAATAGCCTAAATAGGGCAAACGATTTGATATTAAAAGAGATTGAAAAAATTTGCGAACATCGCGATGTAAAATTTGAAATAAAAAATTTAGCAAAAGATATGCCTGTAATTTTAGATTTAAGTATCAACTCAATGATTTTCGATACAGCTACAAATAAGAATATAAATTGTATTATGTTACCAAGTGGTGCCGGACACGATGCTATGCATATGAATAGCATCGCAAAAAAAGTTGGTATGATTTTTATACCTTGTAAAGATGGAATTTCACATAATATCCTTGAAAGTATCAACTTTGACGATGCCATAAAAGGCTGTGAAGTTTTATGCGAAATGCTAATCAAATTAGCAAATGAGGAGTAAAGCATGGACTTAGTAAAAACTAGAAGGTATTTCCACTCTCATCCAGAAAGTGGTTGGTTTACATTTTTTACAAGTTGCAAAATAGCGAGTTTTATGCAAAATTTAGGTTTTGAAATTTCACTTGGCGATAAAATTGTCGATAAAAACTATATGCAAGGCGTTGGAAGCGACAAAGAAAAAGAAGAAGCCATAAAAAGAGCTAAAACTTTACTTACACAAGAAGAGCAAAAATTTTTATCACCTATGATTGAATTTGCGCAAACTGGTGTAGTTGCAGATATAGATACTGGAAGAAAAGGTAAATTTACAGCTTTTAGATTTGATATAGATTCTGTTGATGTTTGTGAAAGAAAAGATGAAAATCATCGCCCGGTTAAAGAAAATTTCAGAGGTGATGTTGATTTTTGTATGCACGCTTGCGGACATGACGGGCATATCACGATAGGACTTGCTTTAGCCGAAAAAATCATCCAAAATTTAGGTAAATTTAATGGAAAATTCCGCTTCATTTTTCAAACAGCAGAAGAAGGAACAAGGGGCGCTGTTGGCATGGAAAAAGCAGGAGTTGTAGATGGAGTGGATTATCTTTTTGGGGGACATATAGGATTTCAAGCAAAAGAAAATAGAATGCTTATTTGTCAAACAAATAAATTTTTAGCAACAAGCAAATTTGATGTATATTTTAAAGGAATTTCTGCACATGCAGCTGGAGCACCACAAGATGGAGCAAATGCACTTTTAGCGGCGGCAAACGCAGCTCTTTTAATGCACGCTATCACAAGAAATGCAAATGGAGTAACTAGGATAAATGTCGGTAAATTAATCGCTGGAGAAGGAAGAAATGTAATCGCTCCAAATGGATTTTTAGCTTGTGAAACTCGTGGCGAAACTACGCAATTAAACGAATTTATGTATGAAAAAGCTATGGAAATTGTAAAAGGCGTAAGCATAGCGCACGGTGTAGAATACGAAGTAAAACTTACAGGTGGAACAGCTGGTGGCGATAGTAGTGATGAAGTGGGCGAAATTTATGAAGAGTGCGCAAAAGAAAGCGAATTAATCGATAATGATAAAATCATAAAAAAACTAGATTTTGGTGCTTGTGAAGATTTCGCTCATCTTATGAGTAAAGTTCAAAGTCAAGGCGGAAAAAGCGGTTATTTAATGATTGGAACAAAATTAAGCGCTGGACATCACAACTGCGGATTTGATTTTGATGAAAAAGCTTTAGAAGTTGGAGTTGATATATTTTATAAAGCAGCTTTGAAAGTAAACAAAGCTTAGATAAAATCGCCTAATTTTAGGCGATTTTTTAATTTGCTGGAATTAATGCATATCCTTTCATTTGTTTTTCAACCAACTCTCTTAAAGCTGATTTTGCGACTTTTACACCTTCAGGTAATTTTTTTATCTCAATTTTATTTTTTTCAAGAGCACCATTGCAAACTAAAATTCTAACAAATTTTGACTCTTCCAATGTTTTTTGAATTTCACGAACTAATTTTTTTGATTCTTCGTCTTTACTTACAAAAATTTTTGCTCCATCTTTGCCTATTACGATTTCAATGTCTCCATTTTCGCCAAATTCAATCATATCTTTTGCGAGTTCGTTTGCTTTTTGCAAAATAGATTTAATTTCAGCTTTATTTGTTGCAACGCCTATAGCATAAATATTTGATTCACCTTTATCACAATCGCAAGCTAAAGTAAAAGTTGCGAAAAATAGACAAAAAGCTAATAAAATTTTACCTAATTTCATTTTTTTCTCCTTGTTAAAATTTAAAGTTTGTGATTATATAAATTTTATATAAATTGAATCTAAATTTATAATAATTATTTTTTTACTATTTGAGAATTTCTCCTAAATTAAAGGAATTTTTACCATTTTTTACAGCATTTTGTAAAATTTCTAAAATTTGCAAAAATTTTGTATTTTCATCAAGCATAGAAGCCGCATTTTTTAATGCTCTTGCCGTAGCAATCGTAGTTCTTGCATTTTCTAAATCTATTTGGGATCTTATTTTGCTTTCTAATTTTTTAGCAAAAAGTTCTTGAATTTGTTTAGGGAAAGTTGTGTCTATAATCTCAAATTCTGTTATTTTTATGCCAAACTTTTCACATTTTTTGCTTAAAATTTCTAAATCAAACTCATAATTTCGATCAATTATATCCGCAGTTTCAAGCTTAGATAAAATTTCTCTTGCATAAATTTTGCTTATATGCGAAATCTTTTCTTCTATTTGAGGTAAAAATTCTTGTTTAAAATCTAGCATTTTAAGGCATTTTTCAAAATCAGAAATTTCATAAGATAAAAAATAAGAAAAACGAAAAGCAACGCTATCTTTATCTAAAATTTCCTGATTTGTAATCGTCAAAATCATAGAATTTGTAGGAAGAGTAAAAACTTTTGAATCGCTAAAAGGACAAAATTTATAAACACCACTTTGCAATTGTTTTATAAAAAGATTTTTTCTATACAAAAAACCAACTTCATTTGGGTAAATTTCGATTTTTTTAAGAAACATTTTTAACTCCATAAAAAGGACAAAACTAGCTAATTTAGGGAAAACTAAGAAGATCTCGCTTTGCAAGCCAAAAAAGCAGTTTCATCCCAAAAAAGATCCGAAAGGATCGACAAAAAATGAATGCGCTAATCATCGCAATACCGCATTAAAATAAAAATTAGCGCTTACTCAAATTTGAGCTTAATGCGTGGCGATTTGAGGTGATATTTTAACTAAATTTAATAAATATAATTTAATTGAAATCACAATTTTTAATCAAATTTATAAAACTTTTTGCATCCCAGCTAGCCGTTCCAACTAAAACGCCAGAGCAATCTTTTATAGATAAAATTTGCGCGATATTTTTTGCATTTACACTTCCGCCATAAAGTAGTGGCGCTTCTGTGAAATTTGATAAAAATCCTAAAGTTTCTGCAATTTGAGTAAAACTAGCACTTTCGCCAGTTCCGATCGCCCAAATAGGCTCGTAAGCAATGATTAAATTTGGATATTTTAAATCAATTATGTCTAGTTGAGATTTTAAAAACTCGTCTCTTTTGCCATTTTTTAAAGTTGATAAATCTTCTCCTATGCAATAAAAAATTTTATAATTTCTTGACTTTGCAAAATCAAATTTTTGTTTTAAAATTTCAGCCTTTTCGCCTAAATTTCGCCTTTCGCTATGTCCTATTAAAACAGATGAAATTTTAAACTCATCAAGCATATCGGTACCGATTTCGCCGGTAAAACTTCCATTTTTTGCAGGATAGAAATTTTGCGCTCCCTGTTTAAAACTAAAATTTCCAATCAAAAAAGCAGGACTAGGCGGAAAAATATAAATATCATCGCATAAAAAAGCATCTTCTATTATGTTTGCATATTCGCTAAAGCTTGATCTTGTATGATTGCATTTTAAATTTGCTGCAAAAATCATCTAATCCCTTTTATAAAGCGCAACTACACCAGGAAGCTCTTTTCCTTCTATTAACTCCAAACTTGCGCCGCCTCCTGTGCTTATAAAACTCATCTCGTCACCGTCCCCTGCTCTTTCAATCACATCAGCAGTATCGCCACCACCTATAACCGTAGTAGCTTGACTTTCAGCAATAGCATGACTTATTTTTATGCTTCCACGATTAAATTTATCTATTTCAAAAACACCCATAGGTCCGTTCCACCAAATAGTTTGTGCATCTTCTAAAGCCTCTTTAAAAAGCCTAATACTAGCGGGTCCTATATCAAGCCCCATCCAATCTTTTGGAATTTCAAGAGTTGTTACAAATTTTGAATTAGCATCTTGACTTATTTTATCAGCAGCTACGACATCTATAGGAAGATAAATCTTTACTCCAAGTTTTTTGCCTTTTTCTAAAATTTTTCTTGCTTCATCGACTAAATCTGGCTCCAATAAAGACTTTCCTATATCGATACCAAGTGATTTTAAAAATGTAAAAGCCATACCGCCACCGATGATTAATTTATCAACTTTTGTAAGCAAATTTGTCAAAGCTTCTAATTTTCCACTAACTTTACTTCCGCCAACAACTGCCACAAAAGGACGAATTGGTTTTTTGATTAAATTTTTAGCATATTCAATCTCTTTTTGAAGTAAAAATCCAGCACTTTTGTTTGTTTCATTAAAAAAACTTGTTATTGCATCAACAGAAGCGTGAGCTCTATGACAAACTCCAAAAGCATCATTTACATAATAATCGACATATGAGCTTAAAATTCTTGCAAATTCTGGATCATTTTTCGTCTCGCCATTTTCAAATCGCAAATTTTCAAGCAACATAACCCCGCCGGATTTTAAATTTTCTACTTTATTTTTTGCATCGCTTCCTGTAACATCGTGAGCAAAAATTATTTCTCTATTCATCCTTCTTGATAATCTTTTTGCTACAGGCAAAAGAGAATATTTTTCATCATAACCATTTTTTGGACGTCCAAAATGGCTTGCTAAAATCACAGCGCAACCAGCATCCAAACAATATCTAATCGTAGGAATAGCCGCTCTAATCCTTCTATCATCTGTTATATTTTGAAACTCATCTATGGGAGTATTAAAATCGCATCTTATAAAAATTTTTTTATCTTTTAAAATTTTCATATCTTTTAATAATAATAAATTATTATTCATTTCGTTCATTTTTAACCTTTAAAATTATTTGCAAATACCGCTAAATCTATAAGTCTATTACTATATCCCCATTCATTATCATACCAACTCATAACTTTTATCAAATTTCCACAAATTACTTGTGTTAAATCGCTTGCAACTATGCTTGAATAAGAATTTGTGCAAAAATCGCTTGAAACTCTTTGATCTTCATCGACAAATAAAATTCCATTCATATCTGTTTTTGAACGACGACAAAATTCGGCATTTAATTCTTCAATGCTGGTATTTTTTAAAGTTACGACATTTAAATCCACCATAGAAACATTTGGCACAGGGACACGGACGCTTTGTCCATGCATCTTTCCTTTAAGTTGTGGCAAAACTAAATTTATAGCTTTTGCAGCACCTGTTGTAGTTGGGATTATATTGCAAGCTGCGGCCCTACTTCTTCTAAAATCTCTACATTTTACATCAACCAAACTTTGTCCATTTGTGTAAGCATGAATTGTAGTCATAAGCCCTTTTTCAATGCCAAGCATATCGTCTATAACTTTCGCTACAGGACCTAAACAATTTGTAGTACAACTTGCATTTGAAATTATATCTTGACCATTGTAAGTTTCGTGATTTACTCCCATAACAAAAGTTGGCGTATCATCTTTCGCAGGGGCCGACATAACTACTTTTTTTATGCCATTTTTTAGATAATGCTCACATTTTGGAGTTGTCAAAAATGATCCTGTGCATTCTAAAACAACTTCAGCACCAAAACTTGCAAAATCAATTTCATTTAAATCTCTAGTAGAATAAACTCTAATTTTTTTACCATTTATCAAAATATAATCATCGTTTAAAATTTCAACTTTCTTATCAAATTCTCCATGAACCGTATCGTATTGTAAAAGATATCTTGTTAAATCTCTTTTTGCTGTATCATTGATGGCTACTAACTCAACATCGCTTCGATTTGAGATTATTCTTGCGGCACACCTGCCAATTCTACCAAAACCATTTATTGCAATTTTTGTTGCCATACTTTTATCCTTTTTTAGATATAATTGCGAGAATTTTACTAAAATTAAGGTTAAAAAATATTAAATGAAAATAGCTTTTTATGGTGGAAGTTTTGACCCGCCGCATATAGGTCACGACGAGATTGTCAAAACTGCACTAAAAGAACTTGATATAGATAAACTCATAATTATGCCAACTTTTATAAATCCTTTTAAAAATGAGTTCTCAGCTCAGCCAAATTTAAGATATAAATGGGCTTTAAAATTATGGGGAAAAATTCCAAAAGTTTTTATAAGTAGATTTGAAATTATGAAAAAAAGACCAGTGCCGACGATAGAATCTATCGAAAATATATATAAATTTTATGTTGTTGATAAAATGTATTTGATAATCGGTGCCGATCATTTAATCAGCATAAATAAATGGCATAAATTTGATAAATTATGCGAATTGGTCGAATTTGTCGTAGCACCTAGAAACGAAATTTTAATTCCATCTAATTTGCAAAAGTTGAATTTAAATGTTAATATCTCATCTTCTCAAATAAGACAAAATTTTGAATTTGATAAAATTCCAGATTGCGTTAGAGAAGATGTAATAAAATTTTACAGGGGATAAAAATGCAAAATTTAGTAAAAAAAATAACTGAAATTTTAAATAAAAAAAAGGCTGAAAATATCGAAGTTATCGACATGCAAGGAAAAGATTATATAAGCGATTTTGTCATAATCGCAAACATTTTAGCTTCTCGTCATGTTTTATCTTTGATAGACGATCTTAAAACAAATCTTAAACCGCTTGGTGCAAATTTTTTAAATATTGAAGAAAGCGATAATTGGTGCGTAATCGATCTTGGCGATATTATAATTCATCTGATGAGTGAAAATTACAGAGCAAAATACAATATCGAAGAACTTTTAGAAGAGTTAAAAAAAAAGATTTAAGTAAATGAAAAATTTTTTGCTAATTTTTGTTGTTTTTTGCATTTTTGGTTGTGCGCAAAAAAGTGGAAAATTAGCAAATTCTTGGCGAGGAAGCGAGATAATTTACAAAAAATCTCATTTAAATTTAATCGATCAAAATGCCGAAATTTATGAAAAAAGTTGCGCAAAAAATGTAGCTTTTGATTGTTATATCGCAGGCGGAGCATATTTTATAGGAAAATTTCAAAAACGAAATTTTAACAAAGCCTTGAAATTAAATTTAAAAGGTTGCGAACTTCAAAACGCGCTTGCTTGCAATAATTACGCAGGAATGAATGAAATGGGATTTGGAACAAATAAAAATTTAAAAATCGCGAAAGAATTTTATAAAAAATCTTGTAATTTAGGCGAAATTTTAGGTTGTTTAAATTACAAAGTCATAAAATGACAAATATATTTATTTAAATTTTTCTTAAAAAAACTCTTAACTTTAGAACGGATGTGCTCTAGGTTTAGCTTAATTATCGTTAGAATCTTTTATGACGGCTTCTTTTTGAAAAAAATTTTAACTTT
>CAMUNZ010000016.1 GCA_947090385.1 uncultured Campylobacter sp. | reverse complement strand
ATTTAAATATAAAAAACGGCGATGTTGTGATTTTTAGCAAAGATTTTAAAAATTTAGATATAAATTTGAAAAATTGCATTTTAAGCAACTCGGTTTTTTACAAAAATAATTCAACTTTAAATAAATTTGATGGATTTTTAAAAATTCAAAAAAATATAGACGGTCAAATAAATTTTGATAATAACGAAAGCAAAATTTCTATAAAAAACGACAAATTTACATTAAAAAATTTGGATTTTTTAGTTAAAAACTCAAAAAATGATAATTTGTCAAAAAATATAAATTTTGCACTTTCAAATAGTAAATTAATTTTAAAAGATTTTAATAGAACTTTAAGTTTTGAAAGAATGGATGGAAAAATCACAAAAAATAGCATGAAAATATCAGCAAATCCGCAAAATAACGCAATTTTAGAAATAAACAAAAATAGTAAAAACTTTTCAATAAAAGCAAATAATATAAAAAGTGAATTTTTAAACGAATTAATCGGCTCAAAAGTTTTTGCAAAAGGTAAATTTAAAGCCGATATAAACGGCGATTTGGATAATTTTAAAGGAGTAATTTACACAAAAGATACACATTTAAAAAATTTTGTTTTCTATCATCAATTTTTGACTTTTTTAAACTCAATTCCAAGCATAATTTCATTAAACAAGCCAGATTTTAATGTAAATGGAATGACGATAAAAAGTGGCGAATTAAATTTTGAAAAAAAAGGCGATATTTTAGAATTAAAAATTATAAATTTAATAGGCTCAACAAGCGATACAATCGGGCTTGGAGAGATAAATTTAAAAACTGGAAAAATAGATATAAAATTAGAAGTATTTTTATTAAAAGATTTATCAAATGTCGTATCTTACATACCAATTTTTAATCAAATTTTATTAGGAAGTGATCGAGCGATATCAACAATCGTAAAAATAGAAGGAAACTTAAAAGAGCCGAAATTTAACTCTCAATTAACAAATGATATTTTACAAACACCTTTTAATTTGCTAAAAAATATTTTAACATTGCCTGCAAATTTAGTAAAATAAAACTTATTTTACTAAATTTATGCAGATTTTTTAAGTTTCCTTAAATAAATTAAAATCTCAGCAATCACATCGTCATCATCTTTACTTTGAGATTTTAGATTTATTTTTTCTCCATTATTTTTAGTTAAAACTATATTTTGTTCATAATTTGAAATCAAAGCAAAATCGAAATTTCTTGCCAAAACTTTGATTAAAATCAAATCCAAAAACTGTTTTGTATAAATATCAATTTTCCCAAATCTATCTTCAATCTCGCCACTTATTTCATAAACATCGCTTTGATTTTTACATTTGCTAAGTCTTCTGTAAAGCTCCAATCTAAGCCTATCGCTAGTTATAAAATCTGGATTTAAAAAAGCTGTTACATTTAGTTTTAAATCTATATTTTTTAACCCTTTTGTGTCTTTACTAAGCAAAGAATTTATGGCATTCTCAAGCATTTTTAAATAAAGAGAATATCCGATTTGCTCTATATGCCCACTTTGCGCATCGCCCAATAAATTTCCACCACCTCTAATTTCTAAATCGTGATAAGCTAAAACCGCCCCACTTCCAAGACTTGAGTTATTTTCAAGCGCCAAAAGTCTTTTTAGTGAATTTTGTGTTAAATTTGATTTGTCTTTTATCAAAAAATAACAAAATCCTTGCAAATTTGTTCTGCCAACTCGACCGCGAAGTTGATGTAAATCAGCTATACCAAAACGATCGGCATCTTCTATGATAATCGTATTTACACGAGGTATATGAATTCCACTTTCAATTATACTTGTGCAAATCATCAAATCGTATTCGTAATTAAAAAATTTTAAAATCTCTTCTTCAGAAGTTTTTGGATCAATTTTTGAATGTAAAACTAAAACTCTAAGTTTAGGTAAAATTTGCAAAATTTCTTTGCGTTTTTCTTCAATTGAAGCTATATGATTATGGACATAAAAAATTTGTCCTCCTCTACGAATTTCTCGTAAAATCGCCTCTTTTATGATTTTTTCATCCCACTCTTTTACGATAGTTCTTACATCTTCTCTATCTTGTGGCGGAGTTGTTAAAGTCGAGTAAGATTTTACATCGCTTAAAGCCATATTTAAACTTCGTGGAATAGGCGTAGCACTCATACTTAAAAGGTGAGAATTTGCTGAAATTTCTTTAAGTTTTTCTTTTTGTTTTACACCAAATTTATGCTCTTCATCTATGATTATAAGTCCCAATTTTGGTGCATTTAATCCAAGAAGTCCGTGAGTACCAACAACAACAAACACCTCGCCATTTTCAAGACGAGTTTTGATAGAAATTTTTTCTTTTGTACTTGAAAATCTATCAAATTTTGCAACATTTATCCCAAATTCCTTAAAACGCGAATTTAAAGTAACAAAATGCTGCGAACTTAAAAGCGTAGTCGGAACAAAAAATAAGGCTTGAAAACCGCTTTTTACACAAGCATAAATCGCATTCATAGCGACTTCTGTTTTACCAAAACCAACATCACCGCTTAAAAGCCTATCCATAACCTTGCCATTTTTTAGATCGTTTAAAATTTCATTTATAGATGTAACTTGATCACTTGTATATTCAAAACCAGCGCTTGATATAAATTTTGGATAATTTTCATCAGTTTTTAAAACAACGCCTTCTATAAGCTCTCTTTTTGCGGCGATTGCTATGATTTTTGCGGCGATTGCAAAAAGTTTTTCTTTTACTTTTTCTTTTATTTTTGCAAAACTTGCCTTGCCAAGACGATCAAGTAAAGGAATATCGGCTCCTGCTATGTATCTATCGATCTTATCTAAATGTTCAACAGGAAGAAGCAATTTATCGCTATTTTGATATAAAATCGATACAAATTCTCTTTTAGCACCCAAAATTTCAACGAGTTCTAAACCGCTAAATTTGCCGATTCCATAATCTTGATGCACGATTAAATCACCGACTTTTAACTCGTCAATTATAATATTTGACTTTTTGAATTTTCTCTTTTTTGATGAAAAATTTAAACTAACGATTGCAAAATCTTTTTTTATTATATTTACAAAAAATGGGCAAATTTTAAACTCTAAATTTTTAAAATCTCTTAAACCTAAATCATTGATTTGAGATTCATTCCTTGACAAAACTAAAATTTTTTTATCTTGATGAAATTCGAAAAATTCTTTTGAAATTTTTGTTTGCAAATCCCTAAAATTCTTAGCTTCTGGCAAAATTTCTATATTTTTTAATCTATCATCATCTATTTGTTTTAAAGCCACACATTTATAAATTTGTAAAAAATCCACCATTTCATCTTCTAAAGCCCAAAAACCAAGACTAGAAAAATCATTTACTAAAACATCACTATTAAAACTTTCGATTTTTTGATTGATTTTTTGATAACTTTTCTCGCTTAGATTTGCTAAAAATGGACAAATTTTTATATTTTCGATTTCATCTGATATGCTTTTTTGAGAAGTTGGATCAAAATATTTTATACTTTCAATTTTATCAATATCAAGTAAAATTCGAACTGGATTTTCTTCGCCAATAGCAAAAATATCAATAATTTCACCACGAAAACTAACCTCAGCTTCGCTTTGGACGATATCTACAACGTTATAACCAAAGCGAACAAACTCATCTTTTAAGCTGTTTAAATTTATCTTATCACCAAAACTTAAAATAGTAGTTTTTAACTGATTTTCGCTAGGAAGTGGATTTAAAATCGTGTTAAAAGGAGTTATAAGTAACGAATTTTTACTTTCATAAAATTTTGTTAAAACTGCTGAAATTTCTAAAAGTTCATTATTAAAATTTCTTAAATCATCACCAAATTTTGCACGAAAATCTGGCAAAACAAAACAATTTTTTCCAGCCAAACCAGCAGCGCTAGCGGCTAAAAAAGCCTCTTTTTCATCTTCAACAATCAAAATTTGAGTTTTTAAATCGTCGCAAAAATATTCGTAAATTTCACTCTGCAAAACTATCTTCTTTTTTTTCTTCTTTTTGATAAATGCTATTTCTAAGCTGTTTAAATTTGCTTGTCCTTGGAATTCCCACAAATTTTCCGCCACTTAAAAGCCAGATTTCGTTTGCAATCACATCGCCTTGAACTAAACCAGCGATTACAACACTTTTTGCAGTTATATTTCCATAAACTTCACCTGTTTTTGAAATTATTATATTTGATTTACAAACAATCGCACCGTCGATAACACCGTCTATTTGCACATCGCTACCGCAACTTACATCGCCATTAATTCTAGTCGTTTTTGTGATTATATTTATTTCAACCGAGTTGCAACCAAACGCCATGGAACTCTCCTTTCATTAAACATAATCTGATTAAAATCCGTTTTATTCCATTTTATAAAATTTATAGGATTTAAAATTCTGCTTAAATATCTAACTTCATAATGCATCAAATCGTTTATTCCGCCGTATCCTATAACATCGCCTTTTTTTACATAATCGCCTATAGAAAACATATCAGATCTAATCAAATTTGCATATCTTGTCTCAAAACCAAAATCATGGCGAATTATAATCAAATTTTTATATCCATTTGAAACTTTTCCAGCAAATTCTATTATGCCATCAGCAGTTGCTAAAATTTCTGTATCATGGCTAGCAATCAAATCCACACCATTGTTTTGTTTAAAAATCAAATTTGATGGATCTTTATAATTTATAATAACCTTAAGTTCTCTATTTACAGGAGAGCCGTTTGGTACAACTAAAAGCATTTGTTCTATTTTTTGAGCATCAAAAAGCACATCAAAACTTGAGTTTAATCTTAAATGCTGACTACCAAAATCTTCAAATCCAAGCTCAGTTTTAAGAAGTTCTATGCGATCTTTCGTATCATTTACTAAATTTAAAGTTTGTGAAATTTGATCGTTTAAAACCTTGCTATTTTGAGTGAGTTTTGAATTTTCATTGGCAATTTTTATATTTACTTTATGCGCTACATCGGCGAATTCTTTATATTTTACAAAACCATAAATCGCACCGATAAAAATCACCAAACAAAAAGCAAAAATCACCAAAAAAAGATTTTTTGCGATATCACGAATTTGAAACTGATTTGCACCTTTTTCATTAATTATGCTTAAAATTATTTTATTTTTCAAAATAATCCTTTAAGAAATTTTCAACAAGCAAAAATGAACCAAAAACTAGATAAATTTCGTTTTCTTGCAAACTTTTTTTGCCACAAAAATTCGAAACTTTTAAACCTTTAGCAATATTTTTTATTTTATCGTTAGCTAATTTTCTATTTTCGCTTTCATATTTAAAAATTTCGATTCTTTTGATTATAGGAAATAAAATCAACAAAATTTTTTTTATATCTTTATCCAAAAACGAATTGTAAATCAAAACTATTTTTTTACCTTTAAACTGCTTTAAAATAGCTTTTGCGCAACCCTCATTGTGACCAACATCGATAAAAATATTATGTGAAATTTTTTCACATCTACCTTTTAAATCAAAATTTTTTAAAGCTTTTAAATCTGGATTTAGATTTAAAAATTTCATCGCTGCATAAGCTAATCTTAAATTTTGTTTTTGAAATTTTGCAAATTTCTGTTTTTTTATAAAAAATTTTATATTATTTTTTTCTTGTTTGGTTAAAAAATTTTTTGCAAAATCTATCTTGGAATTTTTAAAATTTGCAATTTTTTGCGCGACTTTTACAGCTTTTTTAGAAATTTTATCGTTTAAAATAGCATAATCTTGCATAGAATTAAATTTTGTTTTTGCAATTTTTTTTATTGAATTTCCTAAAATTGCAGTATGATCTAACGAAATTTGCGCAAATAAAGATAATTTTTTATCAAAAACATTTGTTGCGTCTTTTTCTCCGCCCATTCCAGCTTCAATAACCCAAAATTCGCATTTCTCAAAAAGCGGTAAAATAAGCAAAGTCGCATACTCAAAATAACTAATTTTTGCTTTTTCTTCTTCATTTAAAAGAGGATAAATTCTATCGTGCGCATTTTGCAACTCATCTTTGTTAGCTATTTTTCCTTGAATCCAAAATCTTTCACTAAAATCAAAAATGTGCGGACTAGTATAATGAGCAACTAATTTTCCAGAATTTTTTAACATCAATGCTAAAAATCTACCAGTCGAACCTTTGCCGTTTGTGCCGACTATATGGACAATTTTTGGAATTTTAAAATTATTTTTAATTTTTTTAAAAAGTCTTGGAAAAAAATCGTAGTCAATTTCATCATAAAAAAGTGGTTTATTTTGTAAAAAATCTTCTAAACTCATATTAAACTTTCAATTGCGATTTTTGATATAAGCTCGTCAAAAGCTTGATTTGATGCTTTTAAAATGGCGTTAAATTTATCTTTTTCGTTTATAGCCGAATTTGTATCACGAACATTTTTCATAAGACGAACGGCTTTAAAATTATGCTCACCAGTCGCAATGAAATTTTTAGTTTCGCCATTTTTAAAAGTGATTTTATAATTTAATGTTAATTTTGCATTGTATGTAGATGCGTAACCATAAGCGTCATAAATCATAGGAGAAAATTCCAAACTTTTAATGCTTGCAATGATTTTTGTGTTAGCCAATTCTTTTGGCGCAAAATCCTTTCCAAGTCGCTGTTTCATGCCTTCTCTTATGGCATCTTTAATAATTAAAGAATTTTGCGGTTCAATCTTTGAAACTATCACATCCACCCAAATTTCATCATCCAAAATAGAATTTGCCAAAGCAGAAATCGGTTTATATCCACAACCGATAAAAATCAAAAACAAAACCGCAAATAAAAATTTCATCCTAGCCCTTAATAACAAAATTCACAAGTTTTTTATCTACATAAATTTCTTTTAAAATTTCTTTATTTTCAAGCCATTTTTTAACTACATTTTTAGCTTCTTTTAAAATTTCATCTCTTAAAGCATCAATGTTAATCTCAAATTCGCCTCTTCTTTTTCCATTTATCGTAATAGCTAAACTCATAGTGTCGCTATGAAAAACTTCTTCTATAAGTTTTATTTCGCCAAAATTTTTAAGTTTAAACAATTCATCGCTTAATTGCCAACAAGCATGAGGGATTATAGGTTCTAATAAATTTAAAATAATCCAAAATCCTTCACTTAAAACATCTTCATTTTCTTGTGCATTTAAAGCGTTTAAGGCCTCCATGCAAGCAGCTATTAAGGTATTAAAAGCGAAACTTTTTTCATAAACATCATTTGATTTTTTCAAAGCTTCATAAACTTTCAATCTTGCGTATTTTTCGGCTTTATTTAAATTTTGATTTGAAATGTGCGGAATTTGTTCGCATTTTTTAACTATTTTGCTTTTTTCAAACAATCTATTTAAAAATTTATAAGCGCCTTCTACACCATTATCATTCCACTCCAACTCTTTTTGAGGAGGTGCTGCAAAAAGTATAAAAAGCCTTGCTGTATCAGCGCCATATTTTTCTATAATATCATCTGGATCGACAACATTGCCTTTACTTTTTGACATTTTAGCACCATCTTTTACAACCATTCCTTGAGTTAAAAGTTTTGAAAACGGCTCATCGCCTTTTAAATACCCTAAATCTCTTAAAACTTTGTGGAAAAATCTTGCATACAATAAATGCAAAATAGCATGTTCAATTCCGCCGATATATTGATCAACATTCATCCAGTAATTAACACTTTTATCATCAAAAGCGACTTTTTCCCAAGTCTTTTCATCACTTGCAAAACGTGCAAAATACCAACTACTTTCAAAAAAAGTATCAAGAGTATCTGTTTCTCTTGTGGCATCTTTGCCACATTTTGGACATTTGCAATGTCTCCAACTTTCATGTTTATCAAGCGGATTTCCTTCTCCTGTGATTTTTACATCATCTGGTAAAGTTATAGGTAAATTTTCTATTTTCTCTGGTAAAAATCCACATTTTTCACATTTAATCATAGGAATAGGCGCACCCCAATATCTTTGCCTACTTATACCCCAATCTCTGATTTTAAAATTTACAACACTTTTGCCAATTTTTAAATTTTCAAATCTTTCTATAATTTTTTTTGCAGCTTCTTTGCATTCTAATCCGCTAAATTCGGCAGAATTTATTAAAATTCCATTTTTTTCACAATAAGGCAAAACTGAATTTTTAAATTCTATAACTCTTTTTATAGGAAGATTAAATTTGCTAGCAAACTCAAAATCTCTTTCATCATGCGCAGGAACAGCCATAACGCCACCTTCGCCGTAATCGGCTAAAACAAAATTTGCTAGCCAAACAGGAATTTTTTCTCCACTTAAAGGATGAATTACAAAAATTTCTAAATCAACTCCGTCCTTGTCACTTGCTTGCCTTTCTCTTGGACTTTGATTTAAAATTTTTCTTATTTTTTCAAGTTTTTCTTCATTTAAAAGTTTTTTATCTAAAATTCTTTTTACAATTTCATGTTCTGGAGCAAGCGCTGCATAACTCATGCCAAAAATTGTATCTGGTCTTGTCGTAAATACTTTAAAACCAGAAATTCCATCTAATTTAGCCTTGTTTTTCTCATCAAATTCAAGACTAAATTCTAAACCTTTGCTTTTACCTATCCAATTTTCTTGCATAGTTAAAACTTGACTTGGCCAGTTGTTTTGCAAAATTTCAAGATCTTTTAAAAGCTCATCTGCATAATCTGTTATTTTTAAATAATATCCGGGCATTTCTTTTTGAATAACTTCATTTCCACAACGCCAGCATTTTCCATCTTCAACTTGTTCATTTGCAAGAACTGTTTGATCTTTTTCGCACCAATTTACAATGGAATTTTTTCTGTAAATTAATCCTTTTTCATACATTTTTATAAAAAATTCTTGTTCCCATTTTGTATATAAAGGATCGGAAGTCGCAAGAATTCTCTTTTTAGAAAAACTAAAACCAAGAGTATCAAGCTCTTTTATCATATAATCTATATTTTCATACGTCCAAACTCTTGGATGAACTTTATGTTTTATAGCTGCATTTTCTGCTGGCATTCCAAAACTATCAAAACCTATTGGATGTAAGACATTAAAATTTTTCTTACGATAATATCTAGCTAAAGCATCACCAATAGTATAATTTCTCACATGTCCCATGTGAATTCGCCCACTTGGATATGGAAACATAGATAAAATATATTTTTTATTTAAATTGTAGTCATCTTTTGGCTCAAAACCATCATTTTTAATCCAAAATTTTTGCCATTTTTTTTCTATTTGTTTGGCATCATAATTCATTAAAATTCCTCCCTACTTTTAGCCGATTCAACTACCAAAATCGTCAAAGCAAAAATATTTGCAAGCATAGCGCTAATGGTTAAAGATTTTACTAAAGCCATATTTGAAGGCTCAATTTGCATTATTATAAAAGCTGGAATTAAATGTAAATCCGCAACTAACGAACTAGCAAAAAGCTCGGCTGAAAAAGAATTTCTAACTCCAACTTTTAATAAAGTCGATATCAAATTTACAGAAGCAGCTATAAAAAGTGCAACGCCATTTGCCTCGTAAATAAAACCAGCAATAGTAGTTAAACTCATCAAGGCAAAAAACACATAAGTAACTTTTCCCCAATTCATTTATAAAGTACCTTTTTCATACATCGCGCGCATTTTTTCTTTTTCTATAACTCTTTTTTTCTTATCAGATAAAAATGCTCTGTAATTTTCAACGCTAAATTTAAACCATATCAAAATTTGTGCTGCTATAAAAATCGTAGAGTAAGTTCCTACCATAACTCCCGCCATCATAATAAGACTAAATCCACTTATCATATCTCCACCCCAAATATACAAAATTAAAACAACTATAAAAGTTGTCAGCGAAGTCAAAATAGTCCTTGATAAAGTATGCGAAACGGCTTCATTTATGACTTTATCGATAGTAGTTGATTTGCTATCTCTTATGCTTTCTCTAATCCTATCAAAAACAACGATTGTGTCATTTAAAGAATAACCTAAAATAGTTAAAATAGCCGCCAATGTGTCTAGATTTATTTCTAATTGCAATATACAAATCAAACCTATACAAAGATAAATATCATGAATTTCACTAATTATAGCCGCAATTGCAAATCTCCATTCAAAACGCCAACCAAGATAGATTAAAATCAAAACGAAAGATATCAAAAGCGCCATTACGCCTTTTTGCCTTAATTCATCACCAACTTTTGGACCGACCATATCAACGCGACGAATTTCAAAATTTCCAGTATCTTTTAAAAGATCGCTTACAATTTTCGAAGGATCATTACCAAGCGAGCTATGACTACTAGAATACCTTATAACAACTTCATCTGGTGAACCAAATTCTGTAATACTTGCATTACTTAAAATTTCATTATTTTGAAAAGCTTTTCGCATATCGTTAATTGGCGCATTTTTATCATATTTTACTTGTATAAGAGTTCCGCCAGCAAAATCAATACCGTAATTAAAACCTTTTTTTGAAATATAAAAAGTCGAAACAGCAATTAAAATTAACGAAAATACAAAAGCGATATGCCTTTTGCCCATAAAATTATAAACTTTACCATTATCGAATATTTGCATTACTTTTCCTTACTTTATATCCAAACCAAAGTTTTGAGTTTAAACTCTTTTCAATCTTATCAATAAACAATTCAAAAAGTCCATGTGTTCCCCAAATAGCAGTAAGCATAGAGGCTATGATGCCTATCGTCATCGTTACAGCAAAACCTTTTATAGGTCCTGTGCCATAAACATAAAGAGCAACGCAAGTTACGATAGTTGTAACATTTGAGTCAATAATCGCACTCATGGCATTTTCGTAACCTTTTTCTATGCATTTTCTAATAGGCAACCCATCTCGCAAAAGCTCCCTAATTCTCTCATTTATAATAACATTTGCATCAACCGCCATACCTATCGTAAGAACAATTCCAGCCATTCCTGGAAGAGTTAAAGTCGCGCCAAAAAGCGCCATAACAGCAATCAAAATAACAACATTTGCAATCAAGGCTAAATTTGCAAAAATTCCAGCAATTCCGTAATAAATTATCATAAATCCAAAAACACTGATAACGGCGCCAATTAAAGATATTAAGCTTTTGTTTATACTTTCTGCACCGAGACTAGGACCGATTGATCTTTCTTCTTCAAGCACAACAGGAGCAAGCAAAGCCCCACTTCTTAAAGCAATCGCGACATCGCTTGCTTCTTCTACAGTAAAAGCACCGCTAATTTGACCACTTCCGCCACCAATTCTTTCATTGATTCTAGGCGCAGAATAAACTTTTCCATCCAAAACAATAGCTAATCTTTTACCAACATTTGCGCCAGTATAATCGCCAAAAATTCTAGCTCCTTCGCTATTTAAACTAAAATTTATAATAGGTTGATTATTTTGCTGATCAAAAGCAACTCTCGCATCTACGAGCATACTTCCATCTAAAACTGGAATTTGTTGAATTAAATATTTAAAATTTGGATTTTTACTATCTGGGTAAATAACATCGCCATAACCAGCAGCTTCATCTTCACTCATAGTTTGCGCTCTATCTTGTCTTTTATCATCAAGTGCCATAAGTTGCAAATGTGCAGCTTTTGCTATAAGTTCTTTTGCACGATTTTTATCTGCTTCTGTTTTAATACCAGGAATTTCAACTAAAATCGCATTTACACCTTGCTTAGCAACTGTTGGCTCAGCTAAACCAAATTGATCTAAACGATTTCTAATCGTTTCTACGGCTTGCGTGATAGCATAATCTTTTGTATTTTGAATTTCATCTTGAGTTAAAGAAATTTCAAATTTTTCATCTTGCTGAGAAATTTGAAGTCCTTTAATATCTTTTAACATATTTTGAATTTTTGAAATTTCATCAGGATCTAAAACTTCAAAACTAAAATTTGTATCATTTAAAACAAAATTATCAATCAAAATATCTTCTTTATTTGCAAAATAATTAACGCTTGCAGCAACTGATTTGATTTTTGAAACTATAGCTTCATCTGTTTTTACGCTTAAAAGCATATTGAGTCCGCCTTGAAGATCTAATCCAAGGCTGATTTTATACCCTTTTTCTGTTTGCAAAAAAGATGGCATTGATAATGCTAAACCGAAAATAAAAACTATTAAAGTTATGATTAATTTATAGCCGACTTTGGCACTACGCATTTGCATTTTTATCAATTTTCCTTGCTATATAACTTCTATCAAGTTTTACGATTACGTCATCATTAAGTTTAACTTTGATAAAATCCTCTTCTGGTTTTAAAACTTCGCAGTAAAATCCGCCCTGAGTGACGATTTTATCGCCTTTTTGTAAGGCATCAACCATAGCTTTATGCTCTTTTGCTTGTTTTTGCTGAGGTCTAATAACCAAAAAATAAAAAATTGCTATAAGCACAATAAAAGGCAACAATGAACCTAAAAAATTCTGCTCCATATCTTTCCTTTATAAAAATTTCAAGGTGGCATTTTACAAAAAGTTTTATTATAACAGGCTTTTTTTACTCTATTTTAATCTCAAATTTTATTTTTGTTCTAAATTTTGAAAATTTATTTTTAGAATTTATCTCGCCATTTTTTGCTATTTATGGACTTTATAAATTAATTTTTGCAAAAACAAAAATTTGGTTTTTTACTGGATTTTTTATTGGGCTTTTTTGGTTTTATTGGATAAGTTTTAGCTGTGTTTATTATGATTTAATCTGGCTAATTCCTTTTGAAATTTTTGGAATTTCGCTTTTTTATGCTTTTATATTTTTGATTTGTGGAGTTTTCAAAAATCCGATTTTAAGAGCATTTTTTTTATTTTTGACTATTTTTATCCATCCTTTTGGATTTAATTGGTTTAATTTAAATTTAATTTTACTTCCTGGAATTTTTGAACCAAATTTTAGCGGAATTTGTGCTGTGTTAATCACAATTTTAGCTTATAAATATTTTAAAGAATTTAAATTATTTGCATTTTTATTTTTGATTTTTGGATTTCAATTTTCACAACATGACGAAAATTTAATCCCTTTTAAAATCAATTTACAAAATACTCAAGTAAAACAATCAAACAAATGGGATCCAAAATACACACAATACATAATTTTCGACGTTTTTTCTCGCATAAATAACGCAATAAAAAACAAAGACGAAATCATAATTTTCCCAGAAAATGCACTTCCGATAATATTAAACGAAGAAAATGAAATATTAGAAATTTTGCAAAATTTTTCAAATAAAATTTCAATTATAATCGGAGCTTTAAGTTACGAAAATAAAACTTATCAAAACTCAATTTATGTTTTTGAAAATGGCAAAATGCAAAAATTTAATAAATCATTTTTAGTCCCATTTGGCGAAGAAATTCCATTGCCGAAATTTGCAAGAGATTTCATAAATAAAATCTTTTTTAACGGGGCAGATGATTTTGCAAGTTCTAGAAAGATTAATGATCTTTTTGTAAAAAATATAGCAGTAAGAGGGGCGATTTGCTATGAAATTACAAAAGAAGAAATTTATAAAAATAATCCAAAAATTATCATCGCAATCACAAATAATGCTTGGTTTATGCCTTCAAGTGAGCCGATTTTACAAAAAGCGATGATTGAATATTTTGCAACTTTATATAAAACCACAATTTATCATAGTGTAAATGGATCAAAAAGCGCGATTATAACTCCAAAAAAAATGTGGTTTAAAAAGCTTCTTTCAAAGTTTTGATAACTAAATTTGGCGTTAAATTTTTCATGCAATCGTGAGTTTTTATCGGACAAACTCGCTTCATGCACGGCATGCAAGGCAAATTTAAATGTAAAATTTTTGCGTTTTCATTTTTATACGGAGAAGTTTCGTTAAATTTTGTAGGTCCAAAAAGCGCGATTGTATGGACTTTAAAAGCTGCTGCGATATGCATCGGACCGCTATCATTTGTAATAAATTTTTCAACTCCAGCGATATTTTCGCAAAGCTCTTTAATCGACGTTTTGCCACATAAATTAATAAATTTAACGCCATTTTTTGCAAGAATTTCAGCGATATTTTCGCAAATTTCAATTTCATTTTTTCCACCAAAAATCAAAATTTCATACTCATCTTTAAAATAAACTCCAACTTTTGCAAAATATTCTGGATACCATCTTTTAGCACTTCCATAACTTGCGCCTGGATTTAAAGCCAAAATTTTTTTATCAAATTTTTTCGGCGAAAAATACAGTTTTAAATTTTTAAAATTTTGTTTTATTTTCAAAAAATCCATTACAAATTTTAAATATTTTTCTGCTTGATGAGAATTTGAAATTTTTTTATTAAAAATTGCTTTTTTGGAAGCATTTAAAAACAAAAATCCAAATTTTGAAGCAAAAGAGCTACGAAAACTTAAAGCAATATCAAATTCGCCTAAATTTCTTAAAATTTGCATAAGTTTAAAAAGACGAAATTTCGATTTTTTGCTATCGTCTAAAACTAATTTTTCTAAATTTGGATGATTTTGATACAAATTTATCGAAACAAATGAACCAAAAAAAACAATTTTAGAATTTGGAAAATTTAAAACCAAATTTTCAATCGCCATGGACGCCATAACGCCATCTCCTAGCCAAGTCGGAAGCTCTATAAAAATTCGCAAAATCAAACCTTTAAAAAATTTTTTAAAAGTATAATTATTTTTACTTAAAATTTTAAATTTTTATAAAAACTCACAAATAGCGCTATTTTATATATTTCCAAAAAGAGTATTGAGAATATAATTTTGCGATTACAAATCCATCAAAACCATTTTTAAAACCACCTTTTAAAATAAAAAGTCTAAAAAATGTCCAAAATGGGCTAAAAATAGCTTTAAATTTATTTTTTTTAGCACCAAGAGTTGAATAATTATTTTGTTTTGAAATAAATTGTTCGATCGTTTCATAAGCATAATGTTTAAATGGATTTTTTAGCTTACCAAATTTTAAATTTTTACCGCTAAATTCGACACTTTCATGAACTTTTCTATCGTTAAAATTCGCATAATTTTTATTAAATAAACGGATAGAATAATCCGGATAAAGCCCCATAGATTTAATTATTTTTCCAAAAAAATAGTTTAATCTTGCAACTTTGTAAGCTTGAAAATTTGGCTCTTTTAAAACATTTAAAATTTCATTTTTTAAATCATCTAAAATAATTTCATCACTATCAAGCACAAAAACCCAGTCATTTTTTGTTTGATTTACTCCAAATTTCTTTTGCAAACCAAATCCCAACCATTTTTGATAAACAAATTTCACATTGAAATTTTTACAAATTTCTTCTGTTTTATCGCTAGATCCGCTATCTATAACGACAATTTCATCGGCAAAATTACAAGATTTTAAAACTTCATTTAAATATTTTTGACTATTAAAAGTCAAAATTACTATGCTTAATTTATTCATAAATTTCTCCGTAAAATGCTTTAAAACGTTTATGAAACCAAAAATACTCTTCTGGTTTTTGACGAATTATATTTTCTGTCGCATTACTTTGAAGTTGCGTAGCTTTTAAAACTGCTTCATTTTTATCAAATTTATTGATATCGATTGGCTCAAAAAATTTAACAACATTTTCACAAATAAAAGCTGAAACAATCAAAGCATCAGTTTTTTGCGCAAATATCGAAGCAGCGGACGTATGCAAAACATCTTTTCCAAAAAAAGAGACTTTTATGCCTTCGCTTTTTATAGTATTTTGATCTGTTAAAATTCCTAAAATTCTGCCGTTTTTCAAAGCTTTTAAACTATTTTTTGCAGCTTTTGTTTTTGATATCAATTCAATATCAAATTGAGTGCGATTTTTGATTAAAATTTTATCCATCACGGCGCTATCTAAATTTCGACCAATTACGCTAATTTTTCCAAATTTTGCAGCAATCGCTAAACTTGCAAGCTCCCAATTTCCAAAATGCGCAGTTTGCAAAATAACACCACGCCCAGAATTCAAAGCATCTTGCATAATTTTTTCATTTTCGAAATTTACTTTTTGAAGAATTTTTTCTTTCGTTGTATTTTGATTTTTTATAAAATCTATACCAAAATTTGCAAAAAATTTATAACAATTTTTACAAATTTCTAGCTTTTTTTCGTGAGAAATTTTATCACCGAAAGCTAAATTTAAATTAGCCAAAATAATTCTTTTATGCTTTTTATCAATTAAATAAGCAAAAAAAGCTATAAAATTTGCAAAGCCATTTAAACAAAAATTCGGTAAAACAAAAACTACAAATTTCACAAAATAATAAGCCGTCAAATAAATTTTATCCATTTAAAATTTCCTTAGCTAAATCTGCAATTTTTTTAGGTTTTATGTTTTTTATACAAAAATCGTCTTTGCAAGTCACAAAAACATCAACTTTTTTGCCAGCATCTATAGTGCGATTTTTTGGCGTTTCGTAAGAATTTCTTAAATGCGAAGTCACGCCGAAAATCGTAATTGAAGCGATATTTTGAGCAAAAGCTAAATGCGTTGGACCTGTATCACCACCGATAACTAAATCAAATTCGCAAATTTTTTGTGTTAAATCAGAAAGTTTTATAGAAGGCAAAATCACAGCATTTGTTTTTGATGCTAAAATTTGCGCGCGATCTTTTTCGTTTTGATTTCCCCAAGATATAAAAATTTCATAATCTTTTAATAATTTTATAAGTTTTATTTGTAAATCTATAGGATAATTTTTAACTTCTAAACTCGTCCCTGCGATAATTAAAATTTTTTTGGTTACATTTTTTGGATATAAATCACAAGGAAAACAGCGTTTTTTTGACAAAATTTCATTTTCATCGTAATGAAAATTTAAAGCTTTTGAACATAAATCTAAATATCTTAAAATCACATTTTTTTCATATAAAATGTCAAATTTTTTAGCATAAAAAAACTCTGCAATTTTTTCTTTTCTAATTCCAATTTTACTAAATCCAACACAATTTTTAGACAAAATTCTAGCAACGAAAGCGGATTTTAAAAGCCCTTGAAAATCTATAACCAAATCGTATTTTTTTGATCTTTGTTTTAATAAAATTTTGATTGTTTTTACAATTTTTTTATCTTTTAAATTGATTTTTACAACTTCATTTAAAAGCGGATGATTTTGCAAAATTCCAGCAAATCTTTCTTCGCAAATCCAATCTATTTTAGCGTCATCAAAATGCTTTTTTATAAATTGCAAAACTATAGAAGTTTGAATTATATCTCCAAGTGCCGAAAGTCTAACTATAGCAATTTTCATATCAAAATTTTGGCAAAGTTAAACTTTGCCATATTTTATTGAAGTGTAGCGATAAGTTGATCTGAATCCACTGTATCGCCTGTTTTTACATAAATTTCTTCTATTTTACCGTCAATTGGAGATTCTATTGGAATTTCCATTTTCATAGCTTCTAAAACTACGATTTGTTGCCCTGCTTTTACGCTATCTCCTTTATTTACCAATATTTTAAAAACATTTCCAGGAAGTGTGGCGACGATATTTTTACCAGCATTTTCGCTAGATTTTAAAATTTGTGGCTTTTCTTCTTCTTTTGTAGCAACAACTGGAATTTGCGAAATAGAATTAAATCCGTCTTTTACCTCGACATTATAAGTATTTCCATTTACAACAACGCAATATTTTCCATTTGATTTTTGTACTTGTTTTATTTCTGTTTTTGGCATTTGTGAAATTTTTCGAACATTTACTTTTGCTTCGCCTTTCAAGAAAGTTAAACCTTTTTCTTTACAAGCAAGATAAATAAAAATATTTTCTTCGTTGATTTCGATTTTATTTTCTTCTAAAATTTTTTTAGCATAAGCAATTGATTTTTTTTCATCACCATCTGCTATATCTATAGCTGGCTTATCTGTCGGAACTAAATTTAGTTGTTCGCTTGCTAATTTTATTATCATATCGTCTGGTTTTACAGGAGTTTTTCCGAAATATCCTAATACCATTTTTCCATATCCTTCGGCGATTTTTTGCCATTTGCCAAACATTACATTATTAAAAGCTTGCTGAAAATAAAATTGGCTTACAGGAGTTACACTTGTGCCATAGCCACCTTTTTCGACAACTTCTCGCATAGCTTTTATAACTTCTGGAAATTTATGTAAAATATTATTATCTCGCATCATTTGTGTATTTGCAGTCAATGCACCGCCTGGCATCGGTGAAAAAGGTATAAGCGGGCTTACTTGCGTAGCTTCTGGTGGTATAAAATAATCTTTTAAACAATCATGCAAAACATCTTCATATTTTAAAATTTTTTCAATCTCAAGACCGCCAAGATCATAATCTTTTCCTTTTATTGCATGTAGCATGGTCAAAATATCAGGTTGAGAAGTTCCGCCGCTTACTGGACTTGCTGCAAGATCAATTCCATCAACTCCTGCTTCAAGCGCTGCTAAGTAACAAGCCACGCTAACACCAGCAGTTTCATGAGTATGAAGTCTAATGTGCATATTTTGCGGAAGTAATTTTCTTGCCATTTTTATCGTTTGATAAACTTTTTCTGGACTACTTGTGCCACTTGCGTCTTTAAAACAAATACTATCAAAAGGAATGTCGCTTGCTAAAATTTCTTTTAAAATTTTTTCATAAAATTCAGCATCATGAGCACCAACACATTTTGGTGGCAAATCCATCATAGTTATTACAATTTCATGTTTTAAACCATATTTTTTTATACAGCGTCCGCTATATTCTAAATTTTTAACATCATTTAAAGCATCGAAATTTCTAATCGTTGTTGTGCCATGTTTTACAAAAAGTTTTGCATGAAGATCTACTATTTCTTTACTTCCAGTATCAAGCGTAACAGTATTTACGCCTCTGCTTAAAGTTTGAAGATTTGCTTCTTTTCCTACTATTTGACGAAATTTATCCATCATTAAAAATGCATCTTCATTTGTATAAAAATATAGACTTTGAAATCTCGCTCCGCCACCGAATTCAAAATGATTTATCCCTGCTTCTTTCGCAGCTTCAACAGCAGGAAAAAAATCATTCATCAAAACTCTCGCTCCAAAAACTGATTGAAAACCATCCCTAAAAGTGGTATCCATAATATCGATAAATTTTTTTGCCATAAATTTCCCCTTTAGAACTTGAGATTTTATTATTTTTTAAATTTAATACAACTTACAAAATATTAAAATTAAACAATTTGATAAATCATAATTGCCAAAATAGCAACTGGTACGATAAATCTTAAAGCAAAATACCAAACTTTAAAAACATTTTTATTCATAAAATACGAAAACAAAATATACAAAGTTCGTCTTTTTAAGAAAAAACCGACAAAAATGCTAAATGTTATCGCACCAAGAGGCATCATTATATTTGATGTCAAATAATCTAAAGCATAAAAAAACGATTTGCCAAAAATTTTAAAATTTTCAGCAGTTGGTGCATAATGAGAAAAAATGCAAGAAATCGCCAAAATATAAACAAAAATTCCTATAAAAAATAATGCATTCTTACGACTTATACCAAATTTATTTATTAAATAAAATGCAAAAGGCTCTATCATCGAAACAGCCGAAGTAACTCCGGCAAAAAGTAAAGATATAAAAAACGCGATTGATAAGATATTTCCTATCAATCCTAATTTTCCAAAAAGCGTAGCAAGGCTTATAAAAATCAGTCCTGGCCCTCCTTGCGTTGTATCGCCACCGTATTGGAAGATAAAAGTAAATACTATTAATCCCATCATAATTCCGACTAAAATATTTATAAAAATTATCGATAAAGTTGATTTAATCATATTTGTGCCATCTGGCAAACTTGCAGCATATGTCGGAATAGTTCCAACGCCCATAGAAAGCGAAAAAAATGCAAGCCCTAAGGCACCCAAAATTATATTTGGAGTAATAATATCAAAATTCGGTATAAATAGAAATTTTGCAGCATTTATAAAACCATTACCCATCGTCATCGAATAAATTAACATTAAAATCAGCAATATAAAAAGACTTGGCATCATCCAAACATTTAATTTTTCAATACCGCTTTTTATGCCTTTTGAAACCGTATAAAAAACAAGACAAAAAACGAAAGTAAAACAGATAACAACCCCGAAAAAATCATTTGAAGTTGCATTATTGAAAATTTTTTCTGCTATTTTATTATCAGTTGGCAAATATGAAAAACTAAGATATATATACTTTACAATCCAGCCTATAATCACCATATAAAAAGATGCAATCAAAACAGCACCAGTCATAAAAAAACCAGTTAAAGACCACTGTTTTTTGTGTTTTGGTGCCAATTTATAAAGTGAATTTACAAGATCTGTTTCGCCAAGCTTTCCTATAGCAAGTTCGGCTAAAAATGCCACAAAAGCAACGCCAAAAGTTAAAAACAGATACAAGATTATAAAAGCACTTCCGCCGTTATTTCCAACCATAGTTGGAAATTTCCAAGCATTTCCAAGTCCCACTGCACTTCCAGCGACAGCTAAAACAAAACCAATTTTAGAAAATTGTTCTTTAACCATTATTTATGTTTCGCTTTCAAATTAAAATAAGTTTTGGGATAGTAACTAAAAAACTTTTAAGCGTAGTTTAAACAAAAAAGATAATTTATTAAATAAAATTATGTTAAAATTGACAATTTTTGAAATTTATAGCAAGGAATTTTCATTAAAATTTTAACAAAAATAGTATTTATTTTAAGTTTTGCAAATTCACAAAATTACACAACTTTGCCTGAAAAATTAGAAAATTTACAAAAATAGCATTACAAAACTTTACGCTTATACTTGCGTTCATTGTTATATGCATTTTAAAGCAGATCTTTTAAAATTTGTAAAAGGAATTTTTCCAGATATTGTTTTTAGAGGAAGCTTTGTATATAGGACAATATGGCAAAAAATGGGCGAAATTTTGGCTGTTTGTAGATTTTTAGATGATGAAAAAAATAAATTCTATAGAAAATAAAAACTCAATTTATAATTTAATGATAAAAAACTATTTTTTTTATTATTTTGACAAAAAAACTTGGACAAATAAAGACGAATTTTTAAATTTCGCATTAGAAATTTTAAAAATAGATGAGGAAAATTTTTACAAAATTTTATCTACGAATGAAATGAAAAAATACATTAAATTTTATGAAGAAATTTCGCCAATTGCATCGATTTATGGCACACCTTCATATTTAATATCTGGAAAATATTTAATAAATCCTTCAGCCATAAAATCAGAAGAAGATTTTGTTGAAATAATATCTGATTTATTAAATAAAGAGTGAAATTTTCTTCTTTTATATAATTTAAGCGCTTGTATAAAGCGCTTTTTATATTCATTTGAAATTTAATCTATTTAAAATTCCAAGTTTCTAAAACAAAATTTTCCAGTATTTTGTGTCTTTTTTTAATAGCTT
>CAMUNZ010000015.1 GCA_947090385.1 uncultured Campylobacter sp. | reverse complement strand
TTAGCAATAGTCGAAGATGGTGCAATTTTGGGCAAAAATGTCACAATTGAACCTTTTGCTTTTGTAAGCAAAAATGCAAAAATCGGTGATAATTGCGTTATAAAACAAGGCGCGAAAATTATCGGCGATACAACGATTGGCAAAAATTCTAAAATCTTTTCTTATGCGATAGTTGGCGAAATTCCGCAAGATATAAGTTTTAAAGAAGGCGAAAAAACAGGACTCATAATCGGCAAAAATACAACTATTCGCGAATTTTGCACGATAAATTCAGGCTCACACAAAGGTGATGGATTTACAAGAATTGGCGATAATGCTTTAATTATGGCATATTGTCACGTAGCGCACGATTGCGTTATAGGAAACAATGTAATTTTAGCAAACAATGCGACTCTTGCAGGACATGTACAAATGGGCGATTATGCCGTAATTGGCGGACTTACAGCCGTGCATCAATTTGTAAAAATAGGAGAAAGTTGCATGATAGCTGGCGCTTCAGCACTTAGTCAAGATGTCGTTCCATTTTGTTTAGCAGAAGGAAATAGAGCTTACATAAGAAGTTTAAATTTGGTAGGAATTAGAAGAAGATTTGAAAGAGATATAGTTGAAAGTCTTAATAAAGCATATAAATTTTTATTTAATAAAGCAGGAAATTTAAAAGAAAGAGCAAAAGAGTTGATGTTACAAACAAATGATTTAAATGTAAAAAAAATGTGCGATTTTATACTAAATACAACAAGAGGAATTCCGCAAAAAGGTAAAAATTAATGGCAAAAAAATGTAGTTTTTGTGGTAGAGAAGAAAAAGACGGAGTTGCAATTTTAGCAAATCCAAAAAACGATGCTTATATATGTGAAATTTGTGTTTCGCAAGCTTCAAGTGTTTTTAATGGCGAAGAAGAAGAAAATGAAGAAGCAAACGAAGATTTTAATTATGAAAATTTAACGCCAAAAGAGTTAAAAGCCGTTTTGGATGAGTATGTCATCGGACAAGAAAAAGCTAAAAAAGTATTTTCTGTTGGCGTTTATAATCATTACAAAAGAATTTTTAAATCAGATTTAAGCGAAGACGATACAGAACTTTCTAAATCAAATATATTATTAATCGGCCCTACAGGAAGCGGAAAAACTTTGATGGCGCAAACTTTAGCTAAATTTTTAGACGTTCCGATTGCGATTTGCGATGCGACAAGTCTAACAGAAGCTGGATATGTAGGTGAAGATGTAGAAAATATTTTAACAAAACTTCTTCAAGCAGCAAATGGAGATGTTAAAAAAGCCCAAAAAGGCATAGTTTTTGTCGATGAAATAGATAAAATTGCCAGAATGAGTGAAAATAGAAGCATTACAAGAGATGTTAGCGGAGAAGGCGTTCAACAAGCGCTTTTAAAAATCATAGAAGGAAGTATCGTAAATGTCCCACCAAAAGGCGGAAGAAAACATCCAAATCAAGATTTTATTCAGATAGATACTACAAATATTTTGTTTGTTTGCGGTGGAGCATTTGACGGATTAAATCAAATTTTACAAAATAGAATTGGAAAAAATGTTTTAGGATTTACTCAAGAAAAACGGGATAAATCTGAAAATGAAAATTTGCTTCATTTGGTAGAGCCAGATGATTTGGTGCATTTTGGTATGATTCCAGAGCTTATAGGGCGACTTCACGTAGTAGCCACATTAAATGAAATTAGCGAAACAGATATGGTTGAAATTTTAACAAAACCAAAAAATTCACTTTTAAAACAGTATAAAAAATTGTTTGCAATTGATGGCGTTAGTTTAAAATTTGACGATGATGCACTTTTAGAAGTGGCTAGATTAGCCATAAAAAGAAAAACAGGCGCTAGAGGACTTAGAAGTATAATGGAAGATTTAATGATTGATATTATGTATGAATTGCCAGAATTAAAAGGCTACGAAGTAGTAATATCAAAAGATGTTATTACAAATGGTGTAAAACCTATTTTAATAAAAAAAGCGTAAGAAGGGAAAATAAATGTTTTTAGACTCATTTTTAGGTATATTTTCTAACGATATGGGTATAGATTTAGGGACAGCAAACACATTGGTTTTGGTAAAAGATAAAGGAATCATAATAAACGAACCAAGCGTTGTAGCAGTCCAAAAAGAGAAATATGGAAAAAATAAAATTTTAGCAGTCGGTCAAGAAGCAAAAGAGATGATAGGAAAAACACCTTCTGATATCGAAGCTATACGTCCTATGCGAGATGGTGTGATTGCGGATTTTGATATAACAGAAAAAATGATTAGATATTTTATAGAAAAAACTCATAAAAGAAAAAGTTTTTTACGTCCTAGAATTATAATTTCAGTGCCGTATGGATTAACACAAGTCGAAAGAAAAGCCGTTAAAGAAAGCGCGATAATGGCTGGAGCAAGAGAAGTTTTTTTGATAGAAGAACCTATGGCAGCAGCAATTGGAGCTGGACTTCCAGTAAAAGAACCGCAAGGAAGCTTAATCGTAGATATAGGTGGCGGAACGACAGAAATCGGAGTAATCTCGCTTGGTGGATTGGTTATTAGTAAATCAGTAAGAAGCGCTGGAGATAAAATAGATACTTCAATAGTTAATTATGTAAAAGAAAAATTTAATCTAATAATCGGCGATAGGACGGGAGAAGATATAAAAGTAAATATAGGAACGGCGATTAGACTTGAAGAAGAATTAACGATGAACGTAAAAGGACGAGATCAAATTAGCGGACTTTTGAGCAGGACAGAATTAACTAGCGAAGATGTTAGAGAAGCTATTCGTGAACCTTTAAAAGAAATCGCCGATGCTTTAAAATCTGTTTTAGAGCAAATGCCACCAGAACTTGCAGGCGATATAGTTGAAAATGGAATTGTTTTAAGTGGTGGCGGGGCTTTAATAAGAGGGCTTGATAAATACATTTCAGAAATTGTTAAAATTCCAGTTTATATAGCAGATGAACCTTTGCTTGCAGTTGCAAAAGGCACAGGAAAAGCACTTGAAGAGATTGGACGTTTGCGACAACTTGTAAATGAATAAAAAAATAAAAATTTTATTTATTATCGGAATTTTGGTGCTGTTATCGTTAAATTTTAGCACCAAAAATTATTTATTAAATTTTACATCTTTAGTTTCAAACGTTTCTTACAACTCTTTTTATTATGTTAAAAATTTAATATCCGAGCATTTTAGACAAGCAGAAGAAATAAAAACATTAAGAAAACAAAATTTAGAATTAGAAAAATCAGCACAACTTTTAACTACATTTGCCACAAATTTAAACGAAATTTTAAAAGATTCAAACTCAAGCAAATTTTTACCAAAAGTTTCACGAATAAAAACTTTAGGTTATCAAAAAATCGGAATTTATGATAAATTTTATATGGATTTTAAAGATTTTAATAAAAGCAAAATTTATGGGCTTATAAATCAAGGAAATAGTGCTGGAATTTTGATACAAAGTGACGAAAAACCACTTGCTATCTTGCAAAGTAGTAGCGATTGTGTTTTTTCTGTTTTTATCGGACAAGATAAAATTCCAGGAGTAGCAACGGGAAATGGAAAAAAAATTTTAGTAAATTTAATACCTAGATATTTAGAACCAAAAATTGGCGATGTTGTTTATACAAGCGGAGTTGATGGGATATTTTTTACAGGAATTCCTGTCGGCAAAATAGAAAAAATTTCAGATGATAGTTTATACAAAAGTGCAACGATTGAGCCTTTTAATAAAACAAATTTACCAGCATTTTTATATGTAATTACAAAGGAAAACTAATGCCAAAAAGATCAGATTTTAAAAATATTTTACTTATAGGAAGCGGGTCGATAATAATCGGGCAAGCTTGTGAGTTTGATTATAGTGGAACACAAGCGGCAAAAACTTTAAAAGAGCTAGGATACAAAGTAATTTTGATAAACTCAAATCCAGCGACAATCATGACAGATCCTGATTTTGCAGATTCTACTTATATCGAGCCGATTACAAAAGATAGCATCCAAAGGATAATAAAAAAAGAAAAAATAGACGCTATTTTACCTACTATGGGCGGACAAGTTGCTTTAAATGTGGCAATGGAACTTTTCGAAAGTGGCTGTTTAGAAAATATAAAATTTTTAGGCGCAAATCCAGAAGCAATTAAAAAAGGTGAAGATAGAATTGCTTTTAAAGAAGCCATGACAAAAATCGGCATGGATTTGCCAAAATCGGCTTATGCTTACAATTACGAAGAAGCAAAAAAAGCAGCCAATCAAATCGGCTTTCCTTTAATGATAAGAGCTAGTTATACATTAGGTGGGGCTGGAAGCGGAGTCGCTTATAATATCGATGAGTTTGAAATTTTAGCAAAACAAGGCATCGAAGCAAGTCCGATTAATGAAATTTTGATTGAAGAGAGTTTGCTTGGATGGAAAGAGTTCGAAATGGAAGTTATCAGAGATAATGCAGATAATTGCATTATCGTTTGTTCAATCGAAAATTTCGATCCAGTAGGAATTCATACAGGAGATAGCATAACAATCGCACCAGCTTTAACTCTAACAGATAAAGAGTATCAAGCCATGAGAGATGCTAGTTTTGCAATTTTACGAGAAATTGGCGTAGATACTGGCGGAAGCAATGTGCAATTTGCCATAAATCCACAAAATGGGCGAATGATAGTCATCGAAATGAATCCTCGCGTCTCTCGTTCGTCAGCATTAGCAAGTAAAGCCACAGGATATCCAATCGCAAAAATCGCGACAATGCTTGCAGTTGGTTTTACATTGGACGAAATCAAAAACGACATCACAGGCACGCCGGCTAGTTTTGAACCTGTGATTGATTATATTGTTACAAAAATTCCACGATTTACTTTTGAGAAATTTGAAGGAGCAAATGCAAATCTTGGCACTTCTATGAAAAGTGTCGGCGAAGTTATGGCAATAGGACGAACTTTTAAAGAAAGTTTGCAAAAAGCGCTTTGTAGTTTAGAAAAAGGATTTGACGGATTTGATAAGGTTCCAAATGACGAAATTACTTTTAAACTTCGCAATCCAAATGAAGCTAGAATTTTGTATATCGCACAAGCTTTTAGAGAAAATTACACAATTGATGAAATTTATGAACTTACAAAAATAGATAAATGGTTTTTAAATGAAATTTATGAAATTGTTAAATTTGAAGAACAAATTGATATGGATATTTTAAACAAACCAGAAATTCTAAGACAAGCTAAAACTTATGGATTTTCCGATAAAATTTTAGCAAAAATCATAAATGAAAAAGATAATTTAAATTTATCACAAAATGATATATTTTTTGCACGTTTAAAATACGATATAAAAAAAGAGTATTGCGAAGTCGATACTTGCGCTGGCGAGTTTAAAGCGCTTACGCCTTATCTTTATTCGACAACTTCTATAAACCCAAATTTACCAAATTTAGCCACAGAAAAAAGTAATAAAAAAGTCTTGATAATCGGTGGCGGACCAAATCGCATCGGGCAAGGCATCGAGTTTGATTATTGCTGTGTGCATGCAAGTTATGCTTTAAAAGATTTAGGAATTACTACGATTATGTATAATTGCAATCCAGAAACAGTTAGCACAGATTACGATACAAGCGATATTTTATATTTTGAACCGATAGATTTTGAACATTTAAGAGCGGTTATAGAGCGAGAAAATCCAGATGGAGTAATCGTCCATTTTGGCGGACAAACACCACTTAAATACTCAAAAATTCTAACAATTATGGGCGCAAAAATCATAGGAACATCGGCAAGAATAATCGATATAGCAGAAGATCGTAAAAAATTTAGTGAATTTGCAAATAAAATAGAATTAAAACAACCAAAGAATGACACTGCAACAAGCGAAGATGAGGCGCTCAAAAAAGCAAATGAAATAGGTTATCCAGTTTTAGTTAGACCAAGTTATGTTTTGGGTGGAAGGGCGATGAGAAAGGTTGAAAACGACAGCGAATTAAAAATTTATATGAATGAAGCTGTAAGCGTAAGTCATCATAGTCCAGTTTTGATTGATAAATTTCTAAAAGATGCGGTTGAGCTTGATGTTGATACGATAAGCGATGGAAAAGATGTTTATGTCGGAGCCATTTTAGAACATATTGAAGAAGCTGGAATTCATTCGGGCGATTCTGCATCGATTTTGCCTCCAATTAGTTTAACTCAAAATATGATAGACAAAGTTTATATGCAAACAAAAATTATCGCTTTGGAGCTTGGAGTAATAGGACTTTTAAATATTCAATTTGCGATTTTTGAAAATGAACTTTATATAATTGAAGTAAATCCAAGAGCAAGTAGAACGGTGCCTTTTGTAAGCAAAGCTACAGGAATTGCGATGGCAAAAGTTGCAACTCGTGTTATGTGGCAAGGAAATTTAAAAGAAGCATTGAAATTTTACGATACTTTTAACGTTTTGATAGAAGAAAATGGAATTTTAAAACCAAAAATTAAAGGTCGAGTTTGTGTGAAAGAAGCAGTTTTTCCATTTGCAAAACTTCCTGGCGCGGATCCTATTTTAGGACCTGAAATGAAAAGCACTGGCGAAGTTATGGGAATTAGCGATAATTTCGAATGCAGTTTTATAAAAAGTCAAATCGCAGCAAATAATATTCTTCCTAAAAATGGCAAAATTTTTATCAGTGTTTGTGATGAAGACAAACCGAAAATCAAAGATTTAGCACAAAAATTTATAGATATGGGGTTTAGCATAGTTGCCACTTACGGTACTTTTAAAACTTTGCAAAATTTTGGCATACAAAGCGAACTTGTTTTTAAAATAAGCGAAGGTCGTCCAAATATCGATGATAAAATGAAAAATAACGAAATTTCATTTGTAATAAACACAAGCGACAACAAATCAAATTCGAACGACGCGTTGATAATCCGTCAAAGAGTTTTAAGATCTAAAATTCCATATTTTACGACGCTTAAAATCGCTCAAACAGCAGCACAAAGCATAATAAGCCTACAAAATAAAACAGCTCTTGAAATAAAAAGCTTACAAGAATGGCTAAAAGTTTAATTTAAAAAAGTTTAAAAAGCGAAAGAATTTGCTAAATTAGCTCGATTCTTTCGCATTATAAAGTAATGTTTAAAATGATTTTAAAACAATAAAAAAAATAAAATAATCAAAAAACGGCAAAGGAAATGGTTACAAAAATTTTTAAACAATCAAAATAAAAGTGAAAAAATTTATAAATTTTCTCCGAAAAACGGAGAAAATTTTATTTTAATGCAGATTTAGCTTTTTTAGCAATTTCAGAGAAAGCTTCTTGATCATTCATAGCTAGATTTGCTAAAATTTTTCTATCAAGCTCAATTCCTGCCTTTTTAATTCCATTCATAAATTTAGAATAACTAATATCATTTAGTCTGCAAGCAGCATTAATTCTAACGATCCAGAGTCTTCTAAAGTCTCTTTTTTTAGCTTTTCTATCACGAAAAGCATAACATAAACTTCTTTCTAGCTGCTCTTTTGCTTTTCTAAAATGTTTGCGTCTAGCGCTAAAAAATCCTCTTGCTAATTTGAGAACTTTTTTATGACGACGGCGTCTAACTACGCCAGTTTTAACTCTTGCCATAATTTTCCTTTCTAAAATGGCGTCCCACCGGGATCTTTTCCAAAATTCTTGGAGAGTTTGAATGACTTATAGTCAAAAACTTATTTACAAAGTAGTGCTTTAACCTCTTTTACATTTGTAAAATCTACAAATTGTGGATTTCTAAGGTTTCTTTTGCGTTTTTGAGACATTTTTGTAAGAATGTGGCTTCTAAAAGCTGATCCTCTTTTGATTTTGTTTTTGCCTACTTTAAAACGCTTAGCTGCACCGCGATTTGTTTTCATCTTTGGCATTACTAATCCTTTTAAAAAAAGTGAACTGTAATTTTAGCTAAAATTTTCTTTATAAAATATAATTTTTGCCAAATTTTTTAAATTTGGCAAAAATTTAATTTCTTTTTGGAGTAACAAGCATATTTACATATCTACCTTCAAAAATTGGCTCTTTCTCTCTGCTACAAAAATCTTGAATTTGTTCGTAAATTTTATTTAAAAGCACAACTCCAGTTTCTGGGGAATTCATTTCTCTGCCTTTTAAAAATACACGAAATCTCACATGTTTTCCATCATCAATAAACTCTTTTACGTGTTTTACTTTTACATTTATATCATTTTGTGCGATTTTTACAGAAAGCTTTATCTCTTTTATTTCTATAGCTTTTTGTTTCTTTTTTGCCTCTTTTTGTTTCTTTTCTTGTTGATAACGAAACTTTCCGTAATCCATAATCTTACAAACTGGCGGTTTTGCATCAGGTGCAATCAAAACTAAATCTAGTCCTTCACGCTGTGCTATCTGCAAAGCCTCATCTTTTGAGATAATCCCATAAACTTGACCATCATCACCGATGCATCTAACCTCGTCTGCACGAATTTCTTCGTTTAAGTAAATATCTTTACTCAAAAATGTACCTCACTCAATTTCTCCTTAATTAATTCATAAAATTCACTCAAATTTAATTCGCTTTGAGTTCTAGCTCTACGATCCCGCAAAGCAACACTTTTATTTGCAACTTCATTATCTCCGATAACCAAAATCATCGGCACATGATCTTTTTCTGCTGTTCTTATTTTTTTATTCAAAGTTTCATTTTTATCTAAAATTTCAACATCAATTTCTAGACTATTTAATTTTTGTTTTATCTGTTTAGCGTATTCTAAATGCTCCTTAGAAATAGGAATTATGCTAACTTGAGTCGGTGCGATAAAAAATGGAAACTCACCAGCACAATGTTCGATTAAAATTCCAATAAATCTTTCAAAACTTCCTAAAATTGCACGATGAAGCATAACTGGCTGGCATTTTTGATTATTTTCATCGATATAACTTAATTCAAATCTGCTTGGAAGATTAAAATCAACTTGCACAGTTCCGCATTGCCATTTTCGTTTCAACGCATCTGTAATTTTTATATCTATTTTTGGTCCATAAAATGCGCCGCCGCCCTCATCTATCGTATAAGGCAAATTATTTTCACTTAAAGCCTCTTTTAGAGCATTTGTAGCGACTTCCCAAACTTTATCATCGCCAATTGCTTTTTTAGGTTTTGTAGAAATTTGCATTTCATAAGTAAAACCAAAAACTTTCATTATATTATTGACAAAATCCACAATTTCCAAAACATTTTCTTTTATTTGTGATGGAGTACAGAAAATATGCGCATCATCTTGTGTAAATTCTCTAACCCTAAAAAGTCCATGCATAACACCACTCATTTCGTGACGATGAACTACGCCGTACTCAAAAAATTTCAACGGCAAATCACGATAACTACGAATTGCACTTTGATAAACTTTTATATGACCGACGCAATTCATAGGTTTTATGCCATATTCTTGATCTTCAATTCTTGTAAAATACATATTTTCTTTATAATTATCATAATGACCCGAAATTTTCCACGCATCACTTCTTAAAATTTCTGGACCGCGAACAGGTTCATAAAATCTATCTCTATGAATTTTAAATAGCCATTTTTCTATTTTTGATCTTAATCTTGCACCATCTGGCAACCAAATTGCAAGTCCAGGTCCAACTTGTTCATCAAATGTAAAAAGTTTCATTTCATTTCCAAGTTTTCTATGATCTCTTTTTTTTGCTTCTTGAATCATTTGCATATAATCATTTAAACTCTGTTTATCACAAAAAGCAACACCGTAAATTCTAGTAAGCATTTCTCTATTTTCATCGCCACCAAGATAAGCTCCAGCCACTCTTGTAAGTTTGAAATAATTTAAATATCTAGTATTTGGGACATGAGGTCCTCTGCAAATATCTGCAAAATCGCCTTGCGTATAATAGCTAACAACTCCATCTGGAATTCTTTTTAAAACTTCTTGTTTTAAATCATCATCCTTCCACATTTTTGAAATTTCAGCTTTTGTTGTATTTATTTTTTTAACTTCTAATTTAGCTTTTGCGATCTCTTTCATTTTCTTTTCAATCGCTTCTAGATCCTCTTCGCAAAGCTTTGTTCCATCATCTTTCGTAACTCTAAAATCATAATAAAATCCATCTTCTATCGCAGGTCCTACGAAAAATTTTGCATTCGGATATATGCTTAAAATCGCCTGTGCCAACATATGCGCACAAGAATGACGAATAACTTCTAGACAATCTTTTGAATTATCATAAAAAATAGGCTCAGCTTTTGAGATATTTTCACCAATACTTTGCACATCTACAATTTCACCGTTTAATTTATATGCGATTATATCGCTCATTTTTTCCTTCTTTCTACCTAATTTGTCTTTTTTACAATAAAAGAACGCCCCATTTTATCGAAATCGCTTTTAATTGAAACTGAAATTTTACTTAAATTTATGAAATTTTTAAAATTTGTTTTATTTTGTTTTCATTTGTAATTTTTGAATTAAATTTTACAACAAAAAAATTCTCATTTTCGTAAAAATCAAAAATTTCGTTGATATTTTTTAAACTTTTTTTGTCTATTTTTAATTTTTTATCAAGATATAAAATTTGAAAAATTTTAGGATTTGTTAATTTTAACATCAACAAAAACCAAATCAATCCACAAATCACAACAAAAATAGCCAAATTATGTATTCCAAGATGTTTTAGCATAATTCCGCCAAGAATTCCGCCGACAAAACTTCCAAAAAATCCAAAACTATTAAAAATTCCCAAAACACTTCCTCGTTTAGAACTTTTTGCAAATTTACTGGCGACACTTTGCATGATTGGCTCGTGAAGATTAAAACCAAGGAAAAAAATTCCAACTCCTATGCAAAAAATAAATCTTGAATTTGCGTAAGCAAAAATCAAATAGCTAATCACAAAAATCGCTATACCAGCTAACAAAATTTGCTTAGCAAAACCTTTTTTATCGCCGACACTACCAGAAAAACCCATCGCTAAAAATCCAAGAATCATTGCAAAAATGTAAATTTTGTAAAGCTCATTTTTTGGATAATCAAAATTTTGCACCAATATCAAAGGTATTATCAAAAAAGCCATTGTCATAAACATTTTTTGCATAAAACTTGTCAAATTCATCAAATTTAAATCTTTATCTTTCAAAATTTCACCAAATTTTACCTTTTCTTCTAAAATTTTTATTTTTTGCTCTTTTTTTACACCAAAATATAATAAAAAAAGCGATAAAAAAGTCAAAATGGCACTTAAAAAAAATAGACTATTAAGTCCAAATTTTGCTGATAAAATCGGACTTAAAACCATAGATAAAGCAAAACTAGCGCCTATCATAATTCCCGTAATCGCCATGGCTTTACTTCTAGTTTCTTCATTTGTAAAATCTGCAATCAATGCGCTAACTACGGCACCAACGGCGCCACAACCTTGCAAAGCTCTACCAAAAATCAAAGTATAAATATCATTAGCAAAAGCGCAAACAAAACAGCCTAAAATAAAAATCAAAAGACCAACGGCAATTATTTTTTTTCTGCCAAATTTATCACTTAATATCCCAAAAGGAACTTGAAAAAACATCTGAAAAATAGCGTAAATTCCGATTAAAAGTCCAATCATAATCTCATTTGCACCTTTGAATTCTAAAGCATAAACGCTAAGAACTGGAAGCAAAACAAAAAGCCCAAAAAATCTAGTCGATGTAATAAAACCAAGCGAAAAAATAGAACGCATATAAATTTCCTTTAAAAGTCTGGATTTTAGCCAAATTTATGTTAGAATACCAGCTTTTTGATAATGAAAAGGAAATCAATGAAAATCGTTTTAGCTACAAATAATAAAGACAAAGTCAAAGAGATAAAAGCATTTTATAAAGATTTAGAAATTTACGCATTAAACGAAGTTATGCAAAGTTTTGAAATCGAAGAAAATGGAAAAAGTTTTAAAGAAAATGCACTTATAAAATCAAAAGAAGTTTATAAAAAATTAGTTTTTATGGGGCTTGAAAACGAATTTGTGGCGTTAAGCGATGATAGCGGAATTTCTGTTCCTGTTTTAGGAAATTTGCCCGGAATTTATTCGGCAAGATATGCAGGAATTCACGGAGAAGATGCAAAAAATCGCCAAAAATTACAAAACGAAATAAATAAAATCGGTCTTCAAAAAACAGATGCATTTTATACAGCCTGTATAAGTTTAAGTTCGAAATTTGGGGATTTTACGACGCATGGATTTATGTTTGGAAAAATTATAAATAAAGATTTAGGACAAAATGGATTTGGGTATGATTTTATGTTTATACCAAACGGATTTGATAAAACTGTTGCAGAGCTTGATTTAAAAACAAAATTAGAAATTTCACATAGATCTAATGGATTAATTTTAATGCGCTATATCATTAACGCATTAAAAATTTAATATTTTTGTATTTTATTACCAAAAATTCTAAGAAAAATATAACCAACAATTCCTGAAATTAACGATCCAATCAAAATAGAGAGTTTATCAAAATGAAAATATTTATTTGGATCATCAACAAAAGCTAAATTATCAACAAAAAGAGCCATAGTAAAGCCGATCCCACAAAGTATGGCGATGCCGTAAAGCTGTATCCAATTTCCATCTTTTGGCATATTTGCAAGTTTTAATTTAATCATAACAAAGCTAAACAAAAATACTCCAATCTGTTTTCCAAAAAATAATCCACAAGAAATTCCTAACGCAACAGGCGTAAAAAGCTCGCTTACAAGCATTTCACGGATATCTACACCAGCATTTACAAAAGCAAAAAGTGGCAAAATCATAAAATTTACAGGAATTCGCAAGAAATTTTCAAAAAATTTAAGCATTGAAATATCACTTTTTTTGTTATAAATAGGGATTAAAAATCCAGCAATCACCCCAGCGATTGTGGCATGAACGCCTGAGTTTAAAACAAAAACCCAAAGAAATAAACTTAAAACTATAAAAATCCATTTTTTATCGACATCCAATCTGTTTAATATAAACATTAAAACGATTGTAATTCCAGCTAATCCAAAATATAAAAATTGTAAATTACTTCCGTAAAATAGAGCAATTATAACAATCGCGCATAAATCATCCATAATCGCTAAAGTAAGTATAAAAATTTTAAGACTTGTTGGAACTCTTTTGCCAAGAAGAGCTAAAACCCCAACAGCAAAAGCTATATCTGTAGCAGTGGGAATTGCCCAACCGCGCATGGCAAAACTATCGCCCCAATTTATAACGCTATAAATAAAAGCTGGAGTTATGACGCCACCAACTGCAGCGATACTAGGAAGCATAACTTGACTTGGATGTTTTAATTCTCCTTCTATCATCTCTCTTTTTAATTCTAATCCTATACCAAAAAAGAAAATCGCCATCAAAAAGTCATTTACCCACCATTCTAACGGCTTATTTAATGAAAAATCCCAAATTCCTATCATAAATGGAATTTCTAAGAATTTATGATAAATGTTGTGTAAAAAATTTAGATTTTGAAACAAAAGTGCAAAAATAGTTGCAATTAAAAGCAAAATACCAGCACTTGTTTCGCTTTCAAACATTTTCCTCATTATTCTATTCATTTTTTTACCTTATAAAATAGGCATTATTATCATAGAAAAAATGATAACTAAAAGTAAAATAGTAGGAATTTCGTTTAAAATTCTAAAAAATTTTCCACTTTTTTTACAGCAATTTTTTTCAAAATTTTTAAGGCAAATTCCTAAATATATGTGAAAAAACAACATCAACACAACAAGTGTTAATTTCAAATGAATATGAGGCATTTTCATAAGAGACGAATTCATTAAAATCATAGAAATGCCGGTTAAAAATGTGATAACAACAGCTGGATAGCCTATAAAATTAAACATTTTTCTTTCTTGAATTTTTACAATTTTTACAAAATTTTCATTGTCCAAATTCTCTGCGTGATAAACATAAAGTCGCGGCTGATAAAATAAAAAAGCCATCCAACTAACAAAAGCAATATAATGCAACCATTTAATCCAATAATATTCCATTTTTAACCTTTCAAAATAATATTTTTTCTAATTTCAAATTCTTCTTTGCTTATGGCGCCTTTTTGATAAAGTTCAAAAAGCATATTTAAATTATTTAAACTATTTTTTTCATCATTCGTGCCGGAATTTTTTACAATCCAATCGTCGATATAAAAAACATCTATAATCCACCAAATAACCCAAATCCCCCAAAATAAAATAGCTATAAAAATTCCAATAATGGTAAAAAAACACAACCAAGCAAACCAAAAAGTTAAAAGCTGCAAAAAACCACTTAAAATTTTGCCCACATAAACTCTATGAATTCCACCGCCAATAAAAAGACTAAAACCCCATAAAGCATAAGCTATGTAGATATTTTTCAACTTTTATCCCTTTTTATAAAACTTTTATATAAAATCAAAACAACACCAAAATCTATCATCACATCAGCAAAATTAAAAACAGCAAAATTAAACCATTTATGCCAAAAAATATAATCTACAACTCCACCGTGCAAAAATCTATCAATTATATTTGAAATTCCGCCGCCGATTATCAATCCAAAAGCGACAAAAAACTCTTTTAAAAGAGTTTTTTCATAAGCTAAATAAGTAAATAAAATAAATAAAATTGCAATTTGTATAAATTTCAAATTTTCGCCCAAAAATGCAAACATCGAAAAAGCGACGCCTTTATTGAAAGTTAATATTAGCGAAAAAAACTCTCCGTCAAAACGAAATCCATGCAAAAAAATCTGTTTTATAATCTGATCTATTATGAAAACTAGAAAAAATATGGCAAAAAATTTTAAATAAATTTTCGTCATTTATTTAACTCTTTTTTGAAAAAATTTTCAGCCTCTTGCATTTTTTGTTCTAAATTTTTATCATTTTTGCTTTCGAGCAAAAGCCTAAGACAATTTTCTGTGCCAGAATATCTAAAAAGCGATCTTATGCCTTCATTTTTAAGTGATTTTTCTAACTCTTTTAAACCTTTTATTTTATCTAATGGAATTTTTTCTGAAATTTTTAAATTTTTTAAAATTTGTGGATAAGTTTTTATCATCTGTCCAAGTTCAAATGAAGTTTTTTTGAAATACAACATCGCCGCGCTAAATTGCAACGCCGAAACAATTCCATCACCAGTTTTTGCATAATCACTAAAAATTATATGTCCGCTTTGCTCGCCACCGAAATTTGAATTTTCATTTTTCATAGTTTCTATAACAAATTTATCGCCAACATTGCTTCTTTTTACTTCAATTCCAATCGTAGATAAAAAGTCGTCAAGCGCTATTGAACTCATAATCGTCGTTACGATTTTATTATTATTTAATTCGTTTTGTTTTTTCATATACATAGCCAAAATTCCGATTAAATTATCACCATTTACCAAATTTCCTTCACTATCAACAACAACTAATCTATCTGCATCGCCATCAAAAGCAAATCCGACATCGGCACGAAGTCTTTTGACCTCGCTTGCTAAATTTTCAGGATGCAAAGCGCCACAATTTCCATTTATGTTTTCTCCATTTGGTTCGTCGCTTAAAACTATAACTTCAGCTCCCAACTCGCTAAAAATCGTTGGTGCAACCTTGTAACTAGCGCCATTCGCAGTATCTAAAACAATTCTAAGCCCATTTAAAGTTTGATGTTTTGGAAAACTATCTTTTATATGCACGATATATCTACCGATTACATCATCAACTCTTTTTGCCGAGCCAATTTGCATATTTTGTTGCTGGCTTTTTAAAATTAAATCATCATCTACAAAAATTTTTTCAATTTCTGTTTCTATTTTTTCATCAAGTTTAAAACCGTCGTGTCCGAAAAATTTTACCCCATTATCAAAATACGGATTATGACTTGCACTTATCATAATTCCAGCATCACAACGCATATCTTCTGTCAAAAAAGCAATCGCTGGAGTAGGCATAGGGCCTATTTGAATTACATTATAACCAACGCTTGTAAGTCCAGCAACTATCGCATTTTCAAGCATATAACCACTTCTTCTTGTATCTTTTCCAACTAAAATTTTATTTGTATAACTATTTTTTCTAAAATAAATTCCGGCAGCCATAGCAAGTTTCATAGCAAATTGTGCATTTAATTTTACTCCGGCAAGTCCCCTAACTCCGTCAGTGCCAAACAATTTCATAGCTAATTCCTTTAAAAAATTTGGTAATTTTAGCTAAAAATATAAAATAAAAGTTTAAAAGCATTTATTAAATTATGATTAAGTGAGAATTTAGATATTTTCTTATATAATCGCCGACTTAAATTTTTCACATTGTAAAGGTTAGATTATGGCAAATCATAAATCAGCTGAAAAAAGAGCTAGACAAACTATAAAAAGAACAGAAAGAAATAGATTTTACCGCACAAGACTTAAAAATATAACTCGTGCAGTAAGACAAGCAGTTGAAGCAAAAGATAAAGAAACAGCATTAAATGCATTAAAAATTGCAAATAAAGATATTCATAGCTTCGTTAGTAAAGGCTTTTTGAAAAAAGAAACAGCTTCAAGAAGAGTTAGCAGATTAGCTAAACTTGTAAATACAATATCCTAAGGTAAAATTTGTTAGCACAAAAACTTCAACCATTTTTAGATCGTTATGATGAAATTTCGAGGCTTTTAAGCGATTCAGAAATTTTATCTGATGTTACCAAGATGACAAAACTATCTAAAGAAAGAAGCGATTTAGAAGAAATTTGCGATGAAGCAAAAAAGTATTTAAAAACTTTAAGCGATATAGATGAAAATAAAATTCTGCTAGAGGACCCAGAATTTGGAGATTTAGCAAAAGAAGAATTAAAAAATTTAGAAGAACAAAAAAATTCACTTGAAGAAAAAATAAAAATTTTACTTTTACCAAAAGATCCAAACGACGATAAAAATATATTTCTTGAGATAAGAGCTGGAACTGGTGGAGATGAAGCTGCACTTTTTGCTGGGAATCTTTTTGGAGCGTATTTAAGATATGCTGAAAACCGTGGATATAAAACAGAAATTGTAAGTCAAAGCGAAGGAAGCGCCGGCGGCTTTAAAGAGATCATTTTACTTGTAAAAGGCAAAGGTGCGTATTCAAGGCTTAAATTTGAAGGCGGAACTCATAGAGTTCAAAGAGTGCCGGAAACAGAAAGCCAAGGCAGAGTTCATACTTCAGCTATAACTATAGCTGTTATGCCTGAAGTAGAAGATAGCCAAATAGAATTAAAAGAGAGCGATTTAAAAATTGATGTTATGCGAAGTAGCGGACATGGCGGACAAAGTGTAAATACAACAGATAGCGCAGTCAGAGTAACTCATATACCTACAGGATTAGTTGTAGTAAATCAAGATGGAAAATCGCAAATCAAAAATAAAGAAGCGGCCATAAAAGTCCTAAAAGCCAGACTTTATGATATGCAAGAGCAAGAAAGATTACAAAAAGAAAGAGCCGAAAGAAAAGAACAAGTCGGCACTGGCGATCGAAGTGGGCGAATTCGGACTTATAATTATCCGCAAAATCGCATAAGCGATCACAGAATTAACTTAACACTTTATAGATTGGATGCTATTATGGCTGGAGGATTATTTGATGAAATAATAGATCCTTTGATAACTCATTCACAAGCTGATTTAATAACAAAATCTAGTTTTTAATAAAAATTTAATTTCTTTAGATAAAATCTGACATTTTACCTAGGATTTGTAATTGAAAAATTTGAAATTTTATATATTTATGATAGCTTTTGTAATAAATGGTTGCTCTGTTTTTACAGGTTATGAAAGCGAAATTTCAAATTTCAATCAAGATATAGCGACAAAAAATTGCAAAAATTTAGAATATTACAAAGAAAATTATCAAAAAGATCCAATCTTAAAAGCAAATCAAGCCGGAAGTTTGGCGCAAATTTGCAAAGATTTTAAATTAAGCAATAAATTTTTCGATATCGCAGAAAATAAATATAAAGACGTCGATAACGAAAATTTATTTTATCAAGGCACAAAAGAAATTTCAAAATTTTTATTAAATGACAATATCGTAGATTACGAAGGAAAATTTTTTGAAAGAATTATGAATAATTATTATAAAGCGTTAAATTATCTAAATTTAAAAGATTTTTCTAGCGCAAGAGTTGAGTTTAATCGAATTTTGCATAGACAAGAAAGAGCAAAAATTTACTTTGCAAATGACATAAAAAAACTTCAAAAAAATTTAAATAGTCAAAAAAATGAACTTTTAAAAGACGAAATTTTGCAAGATTTTTTAAACAAAAATAGAATTCAAACAGCACAAATTTTACCAAATTTTATAAATCCTTTTGCTTCTTATTTAGCGGCGATTTTTTTTATTTGTGATAAAGATTTAAATAAAGGTGAAAATTTATTAAGACAAATTCAAAAATTTTATCCACAAAATTCGCAAATTTCTCAAGATTTAAAAAATATAAATTTAATTGCAAATGGCAAAAAAATCATTTGGATAATCTACGAAAATGGTAAAAGTGTCGGCTTAATTGATAAAAATTTTAGTCTTCCAATTATGATAAATGACGAAATATTAATTTTAAATTTTGCTTTTGCTTATCTAGAAAATTCGCAAAAATCGATGAATTTTTTGCAAATAAATGATAAAAAAACAAAACTTATAACAGATATGGATGAGATTATAAAAGCGGAATTTGATACAACTTTTGATTATTTGATGTCAAAAACAATCGTATCTTCGTTTTCAAAAATGATTTTACAACACGAACTTTCAAAACAAACAGATGAAATTAGCGGACTTGTAGCTGGGCTTTTTTATACTTTGTCAAATAAATCTGATGTTAGATATTGGAGTTATTTGCCGCAAAATTTTCAAGCCATTAGTTTAGAAAATTTCGGACAAAATTTTATAATCAAAGACAAATATCAAAAAATTATCGAAGAATTTAGCATTGCAAAAAATAAAAATGCGATAATTTATGTCAAAGATTTACAAAACGATGAAAAATTTGTAAGCAAAATTCTATTTTAAGGAGTTAAAATGAGAAATATTTTGGTTATTTTAAGCTTTATTTTTTTATTTAGCGGTTGCGTAAATAAAATAAACCATCCAAATTTTGTGATTGAAGATGACGAAATTTACGATTCTTTAGAGTTTATAAACGTAAATGAAAAAGATAGAAAAGATGGATTAAAAGAAATTCGAGCAATTTTTAAAAACTACACAAACGACGATACAAAAATAGCTTATAGAATCGATTGGTTTGATGAAAATGGATTTTTGATAGATTCTATAATGTCAAAATGGAAAATTTCGCAAGTAGAAGGCAGACGAGATTTGATAATTTATGGAATTTCACCTTCAACAAAAGCCAAAAATTTCAAAATAAAAATGCAATTGCCGACTAAAAATGACGAAAATTTAAATAATGTCGCGATTTATGAATTTAACAAAAATTAAGGAGAATAAAATGAAAGAATTTTATCTGTTTTTAGCATTTTTGATGCTATTTTTAGCTGGTTGCACAGAAAAAAATCAGTATATAATAAACGGCAAACAGATGGGAGAAAACGATCTTTTAACGCTTGGAATTGATAAAGCAGATTTTGAATATGCAGCGCAAAAATCTGTTGAAAGTTTATTAAAAAGCGGATCGTTAGATAATCCAAAAGGCGGACGATATATCGTAGCCATTGGAAAAGTGATAAATGACACAACAGAATATATAGATACGGATTTACTAACTAAAAAAATTAGAATTGCACTTTTAAATTCCAAAAAAGCAGTTATGACAACGGCTATTTCTGGCAATGGAACGAGCGAAAATTTAACTTATGATGTAAGAGATTTAAGAAATAACGACGAATTTAATCAAGCAACAATCGCAAAAAAAGGCACGATTTTGACGCCAGATTTTGCATTAAGCGGAAAAATAATACAAAAAATAGCACAAACAACAACAAAAAAAGCGTTAGTTACATATTATTTTCAATTAACTTTGACAGATTTAACAACAGGTTTGGCATTTTGGGAAGATGAAAATGTCATAGAAAAAATTGGCTCAAATAAAAGCGTAGTTTGGTAAAAAGATATGAAAAAAATCATTTTTTTATCGATTTTTATAGGGTTTTTATTTGCGAAAAATTCCGCTATACCTTTGCCAGAAAATACTTTTTGGGAATTTGGAGAAAGTTTGCCAAAAATGGTCGTAGAAAAAGTTCAAAATTATGTCAAAAATGATGAAATAGACATTTTGCAAACAGATAAAAATTTAACATACAATAAAGTAATTTTATCTCTTGCTTATGGTTTCAATAACACGCAAAATGGGCAAAATTTCACGGATAATTTAACTACTATTTTAAATCAAAATTTGATTAATTCAAACAAATTTATAGTTAAAAATTCTATCCCAAAAAATAATTTTACAAATTTAAACTATTTTTTACAAAAAGATGGATTGGATTATTTAGTTAGTTTTGAACTTAAAAATTTTGAGAATTTTAATGATATAAATAAAATAACTTCGCAAAAACAGCAAAATTTCAAAGGCGAAATAAATTATAAAATTTTGTCGAAAAACGAAATTGTATTTAGCGATATTTTAGAATTTGATTTAAAAACAAACTCACAAAAAATAGCTTTGCAAAATTTAGCAAAAATTTTAAATCAAAAAATTATAAACGCTATTTTTCCGCTTAAAATTTTAGCTAAAACTGATGATAAATATCTGATTAGTTCTAATTTAGAAAACGTTAATGAACTTGAAATTTTTGAATTAAAAGATGAGTTTTTTGAAAATGAAAAATCGCTTGGATTTAGCAAAACTTCTGTTGCAAAAGCAAAATTTTATAAAAATATTGGAAATTTTGCGTTGATAGAAATTACAGAAGGCAAAGCAAATATTGGAAATTTAGTTGAAATTTTAGATGGCGATGGAAAAGAAAGTTTAGTTACAAAAATCCCACAAGGTGGCGTTATTTTGCCATTTGATTAGGAGAAAAATATGACATTTTTAATAAGTTTTATCGTAATTTTATTATTTTGCGTTTTTATATACAATTTACTTGTGCAAAAACGTAATCAAGTAAAAAATATAAACTCAAGCGTCGATACGCAACTTCAAAAAAGATATGATTTGATACCAAATTTAGTATCTTCTGTAAAACAGTATTTAAAACATGAAAAATCTATTTTAGAACAAATTTCAGCCTTAAGATCGAACGCGATGAATGCTTTAAATAATAAAGACAAATTTGATTTAAACAATCAAATTAGCAAATTTTTAGGTGAAATTAAAATCGCAGTTGAAGCATATCCGGATTTAAAAGCAAATCAAAATGTTATGCATTTGCAAGTCAGTTTAAATGAAATAGAAGAGCAAATAAGTGCGGCAAGAAGGGCTTATAATAGTTGCGTTATGGATTACAATAACAGTTGCGAAATGTTTCCAACAAATATTTTTGCAAAAATTTTTAATTTTAAAAAAGCTGAATTTTTCTATGCAGAAGAAAGCGTTAAAAAACCGCCAAAAGTAGCGGATTTATTTGAATGAGCATAATAGATTTAGAACTAAAAAGGCGAAAAATAAAGAATAAACTTCTTAAATTTCGCCTTGTTATTTCAATTTTTGCGATTGTGATAAGTTTTGTGATTTTATGGATTACAAAAGACATTATTTTCGCAATTATCGGTGGAATTTTTGGATATATTTCTATACGCAACAAAATTTGTTCAAAATTTTTAGAAGATATAAAACAAGAGTTTAAATACGAAGTCGTAAGAAAAACGATAAGAGAAATTTCACCAAATTTAAG
>CAMUNZ010000014.1 GCA_947090385.1 uncultured Campylobacter sp. | reverse complement strand
TCTTAAAATAGATTTTTGAAATCTTAAATTTAAAACATTTTCTTTTAAAATTTCTATATCATAAATTTTATTTAAACCAAAAAAATTTTTTAATTTTTCATTATCATTTTGTAAAACAAAATCTTTATAAATTTTAAAAATTTCAAATCTTTTGTCATTTTTAAAAGTAAAATCATTTTGCGAAAAATCCCGCAAAATTCCACCGGTTTTCTTATCTTCGCTTGGAGAAAATAGAATTCTCATTTCAACCTTTTTTAAAAAATATCCGATTTTAACCAAAAATTTCTAATTTCTAGTATAATCTTGCAAAATTTTATCAGGAGGCAAAAAAATGAAAAAATTAGCAGTAATTTTAGCAAATGGTTACGAAGAAACAGAAGCAATCACTATAATCGATGTGGCAAGAAGGGCAAATATCGAAGTTTGCGCAATCGGGCTTAATGATTTAAAAATTATTTCAAAAGAAAATGTAATTTTAACAGCAGATAAACTTTTTAAAGATGTAAAATTTGATGAGTTTGATGCTATAGCTTTACCTGGCGGTCTTCAAAGCACAAGAGAATTAGCCTCAAACAATGAAATTATAAAAATTCTAAAACTTTTTGATAGCAAAAATAAGCTAATAGCTGCCATTTGCGCCGCACCAATTGTTTTAAAAAGTGCAAATTTGATCAAAAATTCTTTTACTTGTTATCCAGGACTTGAAGGCGAAATTTCAAAACAAACTTATAAAAATGACAAAAACGTAATACTTGATAAAAATATTTTAACCTCAAAAGGTCCGGCTACAGCTATGGAATTTTCTTTAGAAATTGTAAAAATTTTATTGGGCGATGAAGTTTATAAAAGTGTAAAAAATGAGCTTTTATTTTAAAAAAATTTTTGTAATAAATTTAATTTTTTTTAACTTTGTTGATTAAATTTTGCAAAATTTAGATATTATTTTAAATCCGTTTTAGGAAATTCTTTTAAAGGAAATTTGTGAATATTTTTGTTGGAAATTTGTCTTTTAAAATGACAGATAAAGATTTGAGCGAGGTTTTTGAAAAATTTGGAAAAGTAAGTCGTGCGGTTATTATAAAAGATCACGAAAAACATAGATCAAAAGGATTTGGCTTTGTTGAAATGGAAGATGACGAAGAAGCAAAAAATGCTATCGCACAATTAAATGAAAAAGAGATTTTTGGACGTAATATTCGAGTAAATGAAGCAGCTCCAAAACCTACAAAAGAGTAAAATTCAAAATAGAGCAAAATTTGCTCTATTTTTATTAAAAAATCAAATAACATTCAAAGAAATTCTATGACTTTTAAAACAGCAAATTTTAATTATATATAAATATTTTTCTGGAAAATAAATTTTAATTGTATGTGAAATTTATTTTAATAAAATTACACTCTAATTTTAATTTAAGGAGAATATATGTGGAATCAAATTTATGATCCCATGGGCAATATTTGGTTTAGCGCTTTAATCGCTTTTTTGCCGATAATATGCTTTTTTTTATGTCTTGTTGTTTTTAAATTAAAAGGGCATGTAGCAGCACTTTTAACCGTAATTTTTGCTAGTTTAGTTGCGATTTTTGTTTACAAAATGCCTTTATTAAAAGTAATTTCTGCACTTGGATACGGATTTTTATACGGACTTTGGCCGATAGCTTGGATTATTATAGCGGCAATATTTTTATATAAATTATCTATAAAATCTGGACAATTTTCTATCATAAAACAAAGTGTTTTATCAATAACTCCAGATAAAAGAATTCAAGTAATTTTAATAGGATTTTGTTTTGGTGCATTTTTAGAAGGTGCAATCGGATTTGGCGGACCTGTGGCAATCACAGCGGCGCTACTTGCGGGTCTTGGACTTCGTCCACTTTATGCAGCAGGACTTTGTATGATAGCAAATACCGCACCTGTTGCTTTTGGAGCAGTTGGAATTCCTATAATTGCTATGGCAGGAGCAGTAAATGCAGATGTTTTAAAAATCGCAGCAATGACTGGGATAATGCTAACTCCGCTTACTATTTTTGTACCGTTTTTTATAATATTTTTAATGGACGGATTTAAAGGCGTAAAAGATACTTGGTCAGCGCTTTTAGTAGCATCTGTTAGTTACGCAATCGCACAACTTTTAACATCTGTATTAATCGGTCCAGAACTTCCTGGCGTAATTTCAGCAATCGTAAGTTTATTGGCAACTACGATATTTTTAAAATATTGGCAACCAAAAAATATAGTTTATTTAGACAAACAAGAAATAGAAGAAAAACTAACATTTAGAAAAGTAATTTTCGCTTGGAGTCCATTTTTAATCTTAATTATGGTTATAGTCCTTTGGACTCAAAGTTTCTTTAAAACACTATTTGCAGATGGCGGAATTTTAGCTTTCACTCAACTTAGCATAATATTCTCTGAATTAAACGGACTTGTTATGCAAAATCAACCAGTTGTTACAGAACTAACTGCTATGAAAGCTATATTTTCATTTCCTATCATAAACACAGTCGGAAGTGCGATTTTAGTTGCAGCGATAATTTCAGCCATAATTGCCAAAATAAAACTAAACATTGCAATATCGACTTTCAAAGAAACTTTAAACGAGATGAAATTTCCTATTTTGACAATCGGGCTTGTTTTATCTTTTGCCTATATCTCAAATTATAGCGGACTTAGCGCAACTTTAGCTATAGCTTTAGCACATACTGGTGATGCTTTTGTGTTTTTCTCTCCAATTATAGGGTGGATTGGTGTATTTTTAACAGGAAGCGACACTAGCTCAAATTTGCTTTTTAGAACATTACAAAAAGTAACGGCTATGCAACTTAATATAAAAGATACGTTATTTTTAGCAGCAAATTCTGTTGGTGGAGTTATAGGTAAAATGATTAGCCCGCAATCAATAGCAATCGCTTGTGCTGCAGTTGGACTTGTGGGAAAAGAGAGCGATTTATTTAGATTTACAATCAAATATTCAATCGCTTTTATAATTTTTGTTGGAATTTGGGCTGCGTTTATCGCTTATGTAATTCCTTTTATAATACCATGAATTTAAGATGGTAATACCTTTTAAGGAGAATAAATGAAAGAGAAAGTATATTTATACGCTACCTGTTTAGGAACAGTTGCAATGGGTAAAACCATTATAAATGTAATCAAACTTTTACAAAGAGAAGGATTGGAAGTTATTTTTAAAAAAGATCAAACTTGTTGCGGTCAGCCATCTTATAATACTGGATATTTTGAAGATACCAAAAAAATAGCACTTTATAATGCTGAAATTTTTAAAGGTGATTATCCAATTTTAGTCCCTTCTGGAAGTTGTGCTGGCATGATGAGTCATGATTACAAAGAGCTTTTTAAAGACGACAAAGATGAAGAAAAAATTTTACAATTTAGCGATAGAATTTACGAATTAAGCGATTATCTAGATAGAGTTTTAAAAGTAAAATATGAAGATAAAGGCGAAAAAATAAAAGTTACTTGGCATTCAAATTGTCACGCTTTAAGAGTTCAAAAATCGATCCAAGCTTCAAAAAATTTAATTCACCGTTTTGCAAATGTAGAATTAATAGAGCTTCAATATGAAGAAGAATGTTGCGGATTTGGTGGAACTTTTTCTGTAAAAGAGCCAGAAATTTCAAATGCTATGGCTTTATCAAAAATTCAAGATATCAAAAACTCAGGCTGTAAATATGTCATAAGCGGCGATGGTGGTTGTTTGATGAATATTGACGGGACATTAAGACGAAACGGAGTTGATATAAAAGGTATTCATTTGTTTGATTTTATAATCAAAAGATTAGAAGGAGAAACGCTATGAACCATAAAAAAATCGTAAATCAAAAATTAAACGACGAACAATTAAGAAAAAATTTAACTGCCGCTATGCATACTTTGCAAAAAAATCGTAAAAATTTGGTAGAAAAAAGATTTATTAATTGGCAAAATTTACGAGATAACGTAAAAATGGCAAAAAATAAAGCGTTAAATTCTCTTTATAATAGATTAATCGAGTTTGAAATAAATGCTAAAAAAAATGGCTTTATCGTACATTGGGCAAAAGATGGAAAAGAAGCCTGTGAAATTATTTATAATCTTATGAAAGAAAAAAATGTAGATAAAATTTTAAAACAAAAATCTATGTCTAGCGAAGAAATAGGCCTTAATCATTTCTTAAAAGATAAAGGATTTTCTGGCGTAGAAACAGATTTAGGTGAGCTTATAATACAATTAATAGACGAGCCACCAGTTCATATCGTAGTTCCAGCAATCCATAAAAATCGTTATGAAGTTGGCGAAATTTTTGCAAATAAATTAGGTGCAAAAAAAGAAACAGATCCTGAAAAATTAAATTTAATCGCAAGAGAACATTTAAGAAAAGAGTTTAAACATCTTAAAATGGGACTTTGTGGAGCAAATTTTGCTATTTCAAAAGAAGGCGCGATTTGGCTTGTTGAAAACGAAGGAAATGGCAGAATGTGCACCACAATTTCAGATGTTTTAGTAACCATTTGTGGAATAGAAAAAGTAGTTGAAACAATTGAAGATGCAGCTAGCGCAGATGCAATTTTATCGCCATCGGCAACTGGACAATTTATCACAAATTATAATAATATAATCGCAGGTCCAAGGCGAGAAGGAGAACTTGATGGACCAAAAGAACATCATATAATTTTATTTGATAATCACAGAACGGATATGTTAGCTCATGAAGATTATTATGAGGCGCTTCGTTGCATTAGATGCGGAACATGTATGAATTTCTGTCCAGTTTATGACAAAATCGGCGGACATAGCTATCAAACTGTTTATCCAGGACCAATTGGCGAAGTTATAAGCCCACAAATTTTTGGTATGGACAAAAAAGGCGATATGGTTACTCTTTGTTCTCTTTGTGGAAGATGTAGCGAAGTTTGTCCGGTAAAAATTCCTCTTGCAGATTTGATTAGAAAATTAAGAAATAACAAAATTGGTGAAGGAAAAAATCCACCTTTTGGCACACAAAATTTAAAACATAGCACGATTGAAAAAAGCATTTTTAAAGGTGTAAAAATGGCTATGACAAATGGATTTACGTGGAGAATTGCTATGAAAAATGCAAAAATTTTTAATACACCTATTCATAAATTTGGTAAAAATATCCCAGTAATTAAAAATTGGCTAAAACACAAAGATTTGTTTGAATTTGACTGCGATCTACACAAAGAAGTTTCACAAATGCAAGGAGTAATTTATGAATAGTAGAGATGAAATTTTAAATCGTGTAAAAAATGGCATAAAAATAGAAAATTTATCAGAAGAAAAAACGCAAGATCCTGTAAAATTTATTTTAAATGACGGAAATTTATATAATGAATTTAAAAATAGAATAACAGAAAATAAAGCGTTTTTAATCGAAAATGATGATTTAGAAAATTCCATAAATGAGATTATTAAAAAAGAAAATGTCAAAAATTTAATTTATCCAAATGGTTTAAAAATTGATATCGAAAAGATAAAAATTGATTCAAAATTTAAATTTGATAAAAGCATAGACGAATTTAAGGAGAAAATTTTCGATTACGATGTTTCTATAATAAACGCGAAATTGGGCGTTAGCTCTCACGGAGTTTTTGCAATAACTTCTAATAAAACTCAACCACGACTTTTAAGTTTAACTCCAAAAGTTTGCATAGTTTTAATCGATAAAAAAACAATTGTAAAAAGCATAAGCGAAGCTTTAAATAAAATAAAAAAAGAAGACGGGCGCTTTCCTACAAATGTCGTTTTTATCTCAGGTCCAAGCAGAACAAGCGATATAGAACTTCAACTTGTTTTGGGTGTTCACGGCTCGCAAATCGTTTATGTTTTGCCTTATTAAGAAATTTTGGCTTTTTAAAAAGCCAAAATTTTAAAGTTAGTAATATTTTAAAAAATATTAAAATTTTTGTGTTTCAATCATTAAAAAAATATAAAATATAAAATTTTATGCAATATTTTTCTTTTTTAATAGTGATTTTTGAAAATATTGATTAAATTTCGCTCAAAATTGGACGTTTAAAAGATAAAAAATTTCAAATAAAATAAATTTATGTTATAAATGCAGAAATTTATTTTTAAAGGAGAATTTAAAATGGCTTTTAGAATAGAACACGACACTATGGGCGATGTAAAAGTACCTGATGAAAAATATTGGGGCGCACAAACTGAGCGTAGTTTTGAAAATTTTAAAATTGGTATTGAAAAAATGCCAAAAGTGCTGATTTATGCTTTTGCAAATCTTAAAAAAGCTTGCGCGATAGTTAATCATAAACTTGGAAACGGACTCGATGAAGAACGCAAAAATGGTATCGTAAAAGCTTGCGATGAGGTTTTAGCTGGCAAATTGGACGACAACTTTCCACTTGCCATTTGGCAAACAGGCTCAGGCACTCAAAGCAATATGAATGTAAATGAAGTCATCGCAAACAAAGCCACAGAAATACTTGGTAAAGATTTTCGTAAAGAAAAATTTGTCCATCCAAACGATCATGTAAATCGCGGACAAAGTTCAAACGACACATTTCCTACAGCGATGAGTATCGTAGCAGTCGAACAAGTAGAAAAAAAGCTTATCCCAGCAATTGACGAACTTATCGACACTTTTAAGAAAAAAGTAACAGAATTTCAAGATATTATAAAAACTGGGCGCACACATTTGCAAGATGCTACTCCGCTTACTTTGGGACAAGAATTTAGCGGATATTTATCGATGCTAGAGCATTCTAAAGAGCAAATTATTGCGTCTTTGCCAACATTGCGAGAGCTTGCTATCGGCGGAACAGCTGTCGGAACGGGACTTAATGCGCCTGCAAATTTTAGCGAAGAAGTAAGCGCCGAACTTACAAAATTAACAGGTGTTAAATTTGTCTCAAGTCCAAACAAATTTCATGCTTTAACTAGCCACGATGCGATTGTTTTTACACACGGAGCAATGAAAGGTTTAGCGGCAAATTTGATGAAAATCGCTAACGACATCAGATGGCTTGCATCGGGTCCTAGATGTGGGCTTGGTGAATTAAATATACCTGAAAACGAACCAGGTAGTTCAATAATGCCAGGAAAAGTAAATCCAACACAATGCGAAGCCGTAACAATGGTAACTGTGCAAGTGATGGGAAATGATGCAGCTATAGGGTTTGGTGCATCACAAGGAAATTTTGAATTAAATATATTTAAACCTGTAATTATTTATAATTTCTTGCAAAGTCTAGATTTGCTTGCTGATTCTATGAATTCATTTAATATTCATTGTGTGCAAGGTATCAATGCAAATAAAGGGCGTATAGACCATTATTTACATAATTCGCTTATGTTAGTAACAGCTTTAAATCCACACATAGGATATGAAAACGCAGCAAAAATCGCCAAAAATGCACACAAAAAAGGAATTTCATTAAAAGAATCGGCATTAGAATTAAAACTTGTAAGCGAAAGCGATTACGACAAATTTGTCGTGCCAAAAAATATGATTCATCCACTTAGTAAAAAATAAAATATCACATCCAAGCGTAAAAGCTTGGATATTTTTAAAAATCAAATCAAAAATTTTACAAATTTTTCATACCGATGTAAGAATTTAAAGCTCCAACATAAGCTTTAGCTGTAGCCATCATAGTATCTAAATCAAGCCCATGCCCGATAATCGCGCGACTTCCTTCAAATTCTACTTTTACAACGACTTTTGCAAGAGCATCTTTTCCTTGAGAAACAGAATTAACATCGTAATTACACAAAATTCCTTTAACTCCAGAAATTCTATCTACAACTTTAAAAATCGCATCAACTCCGCCATTTCCAAGCGCAGAATCACTTATAACCTCATCTTTATATTTTAAACTCAAACTAGCACTTGCATGGCTTTTATTGCAAGAACTCACACTTAAAGTTACAATCTCATAAGCTTTTGGAATTTTAATAATTTCATCAGCAACTAATTCTCTTAAATCATCATCAAAAATCTCTTTTTTGCGATCCGCCATGTTTTTAAATTTTTCAAAGGCTTTATTTAATTCTGTTTCATTTAAATCGTATCCAAGAGTTGAAAGTTTATCTTTAAAAGCATGACGTCCGCTATGTTTTCCAAGAATCAATGAATTTTTATCAAGGCCGATATCTTTTGCATTGATAATTTCATAAGTTTGAGCGTTTTTTAAAACTCCATCTTGATGAATTCCGCTTTCATGCGCAAAAGCATTTTTGCCTACAATTGCTTTATTTGGTTGCGGACAAATTCCAGTAATTGAAGTTACCAATCTACTTGTAGGATAAATTTCGTTGCAAATTATATTTGTATAAAGTGGCGCAAAAATATCTTGCCTAGTTTTTATAGCCATCACAATCTCTTCAAGCGCCGCATTTCCTGCTCTTTCTCCAAGCCCGTTAATTGTGCATTCTACCTGTCTTGCACCTGCTTTTATACAAGCTAAAGAATTAGCCGTGCCAAGCCCTAAATCATTATGATTATGCACGGATATTATCGCTCTATCGCCGACAAATTCACACATTTGTCTTATCATATTTTCTAACTCACTAGGCAAACGATATCCAACTGTATCTGGTAAATTTATCGTAGTTGCACCAGCTTTTATAACGGCATCTGTTATCTCTTTTAAAAAACTAATATCGCTACGCCCAGCATCTTCACAACTAAACTCAACATCATCAACAAAAGTTTTCGCGTAAGTTACTGCATCAATCGCTTTTTTTATAACTGTATCTGGTGTCATTTTAAGTTTATATTCCATATGAATTGGGCTTGTCGCTATAAACGTATGAATCCGCTTATTTTTAGCAAATTTTATGGATTCACCCGCTTGTTTTATATCATTTTGTAATGCTCTTGCAAAAGAACAAACTTTTATATTTAAAACTTGTTTTGAAATTTGAGTAATTGCCTCAAAATCCCCCTTGCTAGCGGCAGCAAAACCAGCTTCTACGACATCTACACCCAACCTATCTAACTGAAGTGCAATACGAATTTTTTCTTGCATATTCATAGAAGCACCAGGGCTTTGTTCACCATCTCTTAAAGTTGTATCGAAAATTATTATTTTATTTTTATCCAAAATTTCATCTCCTAATTTATTCTATTTTTTTACTCTTTCTAAACCAAAAATTATAAACCGCTCTTGTAATTCCGTATGAAACGTAACTTATAAAAAGTATCGCCGAAATTTCGAGCGGGCACAGGTATAAAAAGCCAAAAAATATAATCAAACAAACTAGAATTTTCATTGAATTTTTACCTTTAAAGCTCATCTTTTTAAAGCTAGGAAAACGAATATTGCTAACCATCAAAACGGATAAAATAAAAGATAAAAATATAACAATTAAACCACAATCTTTAAAAATTTCATATTTTTCGTAAATTCCAATCAAAAGTGACAATGTAACTGCAGCAGTTGGGATTGGAAGCCCTATAAATACACTAGGATCATAAGTTCCTGTTGTGACATTAAATCTTGCTAATCTTATCGCACCAAAAACCACAAAAAGCGCAGCAATCGTTATACCGATTCGTCCAAAATCGTGTCCAATAGAAAAATAAAAAAGCATAGCCGGAGCAACACCAAAAGCCACAATATCCGCTAAACTATCAAATTCTACGCCAAATTTACTAGAAGTTCCAGTAAGCCTTGCAACTCGCCCATCAAGACCATCTAAAATCAAAGATAAAAATATATAAACGATAGCTAAATCAAATTTTCCTTTTGAAGCAGCTATAACTGCGACTATACCGACAAATGCGCTTGCAGCTGTAAATATATTTGGCAAAATATATAAAAATTGTTTTTTTTCTACCATGATTAAACCTCATAAAAACCTAAAATTTGCCCAGCTTTAACCTTATCTTCTAAGCAAATTTTAAGAGAAATACTGTTTTCAAAAACCAAAATGACTTTTCCATCTGGAAAAAAACCAAATCTTTTCAAAATATTTAAGTTTTTAAAATTTTCAAATCTTATAAAATTTGATAAGGCGCCACCTATAAAAATCATTTTAAATTTACCATTTTCTCCGATACACTCAAAAATTGCCCTTGAGTTTAAACTATCATTTTTACACATATCAAGACCAGTTTTGAACATAAAATCTAAAATTTCACAATTATTTAAACCTCTAACTAAAGATGGAGAAAAAAGTGTTTTTTTGATGATAACTTTTGTATAAGTTTTGCCATTTAAATTGGTTGTGGAAATTTCTTTTACGATGCCATCAACTGGGCAATATAAAGCCAGTTTGTCTATAAAATCAGCTTCTCTTTCTGGATTTATATAAAACAAAACTAAAAGCAAAAAAATAAATCCAAATAAAATCCAAAAACAATCAAAAACCAAAGATAATAAAAAAAATATAAAGGCTATAAAAATTTTTTTATAGCCATATTTTGAGATAATTTTAGTATCCATTAATTTTTATCCTTAGCCTCTTTTATATCTTCATCCTGACTGATTTTAACTTGCAATCTACTTTGCAAACCCTGCTCTTTTTCCCAATTTAAAATAATTTCTCTTACAACATCAGCCTCTATCGTCTCTTTTTCATAAAGTGCTTTTACCATATTTTCTATGGCGCCGCTATAAGTTTTTAAAGTGTCTTTTACAATCTCATATCTGTGATTTAAAAATTTTTTAATATAATCATCTATTCGTCTAGCAGTTTCATCACTATAATCCTTTAAAGTTTGACCACCATTCAAAAACATATTTTGCTGTTTTTCAAGCACCATAAGCCCAAAATCATCAGTCATTCCGACTCTACCAATCATAAATTTGATTATATCGGTAGCTCTTTCAAGATCATTACTTGCGCCATCTGTAATCTCTTTTAAAAATACCTCTTCTGACGCGCGACCAGAAAGTAAAACATCAATTTGCGCTATAAGTTCATGTCTTTGGTGCAAAAATCTATTTTCTTCTGGAGTATTTAAGGTATAACCAGCTACGCCAAAACCCCTGGGAACTATAGTTACTTTTGTAACTTTATCGGCACCTTTTGTAAGCTCGGCAACTAAAGCATGGCCACTTTCGTGATAAGCAACTATTCTTTTTTCTATAGGATTTACGCGACGTGATTTTTTTTCAAGTCCGATCGCAACTCTTTCTATAGCTTCAAGAAGATCTTTTTGTTCAACAAAATCTTTTTTACCACGACCAGCAAGCAAAGCGGCTTCATTTATAATATTTGCCAAATCCGCTCCAGCAAATCCAACTGTTAGCCTTGCAATCTCTTCTATATCTATATTTTGTGCAAATTTTACATCTCTCATATGCACTTTTAAAATTTCAATTCGTCCATTAAAATCTGGTCTATCAACTAAAACTTGTCTATCAAATCTGCCAGGTCTTAAAAGTGCAGCATCTAAAACTTCTGGACGATTTGTTGCTGCTAAAACGATAACTGGACTTTTATCGCTATCAAAACCGTCCATTTCAGCTAAAAGTTGATTTAAAGTTTGCTCTCTTTCATCATTTCCGCCGCCGATGCCACCAGACGCCCTTGACTTTCCGATCGCATCTATCTCATCTATAAAAACAATTGCCGGTGCCTCTTTTTTAGCACTTTCAAAAAGATCTCTAACTCTACTTGCACCAACCCCAACAAACATTTCTATAAAACTTGAAGCAGACATAGAAAAAAATGGCACATCGGCTTCGCCAGCTACAGCTTTTGCAAGAAGTGTTTTTCCAGTTCCTGGAGGTCCTACAAGCAAAACACCTTTTGGAATTTTAGCGCCCAAACTTATGTAACGATCTGGAAATTTTAGAAAATCAACTATCTCTTTTACCTCTTCTTTTGCTTCTTCTATTCCAGCTACATCGTTAAATTTTACATTCGGTTTTTCAGAATTTACAAGTTTTTTACTACTTCCGATACCTAAAATTCCGCCACCCATATTTTTTTGCATCCTTGATGCCAAAAACATCCAAATTCCAAAAAATATAAAAACAGGAATAACCCAAGAAAACAACAAATCGGTTAAGAAATTTCCCTCGCTATAAGCGCTATAAGGAATTTTTTGAGAATCTAAAAGTCCGATTAAACTATTATCTGGAACTCTTTTTGCAATATATGTAATGCCAAGCTCGTTAGAAATTGCTTTTATCGTACTTTGCCCTATTAAAACCTCATTGATTTGCCTATTTTCTACCATATTTTTAAGTTCAGAATATGCGACATTTTTTGTGGCAGTTCCTCTAAATCCGATATCTCCGTCGTTTGCAAAACTTCTAAAAATCGCAATCATCACAATAGCAAAAATCGCAAAAACAAAAATCGGATTTTTATTAAAAAAATTATTTTTATTTTGATTGTTTTCCATCATTATCCTTTATATATAAAACTCATCCATTCGCCATCTTGCTTAAATTCTAACAGTTTTAACGACGAAAAATTTGTTTCTATATCATTTTTATATTTTGATAAAATTCCAGAAAGTATGATTATACCGCCAAATTCCAGCAAATTTATCAAATCTTTTTTTAAGATTAAAATCACGTCGGCTACAATATTTGCAACTATTACATTGTATTTTTTTGAATTTTTTATAGCAAAATTTGTAGAACCACACCAAATTTCATCAAGCTTGATTTTATTTATTTTTGCATTTTGCTGAGTGCTTTTTACGGCTAATTCATCAGTATCACAAGAACTAACCTTAGCTTTAAGTTTAGCAGCACAAATAGATAAAATTCCACTTCCACAACCAATATCTAAAAGATTTTCTTTGTCTTTTATATATTTTTGTAAAAATTCAACGCACATTTTCGTGCTTTCATGATGACCAGAACCAAAAGCAAGTGCAGGATCGATTATAATATTTTCACAATCTTTTTTTTCATTTTCCCAACTCGGGCGAATATAAAAATTCCCTATCAAAACAGGTTTTATAGATTTTTTATACTCATTTATCCAATCACAATTTTCTTTTTTTTCTAGTTTTAATTCAAGTAAAATTTCAGTTTTTAAAGCTTTGTTTAAAGCTTTTTTATATTCATTTAGTCCAAAAATAACCTCGCTTAAATCACCATTATCTCGTATTATAAAAAGATTTTTATCAATCTCTTCTACGCAGTCGATACCCAAATCAAAAACAAAATCTTTAAAAAAATCATAAAAATTTGTTTTTACACTTAATTCATAAAAATATCTATCCATAAATATTCCAATTTTTTAAAAAATAGCATTTTACAAAAAATATTTTAGCTTAGACTTAATGCGGTTTTTAAATCAATTCTTCCTTCATAATAAGCCTTTCCTATTATCACGCCAGATACAAATTCGCTTCGTTTGCATAAAAATAAATCTCTTATGTCTCTAACTCCACCACTTGCATATGTAGGAATTTGACTTGCTTTTGCTATATCTTTTGTGAATTCTAAATTTATTCCACTTAACATTCCATCTTTACTAATATCAGTGCAAATTATACCTTTTACGGCACTTCCTCTAAAATCTCTTGCCAAATCACAAGCTTTCATTGGACTCAATCTTGACCAACCGTTTGTAGCTACAAATCCATCTTGTGAATCGATACCTACAAAAATTTCATATTTTTTTGCCATCTGTTTTACAAAAAATGGATCTTTTAATGCAATTGATCCAAGAATAATCCTTTTTACGCCTAAATCTACATAATATTTTATTTTTTCTTCATCTCTAATTCCACCACCAACTTGTATATTTAATTTTGTAGATTTTACTATATTTGCTATCACAGAAGCATTTTGTGGTTTTCCTTGACAAGCGCCATCAAGATCAACTATATGGAGCCATTTTGCGCCCAAAATTTCAAATTCTCTTGCTAAACTAGCAGGCTTATGAGAATACATCTTTGCGCTTTGCATATCTCCTTTACTTAAACGAACAGCAACGCCATCTTTTAAATCTATGGCTGGAATAATCTCCATTTTATAACTCCGTAAAATTTTTTAAAATTTCAAGTCCAATCTCGTTACTTTTTTCAGGATGAGATTGAAAAGCAAAAACATTGTCCTTGCAAACAGCACTTACAAACTCATAACCATAAAACGTTTTTGCTAAAACTAAACTCTAATCGCAAATCGCATGATAAGAATGGACAAAATACATATAAATTTCATTTTTTAAACTGTGATTTATACCATTTTTTTTGTTAAATTTGAGTGAATTCCAACCAATATGCGGGATTTTTTCTTTGCATAAATTTTTATCAAATTTTACTATTTCACCTTCAAAAATTCCAAGTCCATTATTTTTGCCAAATTCATAACTTTTTTCAAATAAAAGTTGCATTCCAAGACAAATCCCTAAAAACGGCTTCTTTGTGCTTATAAAATTTCTAATCTCTTTATCAAATCCGCTAATTTTAAGCTTATTCATAGCTTCGCCAAAAGCTCCAACTCCAGGCAAAATAAGTTTATCGCAAAATTCAATTTCTTTAGGATGTTTTAAAATTTTTGTATCTTTTTTTAAAAATTCAAAAGCATTTTGAACACTTTTTAAATTTCCAGCTCCATAATCAATAATCCCAATCAATTTTTCCCTTTCTTACAACAAAGGTGTAAATTCCAAGTGAAATTATCAAAAGCGAAACTCCACAAATCAAATAAACAGCAAAAATTATATGCTCAGGCGCCGTCATAGCAAATTTAAAAACAAGCATCAAAGCTTCAATCGCTAAAGCGATAATTATACTTACAATAAATCTAAGCATAGTTTTATTTCCGTCGTTTTTCTTATCGTCTTTTTCTAAAATTTCAGCTTCAATAAGCGCTTTTACAAGATCCATAATCGCTAAAGCTAAAGTTAAAACTATCGTAGAACTAAACATATCTTCTATACGTAAATCATCTAAATTTTTTAAAACTAAGCTTTTTATCCCTAAAGAAAAAAGCATCATCGCGACAATAAACAAAGCGCTAGATATAATTCCGTAAAAAATTTTAAATAAATTAGAAAAATAAACATCAATATTGCTGAAATTTGTAAGTTTTAAAGCATCTTTTAACGATATATCGATACAAGCTACAAATTTCAACTCTTTTTTTTCATTATAAATCGGATAAGCAGCTGTCACACAAAGATCATTTGTCAAAACGGATGGATAAGGATCACTTAAAGTAAATCTTTTTTCTTTTACAGTTCTATAAAAATATGCTTTATTGCTGCGATTTTCACCAACTCCGTTTTGGAAATTTTCATTTAAACTTATATTATTTTCTATTTGAATACCGCTATCATTAAGTATATAAAAAGCTTCAAAACTATCTATTTCGTGCGCGATCTTTTCAAAACCAGTTTTTATGAGATCTTTGTTTGCATTTGGCAAATAATTTGGCAAATTCCTAGTAAAAAGATAACAAATATAAGCTCTTATTTTGTATCTTAAATTCGCAAAATCCCTAATTTGTGCAATTATCATTATACTCCTTGCATTCTGGAACGATATTTTTAAGATAAGATTTTACATCTTTGGATTTTAAAAGCTCTGTGATTTGTGAATTAAGCAAATTCATATCATAACTTTTAGAATGCGTTACAAAAATCGATGAAAATTTAGTTTTTTTATCATTTTTATCGATTAAAAGTTCTTCGTAAAGCTTTTCGCCAGGTCTTAATCCAACAAATTTTATCCCCAAATTTTCTTTATTTGAAAGTTGCAGCATTTTATTTGCTAAATCTACAATTTTCACAGGCTCGCCCATATCAAGCACAAAAAGCTCGCCCCCTTTTGCGATAGAAGCAGCTTGTAAAACAAGCTGACAAGCCTCGCTAATAAGCATAAAATATCTTGTAATATCAGGATGAGTTACGCTTAAAGGCTCGTTGTTTTCGATTTGCGCTTTAAATTTTGGTATTACGCTACCGCTACTTCCAAGAACATTTCCGAAACGAACGGCAACGATTTGAGTTGATTTTTGATCATTTGAATTTAAAGAGTAAATTTCGCAAACTCGTTTTGTAGCGCCCATGACATTTGTAGGTCTTACAGCTTTATCAGTCGATATCATAACCACTTTTTGAATTTCATATTTTTTTGATAAATCTATAACATTTTTTGTGCCAACTATATTGTTTAAAACGGCAATTTGTGGATTTATCTCACAAATCGGCACATGTTTATAAGCGGCTGCATGAATTACAATTTGCGGCTTAAATTCTTTGAAAATTTCTTCAAGTTTATCTAAATATACGATATTTATAAGTTTTAAAACATTTCTTTTGTCTTGATTTGTAATTTGATCGATTTTATATAAATTAAACTCGCTATGATCGACTAAAATCAGACTTTTTACGCCAAATTTTAAACATTGTATGCAAATTTCACTTCCTATGCTTCCGCCAGCGCCGGTAACTAAAACAATTTTATCTTTTATAAAATCTTCAACGATTTTACTATCTAAATCTTTTGGTTTTCTTGCAAGTAAATCTTCAATTGAAATATTGCTTATTTTTTTTGTTTCATCTTCTAAAAGAGTGAAAATTTTTACATTTTCAATTCCAGCCTTTTTAAAATCTTCAAAAAGTTTTTTTAATCTAGGAGGCTCTAATTTCGCTGCCACAATCGCAGTTTTTACGTTATATTTTTTTACAATTTTTGGAATTTCTTTTCTATTTTGAACTTCAAAATTTTCAAGCCTTGTGCCGATTAACTCTTCTCTTCCATCTACAACGGCAACTGGATAATAATTGATATGTTTTTCGGCTATGCCGTTTAAAATATGTTTTGATTTTGTAGTCGCACCGTATATTATACAAAATTCATTGCTTTTATTTTTTTTGTTATAAATAAAAAGTCTTTTTGCAATTCTTAAACTACCAATCAAAATAAAAGATATCGCGCAATCTATCGCGATTACACTTCTTGGAAAAGGCTCGAAAATTTTACTAAATACAAAAAATATAAGCAAAAAAACAACACCAGAAATAATATGTATCAAAAAAATTTTTCTTGCTTCATAAATTCCAAAAAATCGCCAAGGAACTCTATAAATTCCAAAAATCCAAAAAAGTGAAATTTTTAAAATCACCAAAATACAAGCACTTAAAATAAGACCAGCATAAAAGATTTGCGGAATTTCTCCGCTAAATCTAAGCAAAAACGCCAAATATAAAGATGACGCAAAAATTATAATATCAAAAATCAAAAAAAACAGAACTCTTTTTAACTTAGTTGGTCTCATTTTTTACTACTTTTTTGACAATCTCGCAAACTTTATCTATTTCGTTATTACTCATCGCCGTGCCACTTGGAAGGCAAATTCCACTATTAAACAAATCCTCGCTACTTCCGTCAATTTCGCAAATTGCATTTTTAAAAATCGGCTGTAAATGCATAGGTTTCCAAAGCGGACGACTTTCTATATCGGCTTTATTTAATTCATCTATAACTTTTAAATATAAATTTTGTTTATGGAATTTTAAAGTTGTAAGCCAACGATTTCCTTTTGAATTTGGAATTTCAGGCATAAATTCTAAAGGCAAATTTTTTAAATTTTGTTTATATTTATCGAAAATTTCTCGTTTTTTCTCGACTCTTTTTGGTAAAACTTCCATTTGCCCAACGCCGATAGCCCCAAGAACGTTGCTTAGTCTATAATTATACCCGTAATCTTTATGTTCATAATGCAAAAACGGCTCTCTTGCTTGTGTGCTTAAAAATCTCGCATATTTTAGTAAATTTTCATCATAGCTAATGAGCGCACCGCCGCCACTTGTCGTTATGATTTTATTTCCATTGAAGCTAAAAGCTCCAAATTTTCCAAAACTTCCAAGAGATTTTTTATCATAAAAACCACCTAAAGCCTCGGCTGCGTCTTCTATAACGATGATGCCATTTTCTTCGCAAATTTCTAAAATTTCAGAAATTTTTGCAGCTTGTCCATAAAGATGAGTAACAATCAAAGCTTTTGGCTTTTTATGACAATTTCTTATCGCTTCTTTTAGCAATTTCGGACTTAAATTCCAGCTTTCATCACAATCTATAAAAACAGGTATGCATTTTTCATAAAGTATCGGATTTACAGACGCCATAAATGTAAAACTAGAAGCTAAAACATAATCGCCTTCTTTTACTTTTAAACTTCTTAAAGCTAAATGTAAGGCCGCAGTTCCAGCATTTAATGCAAGCGAAAATTTAACACCGCAAAAATCTCTTATACTTTTTTCAAATTTATCAACAAACTCGCCAAGCGGAGCGATATAATTACTATCAAAAACTTTTTTTATATTTTCCAATTCAACTCCGCTCATATTTGGAGGACTTAAAAAAATTCTACTCATGATTTTCTCCTACAAAATTCTTTTTGCTGGCACACCAACGATTTTTATATTATCGCAAATATCGTTAATTACAACACTTCCCGCACCAACTATAACATTTTTACCAATTTTTAAATTTTGAATAACAACGCTTCCTATACCTATATGAGTTAATTCGCCGACTTTTACATTTCCAGCCAAACTTGAATTTGGGCTAATATGCACAAAATCACCTATTTCGCACTCATGTTCGATAACGCAAGCAGTATTTAAAATCACTCCATTGCCAATTGTCGCTTTTGCATTTATAACGACATTTGACATAACTACAACCCCTTTTCCAATCTTTGCAAAACTCGATATAACTGCATTTGGATGAATCAAACTTACGATTTTAAAACCGCAATTTACAACTTTGTTTTGCAAATTTTTTCTAGTTTTATTATCTCCAATCGCGATTATAATATCAGCTTTTGGCAAATTTTCATCAAATTTAAGCCCTTTTTTATCGTCCAAAAAAATAATCTCTTCATAACCGCAAATTCTTGCAATATCTGCTACAACTTGCCCGTGTCCGCTAGCGCCGTAAATATAAATTTTAGTTTTTTGCATTAAATTTCTCCGTCGTAGTCATGCCTTTTTTATTTACGCCCTCTTTTTTTATCACCTTTTTTATCGTTAAGATTGCTATTTTAAAATCCAAACAAAAACTTAAATTTTTAGCATAAAAACTATCATATTTAAATTTTTTTCGCCAACTTATTTCGTTTCTACCTTTAACTTGCGCAAGTCCGGTAATGCCTGGTTTTACATCATGACGAAGTTTTTGCTCGTCATTATAAAGCTCTAAATATTCCACCAAAAGCGGTCTAGGACCGATAAAACTCATATCGCCTTTTAAAACGTTAAAAAGTTGCGGCAATTCATCTAAACTTAAAGCGCGAATTTTAGCACCAAATTTATCAAGTCTTAATTCATCGCTTAGCAATTTCCCGCTTTTGTCTTTTTCGTCGTTCATAGTTTTAAATTTATAAATTTTAAAAATTTTTTCTTTAAAGCCAGGTCTTTCTTGTACAAAAATCGGATTCTTTGAAATTTTATTTTTAATTAAAAAATATAAAATGATCATGATCGCAAAAGTTAAAAATATCAAAATTAAACTTCCCAAAATATCAAAAAATCTTTTTAAAAAAAATTTATACATCTATAAAATTCCCATAAACTTTCATGTATTTTTCAATAATTTTTTTGTCATCGTATTGTAGCGCAATTTTTCTACCATTTTGCCCAAGTGTATTTGCTAAATTTTCATCGTTTAGCAAAATTTCTATCTTTTTCGCTAAATCTAATGGATTTTTTACCTCGCAAATAAGCCCATTTTCGCCGTCTTTTATAGCTTCAATTAAACCAGTTGAATTTGCAACAACGCAAGGCTTACTAACACTCATAGCTTCTAAAACGGACTGAGAAAATCCCTCTTTGTAAGATGGCAAAACATAAACATAACTTGCTTTTAAAATCTCTTTTATCTCATCGCTCCACTTTATCCATTTTACATTTTTATTTTGCAAAAACTCTCTTGTAACGGAATTTTTATTGCCTTCGTAAATATCACCGACAAAAACAAACTCGCAATCTTTTCTATTTGATAAAATTTCTGCAGTTTTGTAAAATTCACAAATTCCTTTATCAAATAAAGCCCTGCCGACCATCAAAACTATTTTTTTATCTGTTTTAAAATCGTAAGCTTTTATGTTTTTGTAATCAAAAATTTTAGTATCAATGCCAACACTTTTTATGCGAAAAACTTTATCTTTTGAGATTAAATTTTTACTTAAAAAATAATCTGGATCGGCGTCATTTACAAAAATCGAACCTTGTGAAAATTTAAATGAAATTTTATATAAATTTTCGATTATATTTTTTATTATTTTATTTTTAAAATCATCGTAAATGTAAAAACTGCCCAAACCTTCAACTAAATTTAATACATTTTTAATCCCAGCTTTTTTTGCAGCAAAAGTTCCAAAAATATTTGATTTATGCGCAGAAGTTTGAAGAAGATCTAAATTTAAATCCTTTAAAATTTTGCTTAAATTTTGTGTGTCAATTAAAACTCTAAATGGATTTATGCTTGATTTATTTATCTCATAAAATGCAGTTTTAAACTCTTTTGAAATTTTTTCGCTATAAGCTCCTTTTGGACAAATTGCATAAACTTCATGACCTTTATCTTTTAAAGCTCGCATAATCTTAGAACGAAAATAAAAAATACTTAAATCACTATGAGATAAAAAACCTATTCGCGACATTTTTTACCTTTTTAATTTATAAATTTTTGCAACGGGCGATAAAATAATTGGCTCGAAAATTTCTTTATCATAATTTTCAAAGACAAAAAGCTGAACAAAAGCAGAATCAAAAGATTCTTTATCCAAAATTATAAATCTAGAATAATCCTTCATATAAATAATATAAAAATTTGATCTTTCATCAAATTTTTGCGCTTGAATTGTTAGTTTTTGATTGTCATCATAACTTGTAATTATAAAAGAATTTATCATAATTTTTTCGTTTCCTACTCTAAAACTTGCGCCTGTTTTGCTTATATAAACAGAATTTCCTAGAGCAATTTCCGTTTGAGTTTGTTTTAACGGACGAGCTGGATAAAAAAACGGCTCTTTGTAACTTTTACCGTCTTTTAAATCCAAATTTGAAAATTGCATAACAGTAGAAAATATATTAAGCATTCTATCTGGCAAATAATAATAAATTTCGCGCGTTTTTTTAGGTAAAGAAAAATTTTTATATTTTAAACTATTTAAAAATTCGTTTATATTTGTTTCATTATGATCTTTTAACATAGTTTCTAAAAGCAATTTTTGACCGCTTTTATAATTTTTTTCCGTGTATTCTACGGCTAATCTTGACATATTAGCAGATGAAATTTGATCTTTAAAAAGCGAAAAACTAACTGGATAATTATCCATCCCCAAATGCTTTCCGCCGTCGATTAATGTTTTTACATCACTATAATAACGAATTGGATATCCGTAATCCCACCAAGATATAAAATAATCTTCTCTTGAAGCGATATTTTTCATTTGATCTAAAATTTTTACTTCACTTTCATAAAAAACAGTAGAAACATTGTATTCATAAATATGTTTTAAAGGATGATACAAAGATAAAGCGACGATAAGTAAAATCAAAAATTTAGATAAAATTTTATTGAAATTTAAACTGCGAATTATATTTGTAACTATAAAACCAAAACCAAGTGCTAAAATCGGCACGGCATAAATAGTAAATCTAAGTCCGCTTTTTAAAGATAAAAAACCAAGTGCTAAAATTGGCAAGGATAGCAAAATAATTTTATGCTTAAAACATAAATAAATATATCCAGCAACCGATATAAAAAATGTCCCTTCAAATCCGCTAATTCTTCTCATAAACATATTTATATCTATAAATCCGCTTTCAACAATTGTTTGATTAACATTGAAAAATTTAAAAGCAGTTTGTGCGATGTTGTCACTAATATCACGAAAAATGTAGAATTTAGCAACAAAAATAATTGGATTTAATCCGCCAAAAAATATGAAAGCAGCAATAGAAAAAAATAAAATAGCCAAAATTTGCAAAAATTTAAAATTAATTTTTAAAAACGCAACACAGGCAAATAAAATTATAAAAATTTTGATATAAATGCTATTAAAATGTGTAATCGCAACTATCATTAAAGTAATTGTTTGATAATTTAATAAATTTTTCCTATCAAAAATTAAAACATAAACAGTAAAAATTCCTATCATTGCGCAAATTAAAGTAAATGATGAATAATACCACCAAAGATAAGATAGGATTAAAAATGGCAAAATAAATAAAATTCTTTTGTCTTGTTTTATTAAAATTCTAATCATAGCCCAAAGGATAAACACGCAAAATACGATATTTAACATATCTGTGTCGTAGTATCCAGCCATTGTACGATTGTAATAAGAATTTGCCACACAAGATAAAAGTGCCGCTATAAAACCGCTTTTAGGATGTCCTAATTCATGTGATACAAAAAGAACTCCGACAGCTATGAGCGAGCTAAAAAATACACTCATATATAAAATTATAGTTTCAAAGCTAAAAGGCAAAATTTTGCATAAAAATGCAGTTAAAATCGACAAACTAGACCAATTATAACTTAAATCATTTTCTTGATGAAAACCGGCTATCAAATCTCTTGCGCCTTCAGCAAAAGCGTATCCGTCATTTGTATTTATCATCAATTCGTTATT
>CAMUNZ010000013.1 GCA_947090385.1 uncultured Campylobacter sp. | reverse complement strand
AAAAGGAGAAAAGATGCCGGAATTTGGAGTTTTTGTTGTAGTTTTTTGTTTTTTTATAGCTTTTTTAGCTAAGCTTTCTGTAAAAATTGTCCCACAAAGCGATATTTATATAGTTGAAAGACTTGGTAAATTTCATTCAGAATTAAGTGCTGGATTTCATTTTATTATCCCTTTTATCGATCAAGTTCGTGCGGTAATTACAATTAGAGAGCAACTTGTTGATATTTTAAAACAACAAGTTATTACAAAAGACAATGTAAATATTTCAGTCGATGGAATTGTATTTTTAAAAGTTGTAAATGGCAAAATGTCGCTTTACCACGTTGATGACTATAAAAGAGCGATATCAAATTTAGCGATGACTACTTTAAGAGGACAGATCGGAGCTATGAATTTAGATGATACTTTAAGTAGCAGAGATGATTTAAATGCCGCTTTGCAAAATGCATTAGGCGATGCTGCGGATAACTGGGGCGTTAAGATTATGCGTGTTGAAATTTCTGAAATTTCTGTTCCTAGCGGAATTGAAGAAGCTATGAATTTGCAAATGAAAGCAGAAAGAGAAAAAAGAGCTATTGAATTAAAAGCAGAAGCTGACAAAATAGCTTTAATACGCAATGCAGAAGCCTTAAAACAAGAGCAAGTTTTACAAGCAGAAGCGATTGAAAGAATGGCAGATGCAAAAAAATACGAAAAAATAGCGATCGCACAAGGTGAACAAAATGCTATGCAAATGATAAACGATGCGATGAAAGATGGCAAAAGCGCAGCGGAATTTTTACTTGCAAGAGGAAGAGTTGAAGCGTTTAATGAATTTGCAAAAAATAGCACAAATGATAAAATTTTAGTTCCTTACGAAACTAGCGAATTAATAGGTAGTTTAAGCATAATAAAAGATTTTTTAGGAAAAAAAGGTGAGTGAGGCAATTATTTTTTTAATTATAGGTGTTGTTTTAATAATCGCCGAATTAGCCCTTTTTAGCTTTTATCTTATATTTTTTGGTATCGGCTTTTTAATTATCGGAATTTTTAGTTTTTTTGTATTTTTTGGCTGGAATTGGCAAATTTTAACCGCTTTTGTGATTGGTTTAGTTTTACTTATTTTGTTTAGAAAAAAAATTGTAAATAGATTTTTTAAAAAAAGTTTAGTTAAAGATGATTTTTTAAATGAAAGTGGATTTGGCATTATCAAAAATGGTATGGTTTTTTATAAAGGCACATTTTGGAAGTGCGATATAAAAGATTTAAAAGATGGACAAAGTGTTGAAATTTTAGGCATAAAAGATGGAAAAATTGTGATTAAAGGATAAAAATGGCAGAAATAAAAAATCAATCTGTTGAGCCAAATATCGCAGATCTTGCAAATGGCTGGCTTAAAAGTTATAAGCTTGATTATAAACTTGAACAAGAAAGCCTAAATAGCGAAATTGATAAAGCCTTAAATGAGTATTACTCTAAAAATGGCGGCGTTGGCGGAAATAGACCCGATGCAAAGCTACTTTTGCAAGATAATGAGTCAAAATTTTATCCTGTTTTGATAGAGTATAAAGGCTACAAAGATAAGTTAATAAAGCTTGATAGTGACGGAAATGTCGAGAATAAAACTGCCAAAAATGAGCCAAATTTTAAAAACATAAACTCTTATGCCTTAAATGGAGCTGTGCATTATGCAAATGCCATTTTGCACTATACAAGTTATAGCGAGATTATCGCTATTGGGATGACTGGCTACAAAGATGAATTTAATAAGTTAAAGCATGAAATAGCCGTTTATTATGTTTCAAAGGAAAATTTTGGAATAGGGCAAAAAATAGGCGAGTTTAGCGACTTTTCATTTCTAAAAAAAGAAAATTTTGATAACTTTATAGAAAAGATAAAAGAGCTTAAATTAAGCCAAAGCGAACTTGAAAAGCTTAAAAGCCAAAGAGAAGCCGAAATTAACACAAGCCTTATAAAGCTAAATAACGACATCTATCAAAATGAAAAAGGCTTAGGCGAAAATGATAGAGTTTATCTAGTTGCTGCTTCGATTATGGCGACTTTGGATGTAGCAGGACTTCCAGCAGTCAAAAAAGAAGATTTAAAATCATTAGAAATAAACAAAATGCGAGATGGTGATATCATAATCACAAGGATAGAAAATTTTTTAGATAGAAAAAATCTCCCAAAAGATAAAAAAGATCTTATTATCCGAACTCTTGCAAACACGCTTACTACCGAAAATATAAACAAGCCGCACAACGGCGAAAGCCAACTAAAAAGAGTTTTTACAAAAATAGTCGATGATTTGGGGATTTATTATAAAATCGGACTTACTACGGATTTTACCGGGAAACTTTTCAATGAAATGTATTCTTGGCTTGGATTTACACAAGATAAGCTAAATGATGTAGTTCTTACGCCTTCATATATCGCAAAACTTCTAGTAAAACTTGCAAGAGTTGATCGAAACTCTTATGTTTGGGACTTTGCTACGGGAAGTGCTGGACTTTTGGTCGCTGCGATGAATGAGATGATAAATGACGCAAAAAAACACTTAAAAAGCCCAGATGAGTTTAAGCAAAAAGAAGCTTGCATAAAAGCAAATCAACTTTTAGGCCTTGAAGTACTTTCAAGTATTTATATGCTTGCGATTTTAAATATGATAATGATGGGCGATGGCTCATCAAATATCTTAAATAAAGACTCACTTTTAAATTTCAGTGGAGATTACGGCTTTGGTAATACAAACGAAAAATTTCCTGCTACCGCTTTTGTGTTAAATCCACCTTATTCTGCTAAGGGCTGCGGTATGATTTTTGTGCAAAAAGCCCTGTCGATGATGAAAAGCGGCTACGCAGCTATCATCATACAAAGCTCAGCAGGTAGCGGAAAAGCAGTAGATGAAAACAAAGAAATTTTAAAAAACAACACACTTCTTGCAAGTATCAAAATGCCAATAGATCTTTTTGTCGGCAAATCAAGCGTGCAAACTTACATTTATGTTTTTAAGGTTGGCGAAGCTCATCACAAAGATGAAGTTGTTAAATTTATAGATTTTTCAGATGACGGCTATACAAGGACAAATCGTAAAAAATCAAGCACAAATTTAGTTGATAGTAACAACGCAAAAGGTCGCTACGCCGAGCTTGTAAATTTGGTAAGATTTGGCAAAACAAAGCTTGAAATTTTCACTGAAAAAGAGTATTACGAAGGACATATCGATCCAAATAAAGGCGATGATTGGAATCAAAGTGTGCCGATTGATACAAGACCAAGTTTAGATGACTTTAAAAAAACAGTGGCTGACTATCTTGCTTTTGAAGTTTCAAATTTGCTTAAAAATAAGGACTGCTTGGGAAAATAGCTTCCCCACTTAATGATAAATTAAACAGCGTTAAGTGGGGAGAATTCAGAGTTGGAGATTTGTTTGAGGTTTTGTCTAGTAAAAAAATTTTTCACGCAAATAAAGTAGAAATTTATGATTGCCAAGTAAAAGATAGTTTGCCTTATGTTGTTAGAATGGCTGGAAATAATGGAATTAAAGGCTATATAAAAGAAAATATTAAATTTGTAAATCCCAAAAATACTCTTACTTTTGCGCAAGATACTTTTATAATTTCTTATCAAAAGTTTGATTATTTCACTGGCAATAATGTCAAAATTTTAAAGCAAAATTTCCAATATGTATCTGAAAATGTATTAAAATATATAGTGGTTTGTTTACAAAAAGCAGTTTCACCATTTTCTTGGGGTGTTGGTTCGAGTTTTGAATTTATAGAAAATTTAAAAATCAAAATTCCGATAAAAAATGAAAATTTAGGAAACGATTTAGAAAATATTGATTTTAAATTTATGGAGGACTTTATCGCCGAGCTTGAGGCTCAGCGTATCGCCGAGCTTGAGGCTTATCTAATAACAACAAATTTAAAAGACTATAATCTTACAACCGATGAAAAACAGGCACTAAAAGATTTTGAAAATTTAGAGACTAAAAAATTTAAACTCGATGAACTTTTTTGTATAGAAAAAACAAAAAGTTTTAATAAAAATAGATTAACAGATGGAAATGAGTATGACTATATAACAAGAACTTCGTTGGATCAAGGTATTTTACAACAAACAGGTTTTGTGAATAAAGAAAATTTAAATGAGCCTAAAATTTGGAGCCTAGGACTTTTACAAATGGATTTTTTTTATAGGCAAAAACATTGGTATGCTGGTCAATTTGTTAGAAAAATTATTCCAAAATTTAATTCAGATATAGATATAGAAATTGCCAATTATTTTACTACTTTACTAAACAATCGTAAAAGTAAACTGCTTTCAGTTTTAGTAAGAAATGTTGATGAAACTTTTAAGAAAACAACTATTGAACTTCCAACTAAAAACGGCGAAATAAATTATAAATTTATGCAAAATTTTATAAAAGCCATTGAGAAATTAGTTATAAAAGATGTTGTGGATTTTGCAGATAAAAAGATAAGTTTAACTAAAAAATGTATTAAAACGCCCTGCGTAACGAAGTAGGCAGGGCGTAAAAAGGAAAATTTTTGAGTAGATTAAGTATAAATGAAGCGGTTGATTTGATACAAAATTGCGATTTGTGGGAGATTGGCAGACTTGCAACACAAAAAAAGCAAGAACTTCATCCTGGTAAAATCACGACTTTTATCGTGGATAGAAATATAAATTATACAAATATTTGTTTTGTGGATTGCGATTTTTGTGCGTTTTGTAGAAAAGTAAATGACAAAGATGCTTATATTTTAAGTTACGATGAGATTGATAAAAAAATCGAAGAACTTATCGCGATCGGCGGGACAGAAATTTTATTTCAAGGTGGCGTTCATCCAAAACTTAAAATCGATTTTTACGAGGATTTGGTAAGCCACATTCATAATAAATTTCCACAAATTGACATTCACGGATTTAGTGCGATTGAGATCGATTATATCGCTAAAATTTCAAAGATTAGTATCGATGAGGTTTTAATTAGGCTTAAGAATAAAGGACTTTATAGCATTCCTGGAGCCGGAGCTGAAATTCTAAGCGACAGAGTAAGAAAAATTATCTCACCTAAAAAATGCACTTCAAAAACTTGGCTAGAAATTCATCAAAAAGCCCACGAAAATGGACTTAAAACGACAGCTACGCAAATGTTTGGCACGATTGAAAGTATAAAAGAGATAGTAGAGCATTGGGAACAAATTAGAAATTTACAAGATAAAACGGGCGGTTTTAGAGCGTTTATAATGTGGAGTTTTCAAGATAAAAATACAAAACTTTTACAAAAAATTCCCTCAATTGCTAAAACTTCACCGAATTTATATTTAAGACTTTTAGGCGTTGCTAGGTTATTTTTAGATAATTTTAAAAATATCCAAAGTTCTTGGGTGACGCAAGGCAGCTATATCGGACAACTTGCTTTAAAATTTGGAGCAAATGATCTTGGTAGCACGATGATGGAAGAAAATGTAGTAAAAGCAGCAGGTGCGAATTTTCGTATGAATTCGCAAAATTTGATAGATTTGATTCGCGATGTTGGCGAAATTCCGGCAAAACGAAATACAAATTATGATATTTTGGAAATTTACAAATGATTTTAGAAAAATTTAAAATAAAAAATTTAGAAATCCCTGTTATTTACGGATTTGATGATGTTTTGGGTGTTGTTACTTGTAGGTTTATTTTTAGAAATAGCGGAGTTTGCGCTGAAAATCAAAAAGGACTTGCGAATTTAGTAGCAAAAATTTTTGAAGAAGGTACAAAAAAAGATGGCGTTAGTGAATTTTCAAAACAATTAGAAATAAGAGCCATAAATTTTGGAGTAAATGCTGGATATGAAACTTTTGTTTTTGAGATAGATTGTTTAAAAGAGCATTTTGATTTTGCTTTGCAAAAATTAGCCGAACTTTTAAATGATCCGAATTTAAATCAAAATACTTTAGAAAAATTAAAAACTCAACTTTATTCCCAGTTTGCAATTGATGAAAATCAATTTGACAAAATCGCTAAAACTACGCTAAATTCGCTTATGTATGAAGGGACGAATTTAGCTTATGATAGTTTTGGTGATAAAAAATCAATTTCTAAAATTTCACTTACCGATGTAAAAAATTTTATTGAAAAAAATCTTGTTTTAAACAATTTAAATATCGTTGTTGGTGGAGATTTAAAACTAGAAAGTAAAAAATTTGATTCTATTTTAGATATTTTAAAAGTCGCAAATAAAAATGATTTAAAATTTATAGAAGTGTGCAAAAAAATACAATTTAAAGAAATTTTTAAAGATACACAACAAGCTTATATTTATTTTGGTGCTCCTTATAATGTACCTAAAAATGAGCGTTTTAAAGCAATTGTTGCGAATTTTATTTTAGGAAGTAGCGGTTTTGGAAGTAGACTTATGGAAGAAATTCGTGTAAAAAACGGGTTTGCTTATAGCGTATATTCTAGAAGCGAATTCAATCTTTCAAATTCCAGAATTTGGGGATATTTACAAACAAAAAATGAAAATTATGAAAAAGCATTAAATGCTGTTAAAAATGAATTTGAAAAATTTGTAAAATTTGGTGTTTTGCAAGATGAATTTGACGGCGCAAAAAAGTTTATTTTAGGAAATGAGCCACTTAGTAAAGAGACGTTTTTTAAAAGGCTAAATATCGCCGCAAATGAGTTTTACAATGGTTTTGAATTTGGTGAATCTGATAGAAATTTAGAGAGAATTTCTAAATTAAAATTGGACGATTTAAACGATTTTATAAAAAAACATGATGAAATAATTAAACTAAATTTTGCTATTTTGAGGGCAAAAAGTGATTTTTGACGAGGAAGACGCTAAAGTTCTAAGGAGTGAAAATATCACAACTCTTTTGGATTTAGCATTATGTTTTCCTAAAAATTTTGACGATTTAACTCAAAGTTTCGAACCTAGCGAAGGTGAAAATACAGTTTTAGTTATACCAAAATCTAGAACTTATAAAGGTTCTTTGTTTATCATAAATGCTGTTTGTGTAAGTTGGAATTGTGAGTTAAAAATCGTGATTTTTAACTCAAAATCTTGGCATTACTCTGTTTTTAAACTAAATAAAGAAATTTTTATACATGGAAAATCAAGTTTTGCTTACAATTTTTGGCAATTTACAAATCCAAAAATCGTAACAAAAATTGGTGAAATTTTGCCAAGATATAAGAAATCTATAAAAGATGATAAGATTGCAAAAATTACGCAAAAATACATAAATTTGTCAAATTTGATTAAAACTGGGTTGAGTGAAGAAGAAGCAAAATTAATTATTAAAATTCACGAAATTTCACATGAAAATGCGATTTTCATCTCAAAATTAAAAGATGATTTACAAATTATGAATTTGTTAAAATTCGTTGAAATTTTAAATTATATGCAAAAATTATCTAAGAAAAAAATCGATCAAAAAAGCCAAAAAATAGAAATTTTTGATATAAAAAATTGGCTTGATAATTTGCCATTTAAGCCGACACAAGATCAATTAAACGCAATTGAAGATATTAAATTTGATTTGCTTAGTGTAAATGCCGCAAGACGCGTTGTTATGGGTGATGTTGGAAGTGGAAAAACTTTGGTGATTTTAGCTGCCGCTTTGATGATCTATCCTAAAACTGCGATTTTGATGGCGCCGACAAGTATTTTAAGTGAGCAAATTTATTATGAAGCAAAAAGATTGATGCCTGATTTTTTTAAAATCAAACTTTTGAAATCTGGTGAAAAAAATATCGATTTTAGTTTTATAAATTTGATAATTTCTACAACTGCACTTCTTTGGCAAAATCTGCCAAATTCGCCTCTTGTTATGATTGATGAACTTCACAGATTTGGTTCAAATCAACGTGATAAAATAGCAAAATTAAGCTCTAAAAATGGATTTTTTCCAAATATAATTCAATTTTCAGCGACGCCAATTCCTAGAACTTTAAGCCTTATACAAAGCGAGATTATAAAATTTAGTTTTTTAAAAAATATGCCATTTAAAAAAGAAATTCATTCTATTTTAATTCAAAACAATAATTTTGGTGAATTAATGGCGCATATAAAAGAGCAAATTTCGCAAAATAAGCAGATTATAATCGTTTATCCTTTGGTTGAAGTAAGCGAAAAAATTCGTTATCAAAGTTTAAACGAAGCAAAAGATTTTTGGATAAAAAATTTTAAAAAAGTTTTTGTAACGCATGGAAGCGATAAACAAAAAGATGAAATTCTAAGAAAATTTCGCGATGATGGAGAAATTTTGCTTGCTACTACGATAGTAGAAATAGGAATTTCTTTGCCAAAATTATCCACGATTGTAATCGTTGGAGCTGAGCGTTTAGGACTTGCTTCTCTTCATCAACTTCGCGGGCGAGTAGGGCGAAATGGTGGCGTTGGTTGGTGTTTTTTATATACAAAATTAAAACAAATTCCAAATCGTTTGATTGATTTTTGCAAGACAAATGATGGATTTAAAATAGCCCAAATTGATCTAAAAAATCGTCAAGCTGGAGATTTATTAAGTGGGACAAAACAGCATGGAACAACTTTTGAATATTTTGATTATGAAGAAGATATAGCACAAAAAGCAAAGGAAAGATTATGTTTGATGTAGATTTTAATTTAGTAAATGCTGCTATTTTTAGATCGAATTTGCAAATTTTAAAACCAGTTTTTGAGTATGATTTTGTAAATTTAGATAGTTTGATATCTATAGATTTTCAAAAAAATGAACTTTTGAAAAACACGCAAAATTTTATAGATAAAAATATGGCAAATCACGCTTTATTGTGGGGCGAAAAAGGTTGTGGAAAATCATCGCTTTGCAAAGGAGTTTTTGCAAAATTTTTTGATAAAAATTTAAGAGTTGTTGAAATTTTAAGTGAAGATTTGAAATTTTTACCAGAAATTTTGGATTTTTTGCGAAATGAAAAAAATTTTAAATTTATTATTTTTTGCGATGATTTAAGTTTCGAACAAAACGATTGTGGATATAAATTTTTAAAACCTTTACTTGAAGGAAGCATAGAAAAACCGCCTTGCAATGTGCTTTTTTATGCCACCACAAATCGCAGACATCTTATAAAAGAGAGTTTTAATGAAGAAGAAATTCATAAAATGGACGAATTTAGTCAAAAACTTTCTCTTAGCGAAAGATTTGGGTTAAATTTGAGTTTTTATGAGGGAAATTTTGAAGATTATTTAAAAATGATAGATTTTTATTTTTCTGATTTTTTTGTAAAAAATCCAGAAAAAATAAATGAAATTCATAAAAAAGCAAAACAATTTGCCATGTTAAAATCAGCAAAAAATGGAAGAGTTGCAAAGCAGTTTTATTTAGGATTTTATGATGAATAGCACAGATCTTTTTTTAACACTTTATAAAAATATTACTTTTAAAAATCTTACTTGGTGGCCAAATTATGGTACTTTTGAAGTTATAGTTGGGGCGATTTTGACGCAACAAACGACTTGGAAAAATGTAGAAATTTGTCTTATTAATTTAAAAAAAGAGAATTTGTTAAATTTGCAAAGTATCGCAAAAATGGATTTGGAAAATTTGCAAAATTTTATAAAACAAAGCGGATTTTTTAAACAAAAATCTATCAGATTAAAAAATATTTGCGAAAAAATTTTAGAAGAATTTGGAGATTTTGAAACTTTCAAAAACTCTGCTAGTAGAGAATTTTTATTATCTTTAAAAGGCATAGGTCCAGAAACTTGTGATAGCATTTTGTGTTACGCTTGCAATCGCGAACTTATGGTCGTTGATAACTATACTTTAAAAATTTTAAAATTTTTAGGATACGAATTTGAAAGCTATTTTGAAGCTCAAGAATGGCTTATGAGTGTTGATTTTAATGAGATTTTTAAAATTTTAGATTGTAATTTAAATGAATTTTTCTGCGCTTATCACGGTTTGATTGTTGAGTTTTGCAAAACTCATCTTAAAAAAAATAAATTAGATGAAAAAGCCATAGAAATTTTACAAAATTTATAGGCAAAAGCCTATAAATATCAAGAGATTTTATTTTTTAAAATTTGCATTGTAGCTTTTGCTATGGCTAATTCTTCATCTGTGTGAACTATTAAAATTTTTATTTTCGAATCTGCTGTGCTTATCAAATGTACATTTTTCGCTCTTTGATTATTTTTTTCTTTATCTAATTTAATGCCTAAAAATTCTAAATTTTCGCAAACTCTTTCTCTTACCATTTGATCATTTTCGCCAATTCCAGCAGTAAAAATAATCGCATCCGTTTTGCCTAAAATTGCTAAATATGCGCCAAGATATTTTTTTATTCTATGACAAAACATATCAAAAGCAAGTTTTGCGTCTTTATCACCTTTTTGCATCCTATCTTCTATTTCTCGCATATCGTTTGTTCCACAAATTGCAAAAAGTCCGCTTTTTTTATTCATAATATTATACATTTGTGCAACATTTATATTTGCTTCTTTTTCTAAATACGGAAAAATTGCAGGATCTATATCTCCACATCTTGTTCCCATTATAAGCCCTTCAAGCGGAGTTAATCCCATAGAGGTATCAAGACATTGTCCATTTTTTATAGCTGCCATACTCGCGCCATTTCCTAAATGTAAAGTTATACAGGAAAAATTTTTATAAGTTTTTCCTAAAAAATTTGCGCCTTTTTCGCTTACATATTCGTGACTTGTGCCGTGCGCACCATATTTACGGACAGAGTATTTATCTTTAAAATCTTTTGGTAAAGCATAAGTATAAACAAATTCTGGCATACTTTGATGAAACGAAGTATCAAAAACAGCTACATTTGGGACATTTGGTGCGATATGTAGCATTGATTTTATGCCTGCTATATGCGCTGGATTTTGAAGTGGCGCAAGAGGAATTAATCCTTCTATATCGCTTACAATTTTTTCATTTAAAAGAGTTGGTTTTATATATTTATTTCCACCTTGAACGACTCTATGTCCAACGCCGTCAAGCTCTAATTTTATACCACTTTGCTCAAAAAGTTTTATAACAATTTCGAGCCCTTCTTCGTGGTTTTTTATAATTTGATTTGTGTCGTAAATTTTGCCAGTTTTATTGATTTTTAATTTTGCATAAGACGATGTTTCTGCTATTTTTTCCACAAGTCCGTTAGCAAGGCAAATTTCATCATCAAAAAGTTTAAATTTTATCGAGCTACTTCCTGAGTTTAAAACCAAAATTTTCATTAGCTATCCTTTGCTTGAATTGCTGAAATTAAAATCGTATTTACTATATCTTCTACCAAACAACCTCTACTTAAATCATTTACAGGCTTTTTTAATCCTTGCAAAATCGGTCCTATAGCTACGGCGTTGCTACTTCTTTGGACGGCTTTATAACAGATATTTCCGCAATTTAAATTAGGAAAAATAAATACATTTGCCTCTCCTGCGACTTTGGAATTTGGCATTTTTTTCTTTGCAACGACATTATCAACGCTTGCATCAAATTGCAAAGGACCATCAACTTTATAATCTTTGCAAATAATTTTTGCCTTTTTTAAAGCCTCTTTTACAAAATCAACATCATCGCCGCTTCCGCTATCTCCAGTTGAATAACTAAGCATTGCGATTTTTGGTTCTATTCCAAAAGATACAGCTGTTTTTGCGCTACTTAAAGCGATTTGTGCTAATTGATCTGTAGTTGGATTAGGTGTAATAGCGCAATCTGCAAATATCCAAATTTTATCTTTCATACACATTAAAAAACTTCCGCTAACTGTGTTTATTTCTGATTTTGTTTTTATTATTTGAAGTGCTGGGCGAATAGTCTGCGCAGTCGTTGTGCTTGCTCCACTTACCATGGCATCAGCTTCGTTTAGATATACCATCAAAGTGCCAAAATATGTTCTATCTTTTACTAAAATTTCGGCTTTTTCTTTTGTAATTCCTTTTTCTTTTCGCAGTTCATAAAATGTATTTGCAAATTTTTCTAATCTTTCATCATTTTCGTTATCTAAAATTTCTGCTTCGTTTAAATCTAAATTTAGCTTTTTTGCATTTTGTAAAATTTCATCTTTTTTACCAAGAAGTGTGATTTTTGCAGCTTTACTTTTTAGGATTATGTCGGCTGCTTTTAAAATTCTATCGTCGAAACTTTCTGGCAAAACTACATTTTTGACATCGCTTTTTGCCATATCAAAAAGCATAGTTTCAAATCTATACGGAGTTATTATATTTTGATCGAAATTTTGTAAATTTCTAATCGTTTCTTCAATATTTTTTTCATTTATTATAAAAGGTTTTAACGATAAATTCTTGGCTAAATTTGCTAATAAATTTGCGTTTTTTGAATCTATCATAAGAAGTGCGGCATTTAAATTTTTGGCTAATTTTAAACTAATTTCGTTTCCATTAAAAATCGATAATTTCTCACAACCTTTTATAATCACAAATTTAGCATCAAAGCTATTTGCTTTTTTTAATACATTTATGATAAATTCTTTTTCGTTACCATTTTCTAGTAAGTTACAGGCTTTTTGTTTGCTAAAAACAAAATCATCTTTTTCGTTTTGTATGATTGAAAAAGATGAAATTTCACCAAATTTTTTCAAATTCGAAATAATTTTTTCTTCAATATTTTTATCTATTTTACCATTTTCATCAAGCAACAAAAAAATATTTTTTGCCATTTTATTTTCTCCTAAAAATAAAGTTTTTGATTATAGCTAAAAGTTTATGAAATATTTTGAGTAATTTTTTGTTTTTTTGAAAGTAGAATAAAAATGTTTTTAAAAAATTCATTGATTATAAAAAAGATCTAAATTCTTTATAAATTTAAGAAAATTTTCAAGAGAATTTCTCTTGAAAATTAAAATCTTCTACCAATCATAAATTCGATATTTGTTGTATCGTCATTTATTTTTTTATTAAGTGGTTTTACATAAAAAATTTGAAGTGGTCCGATCGGAGTGATCCATTCAATTCCAGCTCCTGTGCTATGGCGATACTCTTCGTTTAAACTATTTTCTCCTATCATTCCGTAATCATAAAAAGTGACAAATCTCATTTTTACACGATTGATTAAAGGAAAACTAAGTTCGGCTGAGTTATTAAAACTCATCATTCCACCAGTTTCTATAAGTCTGCAACCTACGCCTTTTATGCATTTTGTATTTCTTGGAATGCTTCTGCTATCAAATCCACGAATAGTTGTAAGTCCGCCTATGAATAGTTTGTCATTTACCGGAATTTTATCTTTTCCTGCTGTATTCCACATGTAGTTAAATCCGGCTTTATATCTAAAAATAACATCCAAATTTATAGCATCTTCTAATGTTTGATAAAAGTTAAATTTTGTATTACTTTTTGCATATTTTACATCTCCGCCAAGTCCTGAGTATTCTAATGCTGTCGATGCTATAATTCCATGTCTTGGTACATAAAAATCATCTGTGTTGTTAAAAGATATCACAGGAGTGATAGAACTTTTTAAAACTTTTCCGTTTTGATATCCAGCAGCAGCGTAAAAAATATTAAGTCCTTCTATGTCAATTTTAGAAATTTGATAAGTTAAAGATGCTGTTGTAAATCGTCCTAATTTTCGTCCAAGAGTTGTGTTAAATCCACAACCTTTCTCTTTATAATCATTCCATTCGTTATCTAATGCAAAAATAGAGCCACCAAGGCTGTAAGGTCCATCGTTTATCCTAGGATTTACAAGACTTATCGAACCAGATATGGTATCGTCGCTTTTTTCTACATTTATAGAGCCTGTCATTCCGCTACCAAAAATATTTGAATCGCTAATTCCAGCATTTAATAAAAGTCCGTCACTACTTCCATAACCAATTCCACCAGTTATCGATCCAGTTGCAGCTTCTGTCACATTTATATCTAAGTTCATCAATTCATTGCTTATCAAATTTTCTTTTATTTGCACATCATCAAAATATCCAGTTCGTTTTAATGAATTTAAAGAGTCATCTAAATCTGTTTTATTATATAAATTTCCTTCTGTTAAATACATTTCTCTTCTTACAACGCGATCTGATGTTTTTTCATTGCCTGAAATTCGAAGATCATTTATATAAACTTTAGAATGAGGTATTATATTAAAAACTATATCTACATAATTTTTATTTTTATGTTTAAAAGTGGCAGGATTTACTTCTGCGTAAGCATATCCTTTATCAGAGATTATATTTTGAATATTTGCTATATCTTTGCGAATTTTTGCTGAGTTTGCTTTATCTCCACTTTTAAGTTTTAACTCTTTTAAAATTTCTTTTTCACTAACGCCCACAAATTCTGGCACTTTTACAGAAATTTTATCTATTCTATAAATTTCGCCTTCTTCTATGTAATAAGTAAGCTCAGCTTTATAACTATCCATATATGCATTTAAAAATGGTTCAGAAACATTTGCGTCAAGATATCCTCTTTTCATATATTCGTCGCGAATTCTTGCGCTATCGTTTTTTAATTCATCAACTTTTAATTTTCCATCATTAAATCCCCACATCCAACCCAAAAATTCTCTTTGTTTGTTTGCGATTGCCGGTTCTATATCTGAATATTTTAATTTTTTAGCACCGACTAAATTTACTTTTTGAATTTTTATATTTTCACCGCGATTTACTATGAAATTTAATTCTTTTGCATTTTTGTTTAAATCTTTTATATCGACTTTTATAACGGTATCTAAATAACCTTTAACTTCGTAAAATTGTTTAATTCTTTCTTTTGCGTTTTTTATCACATATTCATTGTAAATTTGTCCAACTCTTATACCAAGTATTTTTGTTATTTGATCTTTATCGTTTGTTACTATGCCGGTTAATTCAATTTTTGCTATCGTTGGTTTTTCTGTGACGGATATCACAACTTTTCCGTCGAAATTTTCTATTTTTATATCTTCAAAATAGCCTTGTTCGTATAGTTTTAAAATGGCTTTATTTGAGTTTAAACCTGTGAGTTCTTCGCCGATTTTTAATCCTGAAATTTGAGTGGCGATTACTGGAGAAATATAACTTAAGCCGTTATATTCTATGCTTTTTATGCGTTGTGCATTTAAAAAAACAACTAAAGTTACTAATAGTAAGATTTTTTTCATTGATTTTTACCTAAAACTTAAAAAATTTTGCGATATAATAGCAATTTTTTTTTAAAAACTTATAAATATATTGTAAAGGCAAAATATGATAGTTGGTATTATTGGGCTTGGACTTATAGGTGGAAGTTTGGGCTTGAATTTAAAAAATATGAAATTAATAGATAAAGTTTTAGGATACGATTTAAGCAGAGAAAACGAAAAAGAGGCTTTAAAACTTGGGCTTGTTGATGAAATTGCTAGTTTTGATGAATTAAAAAAGCAAAGCGATGTAATTTTTCTAGCAATTCCTGTTGAATCGATCGTCAAAGTTTTACAAAATTTAATAGATATAGATAAAAATACCACAATCATAGAATTTGGTAGCACAAAAGAAAAAATAATATCATCTTGTCCAGATAGAATTTGTAAAAATTTTGTCCCAGCTCATCCTATGGCTGGCACAGAAAACTCAGGTCCAAAAGCCGCTTTTAAAGAACTTTTAAAAGGCGCTGTTGTCGTGATTTGTGATGATTTAAATGCAGAAGAAATTCATGTAAAAAGAGCTGTTGAAATTTTATCTTTTGCTGGTATGAAAATCGTATTTATGGACGCAAAAAGTCACGATCATCATACCGCTTTGATTTCGCATTTACCGCATGCTATTTCATTTTCTTTGGTAAATAGTGTATTAAAAGAAGAAAATCGTAGAAATATTTTAAATTTAGCCGGTGGAAGTTTTATCGGCATGAGTAGAATTGCGAAATCAAATTCGATTATGTGGGTTGATATTTTTAAACAAAATCGTATAAATTTGTTAAATTCTATAAACATGTTTAAAAACGAGCTTGATAAATGTTATAAGTTAATAGAAGAAGAGAATTGGGAAGAACTTGATAAATGGATGAATGACGCCGCGAAATTGCGTGAAATTTTATAATTAAATTTTAGAAAGGTAGTTTTATGAAATCATTTTTAGCTTTTGTTTTTGTTTTGTGTTGTGGAGCTTTTTTTGTTATGTTTTCACCAAAATTTGAGAAAAATTCTCCAACGATCAATATGCCAAATGAAATTTTTTGGAATTTAAAATCACCATTGGATTTGAAGATTTCAGATGATACTGGTATAAAAAAGTTAAAAATTACATTAAATGATGATAAAAATTCTGTTATTTTAATCGATCAAAAATTTGACGAATTTCAAAAAGATTTGGATTTAAAAATAAATTTTCCAAAAAATCCTCAGTTTGCAAATTCTAAAAATTTTAGTATAAAAATCGAGATTACAGATGCAAGTTTTTGGAATTTCTTTGCTGGAAATTTTGCTAGTAAAACTGCAAAAATTTTTGTAGATAAAATTTCGCCAAAAGTCGAAGTTTTGGATAATTCTTACAAAATTTCTCGTGGCGGATCGGCGATTGTCGTTTTTGAAGCAAATGATAAAAATTTAAAAGAACTTTATATAAAAACAAAGGGCGGAAAAATTTTTAAACCAACGCCGTTTTATAAAAATGATTTCTATACGAGTTTGATAGCATGGCCTATTTATGATGATGAATTTAGGGCTGAAATTATAGCTGTAGATTTAGCAAATAATGTAACAATTAGAAGAATTCCATTATATTTAAACGATATAAAATATAAAGAATCAACGATAGAATTAAAAGATAATTTTTTAGAAGGCAAAATAGCAAATTTAGTAAGCGATTATATGAATGATTTTGAAAATTTCAGCGGAGTTGAAAAATTTAAATTTATAAATGAAAATTTACGTCAAAAAAATCAAAAAAATATAAACGATATTACAAACAAAACAGATGAAAATTTAATCAAAAATTTTGCTTTAAATCCGTTTTATCCGCTATCTAAATCTGTAAAAGTTGGTAGTTTTGGGGATCATAGATTTTATACAAAAGATGGCAAAAATGTAAGCGAATCTTGGCACATGGGAGTTGATTTTGCAAGTGTCGCAAGAGCGGAATTTTTTGCAGATAATAAAGCAAAAGTCGTTTATGCTAATGAAAATGGAATTTTTGGTTCAAATATTGTTTTATATCATGGACTTGGATTTTACACTGTTTATGCGCATTGTTCTAAATTTAGTGTAAATGTCGGCGATGAACTTAAAGTAGGTGATAAAATAGCAAATACCGGATCAAGCGGATTAGCGCTTGGTGATCATTTGCATTTTGGAGTTATTATACAAGGTGTTGATGTAAATCCAGCAGAATGGATGGATAAAAAGTGGATGAATGAAAATATTTTTTCTATTTTGGAAAATTCTAAAAAAATAATGGATAGAAATTAAAATTTTTGGCTATAATCTTTAAAAATTTTTTAAGGAAGATAAGTGAAACAAACTACAATTAAAAGGCCTGTAAGTGGCGTCGGAATCGGACTTCATAAAGGTGAGCCTATAAAAATTACATTAGAACCACTCGGTGTTGATAGTGGAATTGTTTTTTATAGAAGTGATAAAAATGTAAGTTTTAAAGCAGAACCAAAAAATGTTTTAAACACACAAATGGCGACTGTTCTTGGCGCTAACGATGATTGCTTTGTATCCACTATCGAGCATTTTATGTCGGCAGTTGCTAGTTATGGCATCGATAATATGCGAGTTATTTTGGACGCAAATGAAATTCCTGTGATGGATGGAAGTGCAATAAGTTTTTGTATGATGCTAGATGATGCTGGAATTGAGTATTTAGATAAAAATAAACAAGCAATTTTGATAAAAAAAGAAGTTAAAGTTACAGATGGCAAAAAATTTGCGATGCTTACTCCAAGCAAAGAGCCAAATTTTGATTTTACGATAAGTTTTTCTCATCCTTTAATTAGAGAACAAAATTATAAATTCAAATTTAGCAAGAAAAATTTTTTAAATGAGATAGCAAAAGCTAGGACTTTTGGATTTTTAAAAGATGTTCAATATCTTAGAAGTAAAGGTTTAGCTTTGGGCGGAAGTTTAGATAATGCCGTGGTTATCGATGAAAATAGAATTTTAAATCCAGAAGGATTAAGATTTGAGAACGAATTTGTAAGACATAAAATTTTAGATGCAATTGGTGATTTAAGACTTTTAGGATCGCCACTTTTAGGGGATTATGCCTCGTTTGCTGGAAGTCACGATTTGAATCATAAATTAACTCTTGAAGTTTTAAGTAGTAGCGCAAATTACGAGATAGTTACGCTTGATGAAAGCACAGACGAAGCTTATGAGAAGGTTTTTGCTTGAAAGTTGAAATTTTAGTTTGTAGTTTAGATAATCCTTTGCTTGTTGGAATTTATGAAAATAAAAAATTGATAAAGGAATTTAAAAGCGAAGAACATACAAGCGAGGCTTTGATAGAAATTTTTGATGAAATTTTACAAAATTACGACATAAAATCTATAATTTACGCAAATGGACCGGGAAGTTTTATGGGCATAAAAGTCGCTTTTGTGATTTTAAAGACGATTTCGGTCGTAAAAAAATGCGATTTTAAGGCGGTTAGCGGTTTTGAATTAAATAATTTTTCACCTATAAAAGCAAATAAAAATTTAAGTTTTGTTTATCAAAATGGAGATGTAAAATTAGCAAAAATTCAGTCAAAAAATTTTAAACTTCCAGAAAATTTATCAAATTTAAATTTTATTAATGATACACTGCCAAATTATATTTTGAGTGCCATTTAGGAGATTTTTTGAAAATATTTACTCCAGCAACGAGTGCAAATTTAGGTCCTGGCTTTGATTGCTTAGGTCTTGCTTTATCGTTTTATAATGAAGTTATTATCACAAAACAGACGTTTTTTTCAATAAAAATAAATGGCGAAGGAAGCGATCGAGTTGGTTTAAAAAAAAATAACACTTTTATAAATATTTTTAAAGAAATTTATAAAAATTTAGGTGGAATAAATCAAAATTTTAGGTTTGAGTTTAATAATTTTATTCCATTTTCACGCGGTCTTGGTTCTAGTTCATCTACTATTGTTGCTGCGATTGTTGCTGCTTATGAAATGTCTGGTAGAAGCTATACAAAACAACAAATTTTAAATGAAGCTTTAGTTTATGAAAATCATCCAGATAATATCTCGCCGGCTGTTTATGGCGGATTTGTGTCAAGTATAGTTTATAAAAATAAAATTTTGTCACAAAAATGTGAAATTTCAAACGATATAAAAGCAGTTTTGGTTATACCAAATTTGCCTATAAACACAAAAATTTCAAGGCAAAAACTTCCAAAAGCTTTGACTTTAAAAGACGCAGTTTGCAATCTTTCTAGCGCTGCTTTTTTGACAGCCTGTTTTATGAATAAAGATTATGAAAGTCTGAAATTTGCAAGCAACGATAAAATTCATGAAAATATTCGTATGCAAATTCTACCAGAACTTTTTGAAGTTAGAAAAATTGCTTATGAAAATAAGGCATTACTAAGTACTTTATCTGGAAGCGGATCTACTTTTTTAAACATTATTTATGAAAAAGATGCTCAAAATTTAGCAAATATATATAAAAATAAAAATTATCGAGTAGAAATTTGCGATTTTGACAATTTTGGTTTTAGGGTAGTTAATTGAAATTTATTAGAATGTGCGTTGTTTGTAAGAATAAATTTTTGCAAAAAGATTTGCATAGATTTAGGTATAAAAATTTTAGTATTTCTGATTATGGACGTAGTTTTTATATTTGTGATGATTGTATAAAAAAAGATGAAAAAATAGTAAAAAAATCGCTTATGCGATATATAAAATTAGAGTTTTATAAACGAGATTTAAAGGAGATATTTTTAAATGAGTGTTAGAATTAGCGAAATAGCAACAGAGCTTGGTTATGCAAATAAAGAGATTGTAGAAAAAGCACAACAAATGGGGCTTAAGGTAAAAACTGCTGCAAATTCTGTTAGCGAAGAAGAGGCTGAAGCATTGTATAATTTTGTTCAAAATGGTGAATTGTCTAAACCTAAAAAAGAGAAAAAAATATCAAAACTAAAAGCGGATAATCCTAAAAAAGATGACAATAAAAAAGTCGTCAAAACAAAACAGATAAAATCTAAAAAAGATACAAAAACAGATGAAAATTCTCCAAAAATAATAGAACAAAAAGGGATAAAAAAAGAAGAAATTTTGCCACAAAAAGTCAAAATTGACGAAGACAAAATTCCAAATCCAAAAACGGAAGAAAAAGTGGAATCAATACAAGAGCAAAAAATAGAAGAAAAACCAAAAGAAAGTTTAGTTTCTAGTTTGATTAAACGTCGCGGTTTGGTCATCGTAAAAAAGAAAAATGATGATACTAAAAAACCTGAGATTTCAAAAGAAAAAAGTGAAGCTATCGATAAAAATATAGCTTCAATGTTTAGTAGCGGTGAATTGTCTGCAAAAAAGAAGAAAAAAGAGAAAAAAACGCAATTAGCGACAAAAAAAGACGCTCAGCAAAAGATAGAATTAACTAGCGATCATGATATGGCTGATGTTGTTTTAGAAGATGAAGATGTTGTTGTTTTGCCAGATTTGACGTTAAAACCGATACAAAATGAGAATTCGTATTTAAGCAAAAAACCTCAAAATGTTTTAAAACAAAATTTTAATTTTAACGAACAAGGAATTTCTAGAAAAAGTCGCAAAAAACATAAAAAAGTTGTTAAAGAAACTCAAGGACAAGCCGTAACTAGCATAAACATACCAAAAGAAATTCGTGTGTATGAGTTTGCTGATAAAATTCAAAAATCAGTCGGTGAAATAATTTCTAAACTTTTTGCATTAGGGATGATGACAACAAAAAATGATTTTTTAGCAGAAGATGAGATTGAAATTTTAGCAGATGAGTTTGGAGTAGAAGTAAATATAATAGATGAAAGCAAAGAATTTGATTATGTAGAAGCTTACGAAAACGAAGAGAGTTCCGAACTAATAAATAGAGCTCCTGTAATTACCATAATGGGACATGTTGATCATGGAAAAACTAGTTTATTAGATTTTATTAGAAATTCTCGTGTAGCAAGCGGTGAAGCTGGTGGTATAACGCAACACGTTGGCGCTTATATGGTGCAAAAAAATGGCAGAACTATAACTTTTATTGATACTCCAGGACATGAAGCTTTTACAAGTATGAGAGCAAGAGGCGCTGAGGTTACAGATATTGTTATAATAGTAGTAGCAGCAGATGACGGCGTAAAACCACAAACAAAAGAGGCTATAAATCACGCAAAAGCCGCAAATGTTCCTATTATAATAGCTATGAATAAAATGGATAAAGAAGGGGCAAATCCAGATCGTTTAAAAACTCAAATGTCAGAACTTGGTATTATGGCGATTGATTGGGGCGGTGAGTATGAATTTGTGCCTATATCAGCAAAAACAGGGCAAGGCATAGATGATTTGCTAGAAATTGTGCTTTTACAAGCTGATTTATTGGATTTAAGTGCAGATCCTTCAAGAATGGCAAAAGCTGTAATTATAGAAAGTTCTCTTCAAAAAGGACGAGGACCTGTCGCTACAATCATCATGGAGAATGGAACATTAAAAATTGGAGATACAATTGTAGCTGGAGTTGCATACGGAAAAGTTAGAGATTTAACTGATGATAATGGAAATAAATTAAAAGAGTTAAAGCCTGGTGAATGTGGTGTGATATTGGGATTAAGCGAAGTACCAGATGCTGGAGAGACTTTGATTGGTGTTAAAACTGACAAAGAAGCAAAAGAATATGCACAGAAAAAATATGAATATTTAAGACAAAAAGAGCTTAGCAAATCGACAAAAGTTACAATAGATGAACTTAGTGCAAAATTTGCAGAAGGCGAGTTGAAAACTTTACCGATCATTGTAAAAGCAGATGTTCAAGGCACTTTGGAAGCTTTAAAAGCTAGTTTAGAAAAATTAAGAAATGATGAGATTAAAGTAAATATAATCCATAGCGGTGTTGGTGGAATTACTCAAAATGATGTTGGTTTGGCTGCAGCTAGCGAAAATTGTGTGATTTTTGGTTTTAATATCCGTCCGACTGGCGATGTAAAAACTACAGCAAAAGAGCGTGGAGTTGAGATTAAAACCTACAATGTGATATATAATTTAATTGACGATGTAAAGGCTATTTTAAGCGGAATGATGAGCCCGATTATAAGCGAAGAAAATTTAGGTCAAGCAGAAATTCGTCAAGTTATAAATGTACCAAAAATTGGTCAAATAGCTGGTTGCATGGTAACAGAAGGAAGTATTATAAGAGGTGCTAAAATTCGAATTATACGCGATGGAGTTGTAATCTTTGAAGGAAATATAAGCTCACTTAAACGCTTTAAAGATGATGCAAAAGAGGTTGCAAGTGGATATGAATGCGGTGTCGGCATAGAAGGATTCAACGATATGAAAGAGGGCGATTTTATAGAAAGTTTTAAAGAGGTAGAACAAAAGGCAAGTTTATGAATCCAAGTGAAATAAAACTTTTAAGAACTCAAAGTGTTTTAAAAGAGCTCATTCCAGAAGCACTTTCAAGTCTTGAAGATGTTGCTTTAAAGTCACTTTGTGTTACAGATGTAGAATGCAAAAAAGGTCGTTATGATGCCTTTGTTTTGTTAGATAAAATGATGTTAAATAAAGGCGAACAAGAAGAAATTTTGATTAAACTTAAAAAAATTTCTAAATATTTACAAAATTTTTGTTGTGAAGCCGAAGGTTGGTATAGATGTCCAAATTTTCATTTTAAGTTTGACGACAGATTAGAATACCAAAATCATATGGATGAGTTATTTAAAAAAGTTTCAAAAGAGTTAAAAAATGATTGATTTAGATTTATTAGCAAATGAAATTGGCTTAGAAATTTACGACACAGAAATTATAAAAGAAAATAAAAATACAATTTTTAGAATTTTTATAACAAAAAATGGTGGTGTAAATTTGGATGATTGTGAGAAATTTAGTAAAATTTTATCGCCAATTTTTGATGTTGAACCTCCTGTAAATGGTGAATATTCTTTGGAAATTAGTAGCCCAGGTCTTGAAAGAAATCTTAGTAAAATTTCGCATTTTTTAAAATCAATCGATGAAAATGTAAAAATTACTTTGCACGATAAAACAAAATTTGATACTAAAATTTTAAAAGTAAATGGCGAAGATATAGAATTTTTAATTGATGGCGAAAAAAAAGTTATAAATTTTAAAGATATAAAAAAAGCAAGGACATTTTTTTAAAAATTTTGTCGATAAGAATATTTTAAATAGTTTTTTATAGCGATTTTTTGTTGCTTTTCTATTTGTTTTGAAATTTCTTTTGCTTTATAACCTTGATCTAAAATTTCTTTTATATCTATTTTTGGATCAAATTTTTTGTCATAAATTTTTAATTTTTTTGCC
>CAMUNZ010000012.1 GCA_947090385.1 uncultured Campylobacter sp. | reverse complement strand
TAAAAGAAATGGTAAAGTCTTTAAACAATTTTAAAAATCCAAAATTATATTTGTGTGAAATTTGTAATTTTGATTTATTAAAAAAAAATATCGAAAAAGACGATTTAGATGAGTTTTTATTTATTTTAAATCAAAAATTTAGCGATTTTGCTTTAAATAATGGTTTTGAGTTTTTTTGCATAGATAATGAAAAATTTGCGCTTATTGGTGATAGAGATTTTGACATATCCAAAATAAACGTAGAAATCGAGAAAATAGATAATTTTTTGCTTAAAAATAACAAAATTTCGATCGACAAAAACACGATAATTTTGGATTTTAAAGTTGGAATTTCATTTGAAAAAAATCATTATTATGAATATGCTAGCAGAGCTTTGCAGCTTGCTAAATTTCAAAATCGAAGAATTTTGACATATTGTGAATTTATAGATTCTAATTTGGACGATATGCAAATTTATATGGCTGGATTGATAGCTGATTCTATAGAAAAAAACTGTCTTTTTCCGTTTTTTCAAGCCGTTATAAACAATAAAAAAGAGATAGAATTTTACGATGTTTATGCAAGAATCATAACAAAAAGTGGAATTTATAGCGCTAGTTATTTTATGGATGCGGTGTATAAATACGGGCTTGATTGCATATTAAATACAAAAATTTATCAAAAATCGCAAAAATTTAAAGAAAAATTTGTTTTATGCGGTGTCGGTTTAGAAGTTTTAAATTTAAAAGAAAATGGTAATTTTATGTTTAAATTTAATGTACAAAATTTAAATGATACAAAAGTGAATTTTATGAAAAGTTTGCCAAGAAAAAATGTAATTTTGACAAATATTTTAAACGAAAATGATCTTAAATTTGTGGATTTTGCAAAATATGTTAGGATAAATGAAAAAACAAAATTAAACGATATAGAAAATTTGTTAAAAATCGTCGCACAAAATGATGCATTAAGTATCGCGCAAGGCATCGAAACAAAAGAAAATTACGAATTTTGTAAAGATCTTGGATTTGATTTTTTTAGTGGATTTTATATACAAAATCCTTGCAATATCCCAAATTCTGTATTGAATTTCAAATGAGATTTTTTTATTTTTTTATTTTTTTAGGGCTGATTTTTGCTAACGATGAAAAGTTGATTTTTGATAATTTAAGTTTAAAAAAAAGAAACGATACATATTTGTTACCTGTATCTTATCAAACAAATAAAATTTTTGACGATCGAAAAAAGATGGAGACAAAATTTCAATTAAGTTTTGAAAAAAAACTTTTCGAATTTTTTGGAATTGAGACAAATTTTGCTTATACGCAAATTTCTTTTTGGCAAATTTTTCAAGATTCTGCGCCATTTAGAGAAAGTAATTATATGCCAGAAATTTATTTAAGAAAAATTTTTGATTATGGATATTTACAAAATTTTGAAATAGGTTTGCTTCATCATTCAAATGGAAAAGGTGGCGAAGATTCTAGATCGTGGAATAGAATTTTTTTAAGTTCAAAATTTGAATGCGAAAATTGGCAAATTGTGCCCAAAATTTGGTATAAAATAAAAGAAAAAAACGACGAAAACTCAAACATAAAAGATTTTTACGGATATGGCGAAATTAGCGCTAAATTAGATTTAAATTCACAAATTTTATCTTTAAATTTGCGAGGAAATATAAGAACCAAAAAAGGCGCGATAGAGCTTGGCTGGGGATTTCCACTTTTTGATAGCGGAGTTAGTGGATATATAAATTATTTTAGCGGATATGGCGAAAGTTTGATTGATTACGATAAAAAAATAGATAAAATAGGCGCCGGATTTATTTTGGCTTTTTAATTTTGTTAAATTTAGATGGCGACCCTTGGAGGATTTGAACCGCCGTTTTTGCATAGAGATTGCATTGTCCTGAGCCACTAGACGAAAGGGTCAAAAAAGTCTGTGATTTTATCAAAAAAGCTCTTAAAAATAAAGTTTTAATTAAAAAAATCTTCTATTTTTTTTATCAATTCTTCTTTATTTTCGATTTTATTTATAATTTTTCTAAAATCCGACGCATCATCAAAACCTTTTGAATACTCACAAAGATGTTTTCTAAAAAGTGCCACTGCGTGATTTTTATACTCTTTTGACATTAAATCAAGATGTTTTAATACCAAATTTTTTATTTGTGATTTTGTAGGCATGAAATTTTCTTTTATTGCCTTAAAAATCCAAGGTTTTCCTATAGCGCCTCGTCCGATCATCAAACCATCTGCATTTGTGATTTTTAAAACTTCTTTATAGTTTTGCAAAGATATATCGCCATTTGCGATTACTGGAATTTTAACCGCGTTTTTGGCTGATTTTATCGCTTCGTAATCCACAATTGAAGAATACCATCCAGATCTCGTTCGCCCGTGAATTACGATAAAATCTGCTCCCGCATTTTGCGCTGTTTTTGCTAAAATTTCTGGAATTTTTTCGTCAAATCCTAAACGCATTTTTACGCTTGTATATTTTTTATTTGAATATTTTTTAATAGTTTCTATCAATCTTTGCATAAGATCCAAATTTTTTAAAATTGCCGATCCCGCGTTTTGTTTTACTACTTTTGGGACAGGACAACCGCAATTTAAATCTATTCCGTCGATTGTTTCGATTTCATTTATTATCTCGGCTGCTTTTTTTATAACATTTTCATCACTTCCTTCTATTTGCACTATAAAAGGTCTTTCAAAATCTGAATTTTTAAGCATTTCGATTGTTTTTTGATTACGAAAAACAAGCGCATTTGCTGAAATCATTTCGCTAATCGTTACATCGCATCCAAATTTTTTAGCTAAAAATCTAAGTGGTGGATCGCTTAGTCCCGCAAGTGGGGCTAAAAAAAGCGGTTTTTTTTTAAAATCTATCATTGAAAAAATAAATTTAGAGGAATTTTTTTACCATTTTCTCGTAAGAAAAGCAAACTTGAAAAAAATTCATTTTCTTTTTCATCTGAGCTTGCAAGTTGTTCGCGTAATTTATCTAGCATTCCAAACTCAAATAATAAATAAAGATAAATTTCATAAGCTTCTGGCTTATCTACGCTTATCGTTTCAAACATAGCGACTAATTGATCTGGTTGAATTTTTTCTTGCAAATTTTTAGCTATTTTTAAATATTCCGCTTTGTCGAAATTTTCAGAATTTATCAACGCAAAAATCTCTTCTTTCGCGACTTCAAATCCTTCTTCTTTGCAAAATCGATTTATAATTTCTAAAATTTGCTCTTTTGTTTTGTTAAAATTAAATTTTTTAATCTCAATCCAGCTTCTTTTTTTTATCAAAATTTCATAAGCTTTTTTGCTTATTTCGTCGTTTATTTCTGAATATTGTTTTAAAATGTCTATCGCGTATTTTGACTCACATTCTAAATGATTTAACTCGTTTTTTATAAAAAGTGGATTTGTTTTTGGTAATTTAAATTTTTTTAAATCTACAAAATTTCCTGTTTTTATTTCTATTAATAAATTTGCCAAATTTTGTAAATTTTCATTTTTAAATTTTACCTCTTTTAAACCTGAAAAAGGTGATAAAAAATTTGCTAAACTCACAGCTGTGTTAAAAATTTCTGTTTTAAACTCTTTATTTGTATCAAGTCCTAATAAAATTTCTTTGCTTAAAGCATCAAAATTTGCACCATCTTGTTTTATAGATCTTTTTTCTAAATATATACCAAAGCTATTAAAAATAAGATGTAAAATGGATAAAATTGCCATAATTATAACCGGCAAAATAAACCAAAATGCGATAGGAAAGTCGAAATTGTATCCTAGAATTTCAAAATTATAATTTCCAGTGTTTAAAGAAAAAACTAAAACCCCAACTAATGCAATATAAACTAAAGAATAAATTGCAAATTTTCTAATTTTCATAATTATACCTTTTTTTGCTTTTCTAAAATTTCCATGCAAGTTATGCAAAATTTGGCTTGTGGTTTGATTTTTAGTCTTGCTACGTTTATTTTATCTTCACACATTTCGCAAATTCCGTAAGTTCCAAGCTCAATTTTATTTAATGCTCTATTTATATCGCTTAATTCAATTTTACTTGATACGCTTAAACTTGCTTCTAAATTTATATCGCTTGCCATATTTGCATAATCTGCATCGTCGCTCGCGCCACTATTTCTTATGTTATCAATCCCATCGCTAGAATTTCGCAAATTTTCTAAAATTTGCGATTTTCTTTGCAAAAGTAAATTCTTAAAATGTTCGATTTCGCTTTTTCGCAAAAAATCTCCTTTTATTTATGATACGGGTGATTTGCATTTATACAAAGCCCTCTAAAAATTTGTTCAAAAAGCATTAACTTTGCGATTTTATGTGAAAAAGTCAATCTTGATAAACTAACGATATAATCGCAACTTTGTTTAAAATTTTGACTTAATCCAAAAGCTCCGCCTATAAAAAACGAAATTTTGTTTTTATCTAAAATTTTTGCAAATTCAAAACTATCTAAATTTTTACCATCTGCATCAAGCGCTACGCAAAAACCGTCTTTTTTATTTAAAAAAACTTCATCATAGGCTTTTATGGCTGAAATTTTGTCACTTTGCGATTTTGCGATTTGTGAATTAAAAAAAACATTGTCATGAATTTTTGCGAATTTAGACGACATTTTTATAAAATCCTTTATTGTTAAATCAAACTCATCGTTTTTTTTTGATATAGAATTTACAAAAATTTCTATCACAATTCTTCCAATTGTTCTTTATTTTCTTGATGAAATTTATTATTTTTACTAAAAAACATAAGCATATCAAATATAAATTTTTTCATATCATTTCGCTCAACAATCGCATCAATTAAGCCGTGTTCAAGCAAAAATTCTGATCTTTGAAAACCTTCTGGTAATTCTGCTTTTATAGTTTGTTCTATTACTCTTTGTCCAGCAAATCCGATCAATGCACCAGGTTCTGCTATAATTAAATCTCCAAGCATTGCAAAACTAGCACTTACGCCACCCATTGTAGGATCTGTCAAAACAGATATATAAGGAATTTTTTCTTCGCTCAACATTTTTAAAGCAGCTGATGTTTTACTCATTTGCATCAATGAAAAAGTACTTTCTTGCATTCTCGCTCCGCCACTTGCGCTAACTATAATAAGCGGCTTTTTTGCTTTTATGCATCTTTTAACTGCGCGGCTAATTTTCTCACCTTCAACAGATCCCAAACTTCCGCCCATAAATGAAAAATCAAAAACTATCAAACCTATATCTATGCTATTTATCTGTCCTTCTCCACTTATAACAGAGCTTGTTCTGTGAGTTTTTTCTTCGTTTTCAGCAATTCTTTTTTTGTAAGATTTTTTATCAACAAATTTTAAAGGATCAACTGGTGATAAATTTTGATCAAATTCTTGAAAAGTTCCTTCATCGCATAATAAATCAATTCTTTTTTGTGCCGAAATTCTCATATGATATCCGCATTTTGGACAAACGTTAAAACAATTTTCCATTTCTTTATAATACATTAATGAATGACAACCTTGACATTTAACCCAATGCGTTGGGCCTTGTGTTTGATTTTGTGGTTTTGTTATTTTTGAAAATAGATCTGAAAATCCCATAATTTGCCAACCTAAAATTAAAAAATCTTGCAATTATAGCAAAAATTTCTTAAATTAATACACGTTGAAAATATGAGAAAAATTATTGTTTAATTTTATTTATCAAAAACTTTTAATAAAAATTTTGATAGAATTCAAAGTTATTTGTATTTAAAAAATAATATAAGAAAGGAACAAGATGTCTGTTGAAAAAACTTCAAGACGAGATTTTATAGGTTTGTCTTTTTGTGCGGTTGCAGCAGTTGGAGCAGGTTTTGGACTTTTTGCTATGAAAAGAACTTGGGATCCGCTTCCTAGTGTTCAAGCAGAAAAAACAACGACAGTTGATGTTTCATCCATGAAAGATGGCGAACTTCATCAAGTGACTTGGCAAAAAAAACCTGTTTTTATTTTAAAGAAAAGTTCAGATATGAAAGCCGACGACAAGAGAGACGCTATTATCGGTGATTCCAGATTTACGATAGTAATCGGACTTTGTACGCATCTTGGTTGTATTCCTGGCTGGAAAGCTAGTCAGGGAGAGTTTGTTTGTGCCTGTCATGGAGGTACCTTTAATTCTAGCGGTGTAAATGTGTTTGGTCCGCCACCTCGCCCTCTTGATATTCCGCCATTTCAAATAAACGGTACAACATTGGTTTTAGGCGAAGAAGGTCCTGAATATAAAAAACTTATGGGTTTGGCTTAAGGAGATAAAAAATGGCACATATCACAAAAGCAAAAAGTCTATATGATTGGTTTGATCAACGTTTAGCTGTAACCAAATTTATGGACGTCATGATGAATAAATATTGGATCCCAAAAAATATTAGTTTTCTTTGGGCTATGGGCGTTATACTTTTAACTCTATTTATATTGCTATTTATAAGCGGTTTAATGCTCGTTATGTATTATAAACCAGATGCAAATTTAGCCTTTGATAGCGTAAATTATACGATTATGCAAGAAGTTGGATATGGTTGGCTTTGGCGACATATGCACGCAGTAGCTGCTTCTGTAGTTTTCCTTATAATATACATACACACTTTAACAGGAATTTATTACCGTTCATATAAAAATGGTAGAGAGATGATTTGGATTAGCGGAATGATTTTATTTATCTGTTTTTCTGCTGAAGCATTTAGCGGATACATGCTTCCTTGGGGACAGATGAGTTATTGGGCGGCACAAGTTATCACAAATTTATTTGGTGGAATTCCTGTTATTGGCGGTGCTGTAGTTGAATGGATTAGAGGAGATTATGCCGTTAGCGATCCTACGCTTACTAGATTTTTTATGCTTCATGTTTGTTTATTGCCTTTAGTAATTCTTGGCGTTATAGCGCTTCATTTTTATGCATTAAGAGTTCCACATGTAAATAATTTAGACGGTGAAGTTATAGATTTTGAGCTTGAAGCTGAAAAATATTTAGAGGGAAAAACAAAAGAAAGCAAAGTAATTCCATTTTGGCCAGGATTTTTAGCAAAAGATTTCTTGTTTGTTAGCATTTTTATGATTTTCTTTTTCTATTTAGTTGGTTTTCATTATAGTTTTGCTATGGATCCGATAAATTTTGAGCCTGCAAATTATTCAAAAACACCTACTCACATATATCCTGAATGGTATTTTTTGTGGCAATATGAAATTTTACGTGGATTTTTCTTCGATATTGGTCCTATAAAAGCAGCTGATATTGGTTTGATAGCGTTTGCATTTGCTGGTGTTTCATTATTTTTCTTGCCTTGGCTTGATAGAAGTGAAGTTGTCGCACCTGCACATAAAAATAAAGCATTTTTTATATGGTTTTGGGTTTTAATCATAGATTTGATAGTTTTGACAATTTATGGAAAACTTCCGCCAGAAGGGATAAATAATTATATTGGCTGTGTTGCTTCGATTCTTTATATTTTGTTAATTTTAGTTATCTTGCCGATCATCACAATAATAGAAAGAAAAAGGGGCTAAACATGAAAGAGTTAAAAACATTATTTATTGTTATACTTTTTGTTGTTATTACATATCTTGGTGTTGAGCCTTATGCGCATTCTGTTATGCATCCAAATGTTAGCCCAATAAATTACGATTTTAGTGTAAATGATAAAGAAAGCACTCAAAAAGCTATTGAAAATGCAAAAAATGCTATACAATCATCATCAAGTAAAGATCCGGCGATTAAAACTAAACTTGAAAATGCACTTTCTATGTCGCAAGATAAAGCCAAAGCTTATGATGATTTTTGGAATGAGATAAAAGCTATAGATTTAAGCAAAGGTAATGTTCAAAATGGTGAGACAATTTTTAGTTCGAATTGTGTAGCTTGTCATTCAATGCAAATAAAAGGGCTTCCTAATCCTATGGGCGATGCAAAAACTGCTAGTGAATCTATGGGTGTTGCCGCACCTGATTTAAGTAGTGCTGGAGCTATTTATACACCTGAGTTTTTAGCGGCTATCATCACAAATCCTGTTTTAGCGATGAAAGTCGATCATAAATTTGATCACACTTATGGATCTGGAGTTGGTGGATTTTTTCCTATGATGGCTTACACGGAGATGGAAAATAAACAAAAAGAGATAGCTGATATCGTTGCATTTTTGGTATCTGTTGCGCCTAAAAATTTAACAGATAAAGAAATTTTCGAAAGCGCTTGTGATAGATGTCATGATATGAAATATGCGAAAATTTATACACAAGGAAATAAAAATTCTGTTGCAAATTATTTAGGAACAACTCCTCCAGATTTATCTCAAATGATAAGATCTAAAAATAAAAAATATTTGCATGAATTTATGAATGATCCTCAAAAACTTTTAACTGGAACTGCTATGCCACGCGTTGGATTAAATGCCGATGCACAAGAAAAGATAGTCTCTTATATGGAAAAAATCGGAGATAGCAAAAAAGAAGAAAGAGAAAAAACTACTATAAATATTATGATATATTTTGTTATTTTATCTGTTTTTGCATATTTGTTTAAAAGAAAAGTTTGGAGAGATTTACATTAAATTTTGCCCCGAAATTTGGGGCAAAATTCTTTAATTTTTTGGAGTTTTGTATGAGAATTTTATCTTTTATTTTTCCACCATCTTTTTTCGCGGGTTATCAAAATTTTAAAACTGCTATAATTTTTTCTATTTTTATTGATATTTTTGTTATTTTGTGTTTTTTAGGAATTTTTTCAAATTCTAAAATTCTACTATTTACACCTATTTTAGCTATTTTGATTGCAAATTTTATCTCTTTTTTTATAAGTAAAAATTTCAAAAAATCAAAATTTATAATCGGAAATTCTATATGGATTTTTGTTTGCAATGTTTGTATTTTATTTTTTGTAATTCTTAATATAAAAGTATTTTTGAGTTAAATTTTGAAAAAATTTTGGATATTTTTTATGTTATTTTCAAGTATAAATGCAAGTGAAATTTATTTAGCTGGTGGTTGTTTTTGGGGCATGCAAGGATATTTTAAACAAATTAATGGTGTTTTAAAAACAGAAGTTGGCTACGCAAATGGTAATTTGGATAAAACTTCATATGAAATTTTAAAATTTACAAAACATGCAGAGAGTTTAAAAATCATTTATGATGATAAAATTTTAAGTTTAGATGAAATTTTTGAGCATTTTTTCCGCGTTATAGATCCTTTTTCTGTAAATAAACAAGGAAATGACATCGGGCTTCAATATAGAACTGGAATTTATTTTGTCGATAAAAAGAGTGGAGATTTGGCAAAAAATTTTATAACCAAAAAACAAAACAATTTTGACAAAAAAATTGCTGTTGAGGTTGAAAAACTGCGAAATTTTGTGGTTGCCGAGGATTATCATCAAGATTATTTAGACAAAAATCCAAATGGATATTGCCATATTGATTTAAATTTGGCAAAAATTCCGCTTTTTATAAAACCAAACGAAGAATTTTTAAGAAAAAATTTGTCTGAAATTTCATATAAAGTCACTCAAGAAAATGGCACAGAAAAACCTTTTTCAAGCGAATTAAATGATAATTTCGATGATGGAATTTATGTCGATATAGTTAGCGGTGAGCCACTTTTTAGCTCGAAAGATAAATTTGATTTTGGTTGTGGTTGGCCTAGTTTTTCTGCGCCAATATTTAAAAATTTTGTAATTTTTAAAAATGATTTTTCTCATTTTATGATTAGAACAGAAGTTAGATCAAAATCGGCAAATAGCCATTTGGGTCATATTTTTAATGACGGTCCAAAAGAAAAAGGCGGCATGAGATATTGCATAAATGGTGCAGCTTTGAAATTTATCCCTTATGAAAAAATGGACGAATTAGGTTATAAAGAATTTAAAAAGTTTGTAAAATGAATGATAGTATAAAAATAATCGGCGCAAAACAGAATAATTTAAAAAATCTAAATTTAGAAATTCCAAAAAACAAACTTATAGTTTTTACTGGAATTAGCGGAAGTGGGAAAAGTACGCTTGCTTTTGATACGCTTTATGCCGAAGGACAAAGGCGATATGTTGAAAGTTTAAGTTCATATGCAAGGCAATTTTTAGATAGAGTTGCAAAACCAGATGTTCAAAAAATCGAAGGTTTAACTCCAGCAATCGCAATCGATCAAAAATCAACTTCTAAAAATCCGCGATCTACAGTTGGCACAATAACCGAAATTTACGATTATTTAAGACTTCTTTATGCGCGAGTTGGCGAACAATATTGTCATAAATGTGGAAAAAAAATTTCAAAAATGAGTGCAAGCGACATAATAAGCGAAATTTTAAAACTTCCAAATGATTTAAAAATCGTGATTTTGGCGCCACTCGTTAGAGAAAAAAAAGGAACTTACGCTGATTTATTAGAAAATTTGCGAAATTTGGGCTATATAAGAGCCATGATTGACGGCGTTATGGTTAGATTAGATGAAGATATAGAACTTAGCAAAACAAAAAAACATACCATAAAATTAGTAGTCGATCGAGTTGTAATCAGCGATGATAATCGTCAAAGAATCGCCGATGATGTCGAAAAGGCTTTAAAACAGAGTTTTGGCGAAATTGAAATAGAAATAACAAACGCAAAAGAGTTAAATTATGATAAAGAATTTATCCATTTTAGTGAGCATTTGGCGTGTTTTGATTGTAAAATTTCATTTTTGCCACTTGAGCCGCTTAGTTTTAGCTTCAATAGCCCAAAAGGCGCTTGCGAGGATTGTGATGGGCTTGGCATAAAATTTGCTTTAGATTTTTCAAAAATCATAGACGAAAATCGATCTATTAAAGACGGAGCTATAAAAATAATGTACGGCTTTAACAAAAGTTATTATTATAAATTTTTGATAGCTTTTTGCGAACAAAACGACATAGATATAAAAAAACCTTATGGCGAATTAAAACAAATTGAACAAAATTTAATACTTTACGGAAATATAAAAGAGATTGAATTTTTATGGAAAAAACATAGGTTAAAAAGAACTTTTGAAGGCGTTGCAAAAATTGCTTTTGATATTTTAAAAAGCGAAAATGATTTAGAAGATTATATGAGTGAAAAAATTTGTCCAAGTTGCAATGGACATAGATTAAAACCACAAAATTTATCCGTAAAAGTAGCAAATAAAACGATTACCGATATAATTGACATGAGTATTGAAAATGCCACGAAATTTTTCTCAAATGACGAAAATTTTAAAAATTACTCTTTGCAAAATAAAAAAATTATGGAGCCGATTTTAAAAGAGATAAAAGAGAGATTATATTTTTTATATGATGTTGGGCTTGGTTATATAACTCTTGGAAGAGATGCAAGGACGATTAGTGGTGGTGAGGCGCAAAGGATAAGAATCGCAAGTCAAATAGGAAGCGGATTAAGTGGCGTTATGTATGTTTTAGATGAGCCAAGCATCGGACTTCACGAAAGAGATACTTTAAAACTTATAAAAACTTTAAAAAATTTGCAAAGCAAAGGAAATACATTAATCATAGTTGAACACGATAAAAAAACTATTTTAAATAGCGATTATATTGTCGATATCGGTCCAATGGCTGGAAAATTTGGCGGTGAAGTTATTTTTAGTGGAACTCCAAAAGAGCTTTTAAAAAGCGAAACTCAAACGGCGCTTTACATAAATGGCATTAAAAAAATAGATTATCAAAAACATAGAAAACAGACAAAATGGCTTGAAATTTCAAATGTAAATATAAACAATATAAAAAATTTAAGTACGAAATTCCCGCTTGAAAATTTAGTCGGCATAACAGGCGTTAGCGGAAGCGGAAAATCATCTTTGGTTTTGCAAACGCTTTTGCCAGTTGCGCTTGAAGAGTTAAATCATGCAAGAAAAATCACAAAAGTAAAAGGTGTAAAAATTTCAGGTTTAAATCAATTAGATAAAGTGATTTATCTAGATCAAACGCCGATAGGAAGAACACCTAGAAGTAATCCAGCGACTTATACAGGCGCGATGGATGAGATTAGAAATTTGTTTGCTAATACAAAAGAAGCAAAGGCAAGAGGTTACAAAATAGGGCGATTTAGTTTCAATGTAAAAGGCGGACGATGTGAAAAATGTTCGGGTGATGGCGAGATAAAAATTGAAATGCATTTTTTGCCTGATATAAATGTAATTTGTGATGTTTGTAAAGGGCGACGTTACAACGAACAAACGCTTGAAATTTTGTATCGCGGAAAAAATATAAGTGAAATTTTAGATATGAGCATAGATGAAGCTTTGGAATTTTTTAGATCTGTGCCAAAAATTCAAACTAAACTTAAAACTATGCAAGATGTTGGGCTTGGTTATATAACTCTTGGGCAAAATGCTACGACTTTAAGCGGTGGTGAAGCCCAACGTGTAAAATTAGCAAAAGAGTTAAGTAGAAGTGATACTGGAAAGACGCTTTATATATTAGATGAGCCTACAACCGGACTTCATTTTGCTGATATTGATAAACTTTGCGGTGTTTTGCAAAGACTTGTAGATATGGGAAATTCTGTTTTGGTTATAGAACACAATCTTGATGTTATAAGGAATTGTGATTATTTGATAGATTTGGGACCACAAGGCGGGGAATTTGGAGGTAAAATTATAGCCACTGGCACACCACAAAATTTAGCTAAAAATTATAAAAAAACAGGCTCTTTTACTGGGGAATTTTTAGCACAGGAAGAATGAGTAATAAAATAAAATTCTAATTTCCATCAGGCAAAAATAGTCGCATAAATAAACGATGGCAAAACAGTGACGCAAAATTGTCAAATGCTTTGCCGTGTTCGCAAAAAAGTGATAAATTTTAGTTATTTAAAAATTCTTGTATATTATTTGCGATTATATCTACTAATTTTTCTCTGGCTTCTACGCTTGTCCAAGCGGTATGCGGAGTTATGATTAAATTTTGTTTGTTTTTTACAGATAAAAATGGTGAATTTTTTTCGATTGGCTCACGACTTAAAACATCTAAACCGACTTTTAAATTTTGTGTATCGATCGCATTTGCAAGGTCGTTTTCGTTTATTATCCCACCTCGTCCAAAATTCATAATCACAGCGCCGTTTTTTAATTTTTTAATCTCATCTTTTGCGATTAAATTTTTAGTTTTTTCATTTAATGCGCAATGCACGCTAACGATATCGCAAGTAGTTAGCAACTCATCTAAGCTAACGCTTTTAAAATCTTTGTTATGATTTTTTCCGCTAGTAGAATAATAACAAACCTCGCAATCAAAAGCTTTTGCGATTTTTGCTACTACAAGCCCGATATTTCCAAGCCCTATAACGCCGAATTTTTTGTTAGCAAGTTCTAAAATCGGTCTATCAACATTTGTAAAAATTTCGCTTTTTACCCAACCAAATGGACTTTGTGAGTATTCGTTATAAAAATTTATATTTGTTAGTAGGGCTAACAAAGTAGCGTAAGTTTGTGTAACTACTGAATTAGTCGAGTAACATGCGACATTTTTCACAGGTATGTTTTTGATTTTTGCGGCTTCTAAATCTATATTATTCACGCCAGTTGCTGCCACACAAATTAGTTTTAAATTTGTTTTTTCTATAACATCTTTTGTTATTAAAACTTTGTTTGTTATCGCGATATCGGCATCTTTTAGTCTTTCAATCGTTTCTTCTTTTTTTGTTGTTTCATATTTAATAAAATCACCAAGTCTTTCTATTTTTTCTAAATTTGCTTTGCCAAGTGTGGCAGCGTCCAAAAAAACTATTTTCATCTTTTCTCCTTTAATTTTTTATATAATGTCCCACAAATTTTGAAAAATCATCATGAATTTTTGGTGAAATTCTAAATCCTAGCCCACACGCTTCATAAGCGAAAAATAATCCAGCTTGATATTTTTGTCCGTCTTCATCTTGATTAAATTCTACAAATTCTTGATAAATAGCTCTTTGGTTTTCATAATCTCCATTTGTTTTAAAACTAGTTTGTCCGTCTTTTTCAATAATTGAAATATTTGATCCTTCTCGCCCTAAAAATGGCTTTTTGACGCATTTTTTATCTTGCAAAGGTTCAAATTTTGTCTCTAACAAAAGTGGATGATTTGGATATAAATCCCACAAAATTTTCATTATTCCTTTGCTTTGGAAAAGTAAAGTATAAGCTGGATTTAGAATGATTGCTTTTTGATTTTTCATGATGTTTGTTAAAATTAAAGCAAGCTCTCCTTCATTTACTGCGATACTTTCCCAAGGTATCAATTTAAACCAATATTCGTAAGTTTCGCCGTTGAAAATAACTCCATCTTCATCGTTAAACTCAACTTCATGGACATAGGCAAAATTTGTTTCAAATCCAGCTTCTTTTGCTATATGGCATAAAAGTTTTGTTGTATTTTCATCTTCAAGACTTCCTTTAACACAACTAAATAAAATTTTCCATCCGTCATAATTTTGTTCAAATTCGCTAGTATCGTCACTTAAAGTAACTAATCTTTTGAAATTTTCGCGCAAATTTTCATAAAGGCTATTAAATTGAAATTTTTCATCCATTTTGTTAGCTTTTAAAAGCGCCCATTGCATAATCGCAGTTTCGAAAAATAAAGTCGGTGTATCGGCGTTAAATTCTATCAATTTTATCTGTTTGCCATCTATCCCGCCAGCTAAATCAAATCTTCCATATAAATGCCAATGCACATCATTTTCCCAACTCATTTTTATAGCATCTATTAAATTAAAAGGAATGCCGATTTCGTGAAAAAGATTATTATCAATTACAAATTGTGCCGCATTTATATACATATCATAAAGTTCTTCGCAAGCTTCATAATAATTTTGTGCTTCTTCTTCGCTAATTGCTACAATTTTATCTGAAATGTAACTTTGTTTATCGGCATTTGTGTGCCAAGTAAAACCTACGCTTTCTAAAAAATCGTTTGTTAGAGGTGTTAATTTTTTAAATTCCATTTTTAACCGCCAAAATTTGAAGTTGAAGTTGAAGTTGAAGTTTTAGAACCACCAAAAAATCCACTTTTTCCACTTTTTTGTGTGCTTGAAGATGAAGTTTTTGCTTTATTAAAACTATCAACACTTCTTGAATAAGCTGATGGATTTTTATAAGCTTCTTGCCTTTGATTTTGAAAAGTTTGGTTATTAAAAAGTTTGCTTCCTATCCAACTTCCTATTATCGCACCAGCAGCGCTTGCTAAAATCGCTTCTCCAAGTGATAAACCACTTGATAATTGCGCATTTTGATTTGTCAAATTTGAAGTTCCAGCTTCAATTTTTGCATTTTCTTGCGCCATTAAAGCATCCATCTCTTCTTGTGTTAAAACTTTTTGAGTTCCATCTAATTTTTCTAATACAATTCTCGTTTTTTCGCTAGGAAATTCCTCTTTTACTTGAAATTTACCTTCCGAAATTTCTTGAATGACGACAAAAGCACCTTGCTTTGCGTTTTGTGAAATTTCTTTGTTGTCTTGACAACCTAAAATTCCGCCAACTAAAATAGCTCCAAATCCGCCAACTATCGAATAACTAGCGATTTTTTTGATATATTTCATATTTTTTCCTTAAAATGTTTTATATTTACACCTTTTTTTATGTATAAAATTCCATCAATTACTTTTAAAAATTTTGATTTTTGCAGATTTTTCATCAAAATTAAATGAATTTTTTTCTCTTTTTCTGGACTTAAATCTAGGGCATTTATGTATTCATCCACGCTTAACCATTCATCTTCGATTTGCGCGTCGATAAATTCGATCTGTTTTTCTTCGTCAAGATTACTATTTTTAGGGCTTGAAAGTAGATTTAAAAAATATTTTAACTTTTCATCTCTATCAAAAAAAATCTCTTTAATTTCATTTTTTGATTGGATTAAAATATCTTCCTTTTCTCGCCACAATTCATCTTTATCTTGCGAAAGTTGTTCATTTTTTGCTTTTAATTCTGAAATTTCTTGCAATAAATAATTTATAAAATTTGTATCTTCTGATTTTTTTTCTTTTATTGAATATTCAAAATTTTGGGAATTTTTAGTCGAAGTTTCATTTAAAAATACATATCTTACTCCATTTTCTTCTGTAAATTTTATGCTTTTTCTGCGAATTCTATTATAAATTGCCTCTTTTGAAACTCCTAATTTTTCAGCAGCTTCTAAAATTGTAAATTTACGCATAACTAACTCCAAAATTTCGTTAGTCAATTATCTCAAAAAATAAATAAAATACGGATAAAAATAAACTAACCAAATAAATTTGGTTAGTTTTGGTTTTAGAGTCTTGATTCGTATCTTCTAAGCATATAAAGTCTTTTAAGCATTTTTTTACGAGCTGCAATTTTTTGTTTTTTGCGAATTTCAGTCATTGGCTCGAAAAATTTTCTAGCACGAACTTCTGTAACTACTAAGTTACGATCAGTTTGCTTTTTAAATCTTCTATAGGCTTCGTCAAAAGACTCGTTTGGATGTACCTTAACTCCTGGCACGTCCATCACCACCTTTCAAAAAAATTAAGCTGTCGATTTTACCTAAATTTCAATCAAAACGCAAATTTGTCATTTTAAAGAAAAATTAATTCTTAAAAATATACAATTGCAAACTGCGTAACAAAAAATAATATATTTTAATAATAATCAAAGTTTAAGGAGAAATTATGTCTAAAATTTACGATTATGCGAAAAAACGACATACTTTTTTTGCAATTGTGTTTGTATTTGCCATCATTTTGCCATTTATACAGATAAACGGTAACCACTTTTTTTTATTGAGTTTTGATAAAAAAGAATTGCATTTGTTTTTTACTTTTTTCCCTGCTCAAAGTTTGCATTTTATGACTTTTATGCTTATTATGCTTTTTATTTTTGTATTTTTTATCACGACGCTTTTAGGACGAGTTTGGTGCGGTTGGGCCTGTCCCCAAACTATTTTTAGAACTATTTATAGAGATTTTATACAAACAAAACTTTTAGGACTTTTTAAAAATAACAAAAATAAACAAATTTCACCAAAAAAATCTATTGTTAAGAAAATTTTAGCTGTTGCTATTTTTACAATTATTACTTTTTTGGCAACTGCGAATTTGCTTTGGTATTTTATACCGCCTGAAGATTTTTTTGAATACTTAAAAAATCCTAGCGATCATGGACTTTTAATCGGAATTTGGATTCTTTTTACTGCATTTTTTGTTTTCGATGTTACATATTTGCAAGAAAAATTTTGCGTGTTTATATGTCCTTACGCAAGAGTGCAAAGTGTCATGTTTGATAATGATACTGTTCAAGTTATTTATGATGATTTGCGTGGTGGTAAAATTTATGATGAAAATAAAAATCTTATATCTCATAAACCAGCAGTTGGCGAATGTATAGGTTGCGAAAGTTGTGTGAAAATTTGTCCGGCTCATATTGATATTAGAAAAGGTATGCAATTAGAATGTATAAATTGTCTTGAATGTGCCGATGCTTGTAGTAGCGTGATGGCAAAATTTGGCAAAAAAAGCCTTGTAAGATGGACTAGTAGAAATTCTGTAGATACAGGAAAATGTGTCCAATACTTTAGATTTAGAACAATCGGTTATATAGTTGTTTTATGTGTAGTTGCTATCGCTTTTGCATTTTTTAGTACCAAAAAAACAGATATGCTTTTAAATATCGATAGAACTAGTGAGCTTTATCAAATAAAAGTAAAAGATAATGAAACAGAAATTTTAAACTCATATACGTTTTTATTTGAAAATTTGGATGGAAAAGACCATAAATTTGAGTTTAAAATAGATAATGATTCAATGATTGTAAAAAGACCAAAAGATCTTGTAAAAGTAAAAGCAAAGGGCAAAAAGAAAATTATAGTAATTTTAAAAGCAAATAAAAAGTTAAATACAAGTAATGATCAAAATTTAATTTTACCTATTATAATAAGTGCCTATGCAAAAGACAAACCAAACATAAAAGTGGAAACAAAAACGATTTTTGTTTATCCTAGTTTAGGAGACATTAAAAAGAAGAAAGGTAATGTTGAAAATAATTGATGAAATAAATTTAGGCAGCAGACAAAAAAATAAAGTCCGCATAAGATATGAGAAAATTTTAAATTCTGCTTTGGAGCTTTTTTTAGAAAGAGGATTTGAAAATACAAGTTTAAGCGATATCGTAGCTAAATCTGGTGGCAGTTTGGCTACGATTTATAAACTTTTTGATAACAAAGAAAAACTTTTTGAAACATCGTTAAAATTTGCCATGGCGAAATTTTACGATGATGAATTGTTAAAAACTGATGAAAATTTGCCATTAGAAGAGTTTTTAATTGAATTTGGCATGAAATATGCGACAAATTACATTTTTTCAAAAGAGCAACTTTTAATAACTAGAATTATAATAACAAACGGATATAACAAAAAAGCCGAACTTAGCAAAATTCACAATGAAAATTTTTTATTAAAACCTATTGAAATTTTGAAAAGTTATCTTTCAAAACCAGAAATTTCTAGTCAATTTAAAGATGAAAATTTAACAGAAATTTCGCATAGATTTTGTTCTATCTTTCATAGTTATATTTTTGTTCAAGCTATTTTATCGATGAAAATTATTCGTTTTTCAATGTCGGCTTCAAAAATTAGAAAAATGGTTAAAAAAGCGTCGATATATTTTTAAATGGCGAGATAAAAATTTAATTTTAATTTATTTTTTTAATATATAATTTTTACACTTAATTCGTAATAATAATTACATAATTAAAAAAAATTTAAGGAAAATTTGATGAATAAATTTATTTGTTTATTTGTTTTGTTTGTTTTTTTAGGTTGTTCTGATAGCAAACCAAAAACTCAAACTCCACCGCCCCCTTTTGTTGGAGTTATTGAGGTAAAAAGCAAAGATGTAACTTTGAGCTTTAATTATCCAGCGCAAATAATTAGCGATCAAAATGTAGAAATTGTAACAAAAGTATCAGGCGAAATTGTAAAACAATTTGTAAAAGCTGGAGATAATGTAAAAGCTGGAGATAAACTTTTTTTGATCGATCCTGTAAAATATGAAGCGGCTTACTTAGTCGCTAATGCGAATTTTATAAAATCTCAAATGGATTATCAAAGAGTTTTGAAATTAAAAAAACAAAATGCAATTTCTCAAAAAGAGTTTGATTCTGCAAAAGCGACTTTTTTAATTTCTAAAGCAAATTTAACAAATGCTAAAATTGATCTTGATTATACAGAAGTTAAAGCACCTTTTTCTGGCGTAGTTGGCGATAATTTAAAAGATGTTGGTTCTTTTGTAATTTCTGGACAAAGTTTGATTAGGCTTACGAAATTAAATCCGATTTATGCAAAATTTTCAATTCCAGATATTGATGCTTTAGATATCAATCAAAATTTGCAAGAAAAAAGTTGGGAACAAGTTTCATCTGAAGCAAATTTAAGCATAAATGGACAAAATTTCGTTGGAAAAGTTGTTTTTATTGATAAAGTTATTTCTAAAAATGCAGCATTAGAGGCAAAAGCCGAGTTTGACAATAGCGATTTAAAACTTCTTCCTGGAAGTTATGGTGCGATTTTGATGAGCGGTTTAAAACAAAAAAATGGTTTTTCAGTTCCACAAATAGCGATAAAACAAGATGTTGCCGGAGCTTATGTTTTAGTTTTAGAAAACGGAATCGTAAATAAAAAAAGAATAAAAATAGTTTTTCAAAATGATTCAAACGCGGTTGTAAGCGAAGGTCTGAAAAATGGCGATAAGATTATAATTGATAACTTCAAAAAAATTCGTGTAGGAAGTCCTGCAATTCAAGCAAAAGGAAATTAAATGTTTTCAAGATTTTTTATCGATAGGCCTGTTTTTGCTTGTGTTTTGTCGATTATAATAGTTTTAGGTGGAATTTTAGGACTTAAAAATTTGCCGATAGAAGAATATCCTCAACTTTCACCGCCATCCGTAGTTGTAAGCGCCACTTATAATGGTGCAGACGCGCAAACCATCGCTGATACTGTTGCTGCGCCTTTAGAATCTGCAATAAACGGCGTTGAAAATATGATATATATGCAAAGCACCGCTAGTTCATCTGGTACACTTGATATAACAGTTTATTTTAAAACAGGAACAGATTCAAAATATGCTTCTATGGATGTAAATAATCGTGTCTCTCAGGCTTTAAAAAGATTGCCAGATGAGGTTCAAAAATTAGGCGTTACAGTTCGTGCAAGAAGTGGGACTATATTAGAAATGATTATGTTTTATGAAAAAAATCCAACGATGTCCGTTACTGAGCTAACAAATTATGTAAATAATAATATAGTTGATGAATTAAAAAGAATTGATGGAGTTGGCAATGCTGCAACAATTGGCTTGAAAGATTATTCTATGCGAATTTGGCTAGATCCGCAAAAATTAAATCTTTATAATTTAACTCCCTCTGAAGTCGTTTTGGCTATAAGAGAGCAAAATAGTCAATATGCGGCTGGAAAGCTTGGAGAAGCACCTATGGATGGCAATACTCCTTATGTTTTTTCTATAGTTTCTAATGGAAGATATTCAAGTATTGAACAATTTGAAAATGTAGTTGTAAAAGCTGATAAAAATGGTCAAATTTTGCGTATAAAAGATATAGCAAAAGTAAAACTTGAATCGCAAATGCACACAGCTAACGGAACAATAAATGGCAACGAAGGAACTCCTGTCATGATAAATTTGCAAAATGGAGCAAATGCCATTGCTGTAGCAAATGAAGTTGAGAAAAAACTTGAAGAACTTAAAGTAAATTTTCCTGGAAATATGGATTATAAAATCGCTTACGATACGACAGAATTTATTAAAATTTCTATAAAAGAAGTTTTGAAAACTTTTGCTGAGGCTTTGATTTTAGTTATCATCGTAATGTATTTATTTTTAGGAAATTTACGCGCTACTTTGATACCGATGCTTGCCGTGCCAGTTTCTCTTATAGGCACATTTGGCGGGCTTTATTTGATGGGATTTTCACTAAATTTAATTACGCTTTTTGCGATGATATTAGCGATTGGAATTGTAGTCGATGATGCGATTATCGTTATAGAAAATGTTGAAAGAATTTTAGAACACAAATCAAACATTTCTGTAAAAGATGCAACTAAAAAAGCCATGGGCGAAATTTTTTCACCTGTTATATCTATCGTTTTGGTTTTAAGTGCAGTTTTTATCCCAGTTGCATTTTTAGGTGGATTTGTTGGCATGATACAAAGAGAATTTGCTGTGACTTTGGTAATTTCTGTAATGATATCTGGAATTGTTGCACTTACTTTAACTCCAGCACTTTGTGGTGTGATTTTAAAACATAGAACAAAGCCTCCTTATAAATTTATAAAAAAATTTAACGACTTTTTCGCATTTTCTACTAGAATTTATGCCGACGGCGTTGGTAAAATTTTGCGTCATGTTGTGCCATCTTTAATTATTATTGCTATTTTTATTTTTGCCATGATAACTTTATTTAAAGTTACGCCAACTTCGCTTGTTCCAAGTGAAGATAAAGGAGCGATTATAGCTGTGACTTCACTTCCTGAAGCATCTACTTTTAAAAGAACACAAGCTGAAATGGATAAGATGAGAGAAATTTTTAAACAAAATCCACTTGTTTCGGATATCGCTCAAGTTGTTGGTTTTGATATGCTTTCTATGGCTATGAGAGAAAATTCAGCCGTTATGTTTTTAAAAATGGTGCCTTGGGATCAAAGAAAAGATAACAATTCATCAATTTTTTCGCAGGCAAATTTTTATAATAAATTTTTCTATATGGATAGAAATTCTCAATCGTTTTTTATGACTCCGCCTCCTATCATGGGGCTTTCTTTGACTGGCGGATTTGAGATGTTTGCGCAAAATTTAGAAGGAAAAAATTTTAATCAAATTTATGATGATATACAAAAATTGATTCAAAATGCGCGCAAAAGACCAGAATTGGCGCTTATTAGAACTACGCTTGAAACTCATTATCCTCAATATAGTATCGAAGTTGATCGCGATAAAGCGAAAATGTTTGGCGTAAAAATATCCGATATTTTTGCCACTATAAATATGACAATTGGTGATTATTATGTGAATGATTTTAATATACTTGGAAAAACTTACAAAGTAAATTTAAGGGCGCAAAATAGATACCGAGATGGACTTGATGATTTTGCATATTTATTTGTTAAAAATAACAAAGGTGAAATGATTCCTATAAAATCTTTAGTAAATATAAAAAGATCAATCGGTCCTGATAACGTTGATAGATTTAACGGCTTTCCAGCTGCAAAAATTATGGGTGAGCCAGCAAATGGATATTCTACGGGTCAAGCTATAAAAGCTATCAGCGAAGTATTTTATGAAACATTTCCGCAAGGTTATAGCATAGGTTGGTCTGGATCTGCTTTTCAAGAGGTTAATTCAAGCGGTACTGGCACGATTGCGTTTATTTTTGGTTTGATTTTTGTATATTTGATTTTAGCAGCTCAATACGAAAGATGGCTCATGCCAGTTGCGGTTTTAACAGCGGTTCCATTTTCTGTTTTTGGCTCTTTGCTTGCAACTTGGATGAGAGGTCTCACAAATGATGTTTATTTTCAACTCGGACTTTTGCTTTTAATCGGACTTGGTGCTAAAAATGCAATTTTGATCGTAGAATTTGCTATGGAGCAACACAAAATGGGTAAAAATATAATAAAATCATCAATAGAAGCTGCAAAAATGCGTTTCCGCCCTATTGTTATGACTTCTCTTGCTTTTACATTTGGCGTTTTACCTATGATTTTTAGTAGCGGCGCAGGAGCAGCTAGTAGGCATTCTCTTGGCACTGGTGTAATCGGTGGAATGATCGCGGCTTCAACGATAGCGATATTTTTTGTTCCGTTATTTTTCTATTTATTAGAAAGTTTAAATAGCAAAATTCAAAAAATAAGAGGTTCTGAAAATGTATAAAATTTTAGTTTTTTTGATTGGTATTGCTTTTTGTGGTTGTTCTTTTCGTGGTGAAATTCCTGTAGCCGATATGGATTTTAATACAACAGGTCAAAGTTTTAGCATAAAAAAAGATTGGTGGAAAAATTTTGACGATGAAAATTTAAACTTTTTAGTTGAAAAAGCTTTGCAAAATAATAGCGATTTAAAATTGGCGCTAAATAATCTTGAAAAAGTTGAAACAATTTATGATTTAAGTTTGCGCGAATTTTTACCAAATATCGGATTTTCTGGCGAAGCGACTAGGACAAGAAGTAGCGGCGAGACATTTTCTAGCAAAGAAAATATGAAATTTGACAATTTTTCTTTAACGTCTGTTTTAAGCTGGGAGCTTGATTTATGGGGAAGAGTTCGAAATTCTGCTCTTGCTTCAAAAGCAAATTTTAAAGCTTCTGTTTATGATTATGAAAATTCTAAAATTTCTATTGTTGCAGCTGTTGTTAAAAGTTATTTCAATTTTATAGCTTTGAAAAATAAAGTAGAAATTTATGAAGAAACTCTAAAAAATTATGAAAATATGGGCGAATATATAACAAAACAATATAAAGCCGGCGTAAAAAGCGAGATAGAATTTCATCAATCAATGGCACAAATTTCTACTGCTAAAGCTGGGCTTTTTGCTATCGAAGATGCTTTAAACAAATCAAAAACAGCGCTTTTGATTTTAGTTGGAAGCAAAACAGATGATGTTTTAAATGGAGATTTTAAATTTACTTCGTATTTTGCAAAATCTTTAGAAGTGCCAAGTGGAATTCCTAGCGAAATTTTGATAATGCGCCCAGATGTAAGTTCTGCTTATCAAAAATTAGTCGCTACAAATGCCTTTGTTGGCGTTGCGCGAGCAAATTATTTTCCTAAAATTTCGTTAAGTGGTGCTTTTGGTTTTGCAAGCGAAGAGTTAAAAAATCTTTTCGAGCAAAATGCACAAGTTTTTAGTTATGGCGGAAATTTGGCTATGGCTTTGCCTTTGCTTGATTTTGGAAAAACCGCTTTAAATGTAGATTTGGCAAAAATTGATCAAAAATCAGCTTTGATAAATTATGAAAAAATTTTAAGAAATGCTCTTGGCGAGACAAAAAATGCGCTTGTTTCGAAAGAATTTGCTGTTAAAAATTTAGAAGCTTTGTCAAAATTAAAAGACAGCGCTTACAAAATTTATACTCTTGCACAAGCTAGATATAAATCTGGATATAGCGAGTATTTAGAACTTTTAGAATCTCAAAGGACATATTTAAATTCACAAATTAGCTATATCGATGCAAAATTAAATGAACTTAACTCTTGTGTTGAAATTTATAGAAATTTTGGCGGTGGTTTTAAACTAAAAAATAAATAATTTTATGGCGTAAATGCCATAAAATTTTATTAAATGTCGAAAATTTTTGTGTTTAAATCAAGCTCTTTTACTATATTTAAAATGCGCAAAATATCTCTTTTTGTATCTTCTACAAAAGAGTTTTTGCCGACTAATTGTCTGTTTATATCTATCTCAAAACTATCAAAATTTCTTTCTATAAAAAGTATTAAATTTCCTTCATCAAAAACGAAATTTATCGGACAATCAAATTTCTTTCGAAGTTTTAAAATTTGTAGCATAAATTTTGGCGTTATTAGATAAAAACATTGAGTTAAATCTTTGCTATAAACTTTAAAACGATTTGAAAATTCGCTGTTATCAAGTTTTATACTTTTTTGCATGCGAAATTTTGCATTTGAATTTTTATCTAAAATTATAGTTTTTGTAGAAAATTTTTTATTAAATTTTGCTACAAACATGATCCCATAAAATACTTTTACAATCGTTTTATATTTTGAAGTTTTTTGCTCTTTTTCTACGCAAAGATCACTAAAATATACATTTACATTTTCAAATTTTCCGCTTATTAAATCATTTCCTTTGAAATAATC
>CAMUNZ010000011.1 GCA_947090385.1 uncultured Campylobacter sp. | reverse complement strand
GCGATAAATTTTAGTAAAAACTTTTTAGAAAAATATAAAAACAGGGTTAAAATTTACAATGCAAAGTTTAGCGGAAGTGTAGAGTTAATAGAAACTCAAAAAATTAGCGGAATTCTAGCAGATATAGGAATTAGTTCGCTTCAATTGGATAAAATCGACAGAGGATTTTGCTTAAATTCTGATAAATTAGATATGAGAATGAATCAAAACGATGAAATTTCGGCTCATGAAATCGTAAATTTCTATCCAAAAGAAAAATTAGAAAAAATTTTTAAAGATTATGCAGAACTTAGTAACGCAAAATTTTTAGCGCAAAAAATTTGCGATTATAGAGCAAAAAAAAAGATAAACTCGGCAAAAGAATTAAGTGAAATTATAGGCAATAAAAAATATTTTAATAGAAAAATTTCAACCGCGATTTTAGCATTTCAAGCAATTAGAATCGAAGTAAATAACGAACTTTTTGAATTAAAAAATTTGTTAGATAAAATTGAAAACTCAAAAATAAAAAATGCAAAAATTGCGATTATTACTTTTCATTCTTTAGAAGATAAAATCGTAAAAAGCTATTTTAAAAAATGGGCAAGTGACTGCATATGTCCGCCAAATTCTATACAATGTGAATGTGGCAAAAATAATTCAATCGGAAAAATTATCACAAAAAAACCAATCACGCCAAGTAAAGAAGAAATCGAAAAAAATCCACGATCAAGTTGTGCAAAATTAAGAATTTTTGAGATAAATAGATGAAAAATTTAAGTTTTTTACAACTTTTAAAAGTTTATTTAGCGATGGCTATTTTATTTTTACTAACGCTTCCTGTTATCGCAATTCGCAATGAAATTTATTTTTTAAGTCGCGATATAAATGAACTTCGCACAAAAAAAGATGTTTTGGTGCAAGAAAATTTAAGTTTAAAAATTGAATTAGAAAAAATAAAATTTCAAAACAAAATTTTAAATCCAATAAAAATCGAGTTAAATAAAAATGGGCTTTGAGATAATTTACATTTTATTTACGATAATTGCACTTTTAATCGTGTTTTCTTGCTTTTTACTTATAAAACAGCGAGATTTTTTTACTGAAAAAATTTTATATTTAGAACAAAATTTAAACACAATAAATATAAAAAATGAAAAATTTCAGCAAAATTTAGAATTAAATCAAACAAAATTAAGTCAAATTTCAAACGATAATTTAAATTTGAAATTTAATCAACTAAATCAAAATTTGACAAATAATTTAACTCTGTCTCATAATTCTTTTAAGCAAGATTTAAATTTTTTTGATAAATCGTTTAAATCATTGATAGAAAAAATCACAAAAATAGAAAATAATGGCGAAATTTCTCAAAGTTTAAAACAAGAAATTTCAAAATTAAATCAAATTTTAGGAAATCAAAAATTAAGAGGAAATTTCGGCGAATTTGAATTGAAAAATTTATTAGACATAGTTTTTGGTGAAAATTTAAATTTTTATGAATTGCAAAAAACTCTGCCAAACGGCAGAATTTGCGATTGTGCGATAAATTTAGGAGATAAAATTCTCTGTGTTGATTGCAAATTTTTGCTTTCTAGTTACGAAAAAATTTTAAATGCACAAAACGATGAAATAAAAAAACTAAACACCTCACTTTTAAACGATTTTAAAAAAGAGATTGTATCAATTTCGCAAAAATATATAATCCCGCAAATAACAAGCGAATTTGCGATAATGTTTGTGCCAAGTGAGGCGATTTTTGTATATATCGTCTCAAATTTGCCAGAAATTTTAAGTTTTTCTTGGCAAAATAGAATTTTTATAACAAGCCCGACGACTTTTATGGCAGTTTTGAATTCTATAAAAATTCTTAAAAGAGATAAAGAAATTTCAAAAAATGCCATTTTTGAGCGTGAAAAAATTATTACTTTGGGTAACAAATTCGAAAAATTTCAACAAAATTCTAAGAATTTAATAACAAATTTAGACAAAATTTCAAAAACAACTTCAAATTTTATCAAAAATTCTGATGAAATTTTAGAAGAATTCGATGAGTTCAAAAAAGCTAAATTTTAGATAGATGATCCAAAATGTATTTTTCTAAATCTCTTTTTGAAATTTCATCATCTTTTGATTTTTCAAAAATTTCAATAACTTTTTTATGATATTTTTCATAAGGAAAATAAGGAAAATGATTATCCCAAGCAATTTTTATAAGTTTTTGAGTTATTAAATCTCTCATGTAAAGTTTAAAAAAATCAAATCCCACAAAAACTATAGAGGTTACTAAAACCGACAAAATGATAGAAATATGAACATCTATTTTTTCCAAAAGAGCATGCGTAGATACAAAAAAAATAAACACAAAAAATAGACAAATCAAAGCATAAAAAGCATAAAATTTTAGATAATTGAAACGAAAATTTAATTTTGAAGGATCAATTAACATTTTTTCATCATAAAGCGAAACAGACTGCAAAAGATCGCGAAATAAAACAGGTTTTTTAGAAACTGTAAAAAATTGCGTTAGTAAAAATTCTTTCATTAAATTAACCTTAAAATTTTTTCGCGTATTATATCAGAAAAATTGATTTATATTTAATTTAATTGCATTATAATTGCAGTTTTTTAAAAGGATTTAATATGGAAAAACTAGACGGAATAGTATATTTAAATGGTGAATTTTTGTCAGCAAACGAGGCAAAAATTAGTGTTTTTGATAGAGGTTTTATTTTTGGTGATGGGATTTATGAAGTTGTCCCTGTTATAAATAAAAAACTTGTTGATAAGGCAGAATTTTGGGCAAGATTTGAAAGAAGCTTAAAAGAGATTGAATTAAATCCACCTTGTAAGACAAAAGATGAATTTGAAAAAATTTTATACGAAATAATAGAAAAAAATAACATCAATGAAGGAAGCGTTTATATAGAAGTTACTAGAGGTACAGCTCCTAGGGATTTTGAGTTTTTAAAAGGTTTAAAACAAACAGTTTTTGTAAATGGTATAAAAAAACAAGTTTTGCAAAATCCGTTAGCACAAACAGGCATAGAAATTGTTAGTGTCGAAGATCTAAGATGGCAAAGGTGTGATATAAAATCTGTATCTTTACTAGCGCAATGCATAGCAAAGACAAAAGCGCATAGAATGGGAGCTTTTGAAGGATTTATGGTAAGAAATGGATTTGTTAGCGAAGCTAGCAGTTCATCGGCTTTTATAATAAAAAATAAAGTTTTAATAACTCCTCCGCTTAATAATGAAATTCTACCTGGAATTCGAAGAATTGCTGTTTTGAAATTCGCTAAAGATTTAGGATTAAAAATAGAATATCGAAAATTTACCATGGATGAAGTTTATGAAAGCGATGAATGTTTTATAAGTTCGGCTACGCTTTTAGTTATAGGAGTTGTAAAAGCTGATGGAAAAGTAATCGCTGATGGAAAAGTCGGTAAATTTACACAAAAATTTAGAGAACTTTATAAACAAAAAATGCAAAAAGAAGCTGGTTTATTATAAAGGTAAAAAATGAAAGAACTTTTAAGTAGTAACAAGTTTTATAACGCGCTAACAAGCAAACCGATTTGGACGCTTTTTTTGGTGACTTTTTTTGTAAATTGTGTAGCTTCGATAAATAATATTATATTTTTAACACCGCAAGATTTAGATAGACAATTTGTGCAAAGATCTTTTGAAGCTTTGTTTTTAAATTTTATTTTTTGTGTTTTTATATTTTATATTTTTTATTTAACAAAAAAATTATTTAAACCGCTTGCTTATTTTATAGTTATTGTAAGTATTTTCGCGTTTTTACTTGAAAATTTTTTGGTGGATAAATTTTTATCATTTTTTACAATACAAATTTTTGAAAGTATTTTAAGTACAAATTTCAACGAAGCTACGGAATTTGCACAATCTTTTATAGATTTTAAGATTATCGTTGTAGCTTTGATAACTTTTTTTGTTATTTTTCTTATAAGCAAAATTAAGCCGCTAAAAGAGAATAAAATAGCGATTTACATCATAAATTTTATAGTTTTATTTTCATTTATAGCGATTATTGCGACGGTTATAAACTATACTTTTATAACTCAAAAAACTTCAATTGCAAGAGCCACAAGATATCCTACGGCAAAACTTTTTTTAGTTCCTTTTCAGTTTTTTTCAAAAACAGGGCTTGGAAAAACTAGATCTTTTATAGAACATTTTAAAAAGTTACAAGAAGAAGAAAAAAATTTAACAGCAAAAAATGGCATTGATAATATAGTTTTGATCATTGGTGAAAGCAATGCTAGAAAATACACAGGTCTTTATAATCCAAAATATAATACTACGCCAAGAATTGCAGCGATGGAAAATAAAATCGTTTTTACAGACGCAGTTCCAGTAGCTTCTTCAACACCAGAAAATTTGCGTCAAATAACAACTTTTAGAAAAAATCCTATCTGGAGAGAAAATTTAAATTTGATATCGCTTTTTAAAAATAGCGGTTATAAAACTCATTGGATAAGCAATCAAGAAAGCAACGGAATTTATACAAATGGAAGTTTTTCAGCTTCTGAGTTAAGCGATGAAAGTTTTTATACAAATAAATTTACCCAAAATTTTGATTACAAAGGATCGAAATTTGATGGAGAATTGATAAAAGTTGGGCAAAAATTTGCCGATAAAACAGACAAAGGATTTTTTGTTTTTCATTTCGTTGGTTCGCATTTTACTTATAGCAAAAGATATCCAAAAGAATTCGCGAAATTTAAGCCTTCAGATATAAAAGAAAATATAAACAAAGGACAAAAAACCACAAAAGCGCATTATTTAAATTCTGTTTTTTACACAGATTTTGTAATCACAGAAATTTACAAAATTTTTAAAGATAAAGACGCTTTAATTATATATTTAAGCGATCATGGTGAGAGTTTATGGGATTTTCAAGAAAAAACTGGACATGGTTTTGCTTGCAAAGCAACGACTGAAATTCCGCTAGTTTTTATGCCTACTCCGAAATTTATAAAAAATCATGAAGAAATTTATAAGAAATTAGAACAAAGTCGAAATTTGCCATTTTATACGCCAAATATGCCAGATTTGTTGTGTGATATCGCTGGAATAAACTCAAAATGGTGTAACGCGAAAAGATCTATCATAAATGAAAATTACGATACAAATTTCACGCGTTTTGTCGATGGAATTTTTGATTATAAAACTCTAAAATAACTATTTTTTAAAAAGTTCAGGATGATTTTGTTTGATGAAGTTTATAGTTTTTATAACTTCATCAACACCTTCAATATCTGGGTTTTGATCCAAAATATCGTCTATTATATCTATATAAATTTCTGTAGCTTTTTGTAAATTCTCTTTTTTTACGCCAGCAAAATACAAAGCCCCTTCAAGCAAAATACTCACTTGATAATTCAATTCATCTTCAATCATTTTGTCCTACTTTTTTGTTTATTAAATCTACAATTTGAGTTTTTATAACAAAATAATCATAGCTATCTCTAAAACTCAAAAACGCTCCGCCACTTGCATTTGCGTGACCACCGCCATTAAATAACTTTTGCGCCATTAAACTTACATCGCATTTTCCATTTGCTCTTAAACTAACGCTTTTTTTAGAAGTTATATCCATAATAAAATCATATTTTGGATTTTGCCTTAAAAATTCATTCCCAATCACAGACATATTTCCGATGTTATACGTCAAAATTCCTTTAAAATTTTTATAATCTATCTCGAATTTTTCTAAATTATCAAAAAGCATTTTGACAACTCGTTTTGCTACAAGATTTGTCAAAGTATCGTTAAATTCAGCTTTAAAATACTCTTTTTTTAAAAAATGCAAAGCATCGTCAAGCAAAATATGAGAATTTTCTTTATCCATAAAATCCATTGATTTTTGTATCAAAAATAAAATATATTCAAAACTCTCTTTTTCAAACATGACTTTATTTATCTCCTTTGCAGAAGATACCAAATTCGAACAAACCTTGCCAAGCTCAAATTCTTTTTTATCGTCAAGCCAGATATCGATACTATTTACAACATCGCAAAATTTCGATAAACGCTCATTTTTACCAAACATAAAAGAAAAAAAGTCATAAGTAATTTTTGTAGCACTTTTTGAATTATCTAAAAAATACCAAGGATATTTTTTAGCGCATTCAATCCCGCTAATATGGTGATCTAAAACAAAGAATTTTGCTTTTTTATCTTTCAAAAGCTTTTCAAAATCTTCACATTGTTTTAATGTCAAATTTAAATCTGTTATTAAAATTATAGCTTTTTCATCATCATTTATCTGAGAAATAATATTTTCAAATTTTGCATCAATCTCTTTTCCATAATTAGAATTAAAATAAACTCCGTTTTTCATATAAAATTTTGTAACTAATTGTGCTGTATATCCGTCTAAATCGATGTGAGATAAATGAAAAAATTTCACATAAAATCCTTTTTTATGATATTTTCAAGTGTGATATTGTTTAAAAAATTATCTACGCTATTTTGCAAAAAGCTAAAAACATCCCAAATTTGGCAAAATTCTCCCTTATTTGATGGACAATCGCATCTACTTTTGCTACATTCAAAAACTAAATTATCTTTTTTTTCGGCACTTTGAATTATAGATTTTAATGAAATTTCACTAGTTTTTTTCACAAGTAAAAAACCACCTTTTGCCCCTTTTTGAGAAATTAAAATTCCGTCTTTTGCCAAATTTTGAAAAATTTTAGCCAAAAAACTTTTTGGAATTTTTAATTCTTTAGAAATAGTTGTAATATCACATTCACAACCATTTTTTGCTATATAAATCATCGATAAAAGTGCATATTCGCTAGCTTTTGTAAAAAGCAAAAAATAACTCCTTTTGCAAAAAAAAATTAACAAAAAATATTTTAGTAAAAAAATCCTACAAATAAGTTTAAAATTTAGCTAAATTTGAGTTTGATTTTGGTAGAATCCACCCTTTAAATTTTAGAAATACCGCTCAGGAGGTCAAAAATGGCTTTAGATTCGGCTAAAAAAGCAGAAATAGTTGCGAAATTCGCTAGAAAAGATGGTGATACAGGTTCTCCAGAAGTTCAAATTGCACTTTTAACAAAAAGAATCGCGGATTTAACAGAACATTTAAAAATCAATAAAAAAGATTTTTCATCTCGTCTTGGACTTTTGAAGTTAGTTGGAAAAAGAAAAAGACTTTCTAAATATCTAAAAAGAACAGACTACGCTTCTTATACAAAACTTATCTCAGAACTTAATCTAAGAGATAAATAATAAAACGGCTTTTTAGCCGTTTTATTAAAAATTTTTATAAATTTCTTTAAAATTCCAAATTTTTGATATATCGTTTATATCTTTTTTAGAAATTTCAACCTCTAAAATTCCTTCTTCGTTTTTTAAATAACTTATCAAATTTCCATCGGCGCCGTAATTTGAACTATATCCATAAAAATCATAAATTTCATCTTTGCTAAATTTCGCTTTGCCAATTTTGTTTGCTCTTAAAATTTGCATAGAATTTGTAAAAGCACGCATTTTTAAAAGCTCATTCCAGCGAATATTTGTATCAAAAATATTCGCAACTGGCATTAAAACACAATCGATATTGTTTTTTCGCATAAACTCCCAAGAAATATCAAAATGCGCCTCAAATCCAAACATAACGCCAAATTTTATCTTTTCAAAATTAAATGTTAAAAAACTCGGCTCTTTGTAATTTTTAGAATTTGCAAAAAAATCAGCTTCATTCCAATACTCATATGGAATTAAAAAATTTTGTTCATGAAAAATCACTTTATTTTGACTAAATTTCGCGACTACTTTAAAAATTTGATTATGTTTTACCAAAATTATCGGCGCGATTATTATTAAATTATATTGTTTTGCAAATTTTGTAAAAATTTCTATCTTGTGAGTGCTTTGCTCCAAAATAAGATTTTTTTGCATATTTTTTAATTCACCAAAAAAGCTGTTTAAAATGTATTCTCCTAAAACAACAATTTTAGCGCCACTTTCGCTTACTAATTTTAAATAATAGTCTATCCTATTTTCACTCATCGAAAGAGTTGGAAGTTGCAAAATGCAAACCTTACTCATAATCCACCTTTTTGACTTCTAATTCTGCGTTTTCTAAAATTTTTGTAGCATCCAAAATCAATTTCATCGCCTCTTTGTAACAATCAACGCTTGATTTTAAATCAATATCATCTTTTTCCATATCTTGTAAAATTTTATCAATTTTTACTATTTTATCTTCAAAATTTTCACTCATTTAAAGCCTTTGTAATATATTTTTCAAATTTTTCAATCTCAACCAAAAAAGCATCGTGCCCATAATCGCTTTGAATTTCTACAAATTCAAAATCTTTTTTTAATTTTTTTAAAATTTGCGCCATCTCAAACATAAGTTTTGGCGGAAAAAGCACATCGCCACTAAAAGCAATTAAATGCATTTTTGCCAAAATTTTACTAAACGCTCCTTGCAAATCGCCATAATGCCTCGTACAATCAAAAACATTCATCATTTTTGCGATATAAAGATAACATAGCGGATCATATCTTTTTGGAAAATTGTAGCCGTTATATTCTAAATATCTATCAATTTCAAATCGTCCAAAAAGCTCGTAAATTCCGTCTGTTGAAACATAATTTCGACTAAATTTTTTATCCATAGAATTTGGACTTAAAAAACTAATATGCCCTGCCATTCTACCAAGCGCCATCCCGATCATTCCGCTATTTTCGATTGTTTTTGGATCGTAAAAGCCATCTAAAAAAGCAGGATCGTTTCTTATACCTTCAATCATAATTTTATTAAAAGCTATCGCCCAAGGTGGAGTTTGATAAGAACTTGCCAAAATTATAACTCTTTTACAAAATTTAGCCTGTTCTATCGCAAAACAAAGTGCTTGAAAACCGCCAAGAGAGCCACCGATAACTGCATAAGCCTCTTTTATGCCAAGTCTTTTGAAAAGCTTCATTTGCGCTTTTACAACATCGCTAATTACAATTACTGGAAAATTTAATCTGTATTCATTGCCCTTTTCATCGACATCAAGAGGACAAGTCGAACCAAAAGGCGTCCCTAAAATGCTAACACAAATAACAAAAAATTTCTTTGTATCAACAGGCTTTTTATCACCGATTAAAGCATTCCACCATCCAGCTTTTGTATCATCTTTATAAATTCCTGCTGCGTGATGAGAACCAGTAAGTGTGTGACAAATCACAATTACATTACTTTTATCAGCATTTAACTCGCCGTAAGTTTCGTATTTTAGCTTGAAATTTGAAAAAATTCGACCGCTTTCTAAATAAAGCGGTTCATTAAAAATTTCTGTTTTTGTTTGAATTTGCACTAATCAACTCTGTAATTTGGTGCTTCTTTTGTAATTACGACATTATGAACATGGCTTTCTTGAAGACCAGCAGAAGTAATCTCAACAAATTCAGCTTTTTCTTGATATGTCGGTATATCTTTGCTTCCACAATATCCCATAGAACTTCTAACTCCACCAATTAGTTGATAAACAACGTTTCTTAAACTTCCAGCATAAGGAACTCGGCCTTCTATACCTTCTGGAACTAATTTTTCTTGCGCTGTACCTTCTTGAAAATATCTGTCAGAACTTCCCCTTGTCATAGCACCGATGCTTCCCATTCCACGGTAACTTTTATATTGTCGTCCTTGGAAAGTTACTAATTCACCAGGGCTTTCATCGCAACCTGCCAATAAACTTCCTATCATAACGCTACTTGCACCAGCAGCTAAAGCTTTTGCTATATCGCCGCTATATTTTATACCACCATCTGCAATCACAGGAACGCCGTATTTTTTTGCGACATCAGCACAATCACTAATTGCTGTAATTTGCGGAACACCAACACCAGTTACAATTCTAGTTGTACAAATGCTTCCAGGTCCAATTCCTACTTTTATAGCATCAGCCCCTGCTTCAACTAAATCTTTAATAGATGCTGGATTTGCAACATTTCCAACGATTACTTCAATATTTTTAAAACTAGCTTTTAAGTCTTTTAATGTATTTATAATACCTTTTGAATGACCATGTGCGCTATCCATTACAAGCGCATCAACATCAGCATCAATTAAAGCTTGTGCTCTATCTAATCCACCAACACCGATAGCAGCAGCTACAAGTAAACGACCATAGCTATCTTTATTTGCATCTGGATACTCTTTTTTCTTTTTTAAATCTTTTATGGTGATTAAACCTTCTAATTTTCCATTTTCATCAACAAGGGGAAGTTTTTCAACTCTATGTTTTCTAAAAATAACTTCAGCTTCTTCAAGTGTGCAACCGCTTTTTGCAGTAACAAGTGGCATTTTTGTCATTCTAGAAACGACAAGTTCATCCATATCGATTTCAAATCTTAAATCTCTATTTGTTAAAATTCCTATTAAAATTCCTTTATCATCAACAACAGGAACACCAGAAATTCTGTATTCTGCCATTATGTCTAATGCTTCTTTTATTTTTGAATTTGCTTTTACAGAAATAGGATCTATAATTACACCATTTTCACTTTTTTTAACCTTTTTTACCTCTCTTGCTTGTGAAGCAATATCCATATTTTTATGAATAACTCCAATGCCACCAAGTCTTGCCATCATTATAGCGGCTCTGTGTTCTGTAACGGTATCCATAGCGGCGCTAACCAAAGGAATGTTTAAAGATAAATTTTTGCTTAATCTACTTTTTAGGCTAACTTCTTTTGGTAAAACCTCGCTATATTGTGGGACAAGCAAAACATCTTCATAAGTTAAAGCTCTTTTTACAATTTTCATTTTTTTCCTTTTACAAGATTTTCAATTTTTAAAGCACAATCAAGCAAAGTTTGTTCATCGTAAGCTTTTGCTATAAGTTGAGTGCTTATGTTTAAACCTTCGCTATTTTTAGCTATAGGAATTGTTATAGCTGGAAGTCCAGCCAAATTTACACCAATCGTATAAGCATCACTTAAATATGCTTCCATAGAAGTATGCATATCGCCAAATTTATAAGCAACATTTGGAGTTACTGGCATTAAAATCGCATCTACTTCGTTTAAAGTTTTTTCATACTCTTTTTTTATATAGGCTCTTGCTTTTTGCGCTTTTATATAATAAGAATCATAATAACCGCTACTTAAAACAAAAGTTCCAAGCAACATTCTTCTTTGAACTTCTGCACCAAAACCTTCACCTCTTGTTTTTGCATACATTTCATTTAAATGGCTAACTTGCGCTCTTCTGCCATATCTTACACCATCATATCTACTTAAATTTGTGCTAGCTTCGGCAGTTGCGATTATATAATAAGCAGCAACTATATATTTTGAATTTGAAAAATTTGCATGAATGATATCAAAACCGGCTTTTTCTAATTCGTTTATTTGATTTAAAAGCGCGTCTTTTATTTCGGCATTTGCTTCATTTATATAATTATCTATAACTGCGATTTTAAATTTTTTATCTGGATTTAATTTATCTGTTGTCGTTTTATATTCGCCATCGTAACTTGTGCTATCCATCTCATCGTGCCCGCAAATGATATCATATAAAATAGCGCTGTCTTCAACATTTTGAGTAATTGGTCCGATTTGATCAAGACTGCTAGAATAAGCCCCAAGACCGTATCTACTAACTCGTCCGTAAGTCGGCTTAAATCCCACACAACCACAAAATGCGGCAGGCTGACGAATACTTCCTCCAGTATCGCTTCCTAAAGCTGCAATAGCTATGCCACCGGCAACCGCTGCAGCACTTCCGCCACTGCTTCCGCCAGCAACTCTTGAATTATCCAAAGGATTTAAAGTTTTTCCATAAAATGAAGTTTCAGTTCCTGATCCCATAGCAAATTCGTCCATATTTGTGCGACCAAATGGCGATAAATTTGCATTTTTAAGTTTTTTTATAACTGTTGCATCATAAGGCGCTATATATCCTTGCAAAATTTTTGATCCAGATGTTACATTCCAACCTTTAACTTGGATATTGTCTTTTATAGCAATTGGGATACCTGCCCCGCTTTCAGAAATTTCTTTATTTGAAAGTTGTTCTACATAAGCGCCTAAATTTTTCTTTTCATTAATTTTTTTCTTTAAATCTTGACGAAATTTCGAAATTTCATCTTGATTTAATTTTAAAGCCTCTTTTAAAGTTATCAATTTTTCTCCTTAAACAAATTCACAAAAAAAATACCAAAAGCAATCAAAATCACGATAATCGCCATACTTGCAGATATAATCCAAAAAGGAATTTGATTATTTAGCACTTAAAACCTCTTTACAACGATCACAAATTTCATCTTCTTTGGCGTTAAATTTCCAACATCTTGGACATTTTGATTTATCTGATTTTACCAATCTAAATTTTTCATTTTCTATCTCAAACTCAACCAAACTTTCTTTATTAGAAAATTCGCAAATTTTACTAACCATAAACCAATCAGCCAACTCTTCAAGATCGAAATTTCCGAATTTATTAGAAGAAATTTCTAGATTTAATTCCAATGTAGATTTTATAAGTTTTGATTTTTTTAATGTATCTATGCTCTCAAAAAATTTCTCTCTAGCTTTTTCATTGAATTCTGCAAATTCATCAAATTCTAAATCGACATTTTCTAAATCAAAAGCGTCTTTTGCACCATTTTTTATAATTTCTGGTGCAAATTCTATAACTTCATCGACTGTGTAAGTAAGCACTGGAGCAATTAATGGCAAAAGTGTTCTTGCTATCAAAACCATAGCAGTTTGTGCCGATTTTCTTCTAGGCGAGTTTAAATCATCACAATAAAGTCTATCTTTACAAATATCAAGATAAATTCCACTAAGTTCGTTGCTTAAAAAATTCAAAAGAAGATTAAAACCTTTTGCAAAATCGTAATCTTTAAAACATTTTTTTGTCTCTTTAAAAGTTTTTGACGCATTAAACAAAATCCATTTATCAAGTGGTGAAAAATCTGTATAAAGCTCTTTTAAATCTGAAACATTTGCCAATAAAAATCTTATAGTATTTCGAATTTTGCGATATTGTTCGCTAATTTGTTTTAATATATTATCGCTTATTTTTAAATCACCACTATAATCACTCATACCGACCCAAAGTCGCAAAATTTCTATACCATAAGTTTTTGCTATATCTTGTGGAGCTACGACATTGCCGATCGATTTACTCATTTTTTGACCTTTTTCATCGACCGTAAATCCATGAGTTAGAATAGCTTTATAAGGAGCTTTTTCATTTATCGCACAACTTACAAGAAGAGAACTTTGAAACCAACCACGATGCTGATCGCTACCTTCTAAATACATATCTGTAGGATACGATCCGGCATCGTATTCTGCACTTTTTAAAACAGCATTCCAAGTAGAACCGCTATCAAACCAAACATCTAAAATGTCTAAAACTTTTTCTAAATTTTCAGGTTTATAATTACAATTTTTAGGAAGAAGATCGCAAATTTCTAGATCCCACCAAGCATCAGCACCTTGTTTTTCAAAAATTTTTGCAACATTATCTAAAATTTCAGAATCAAATATAGGTTTTTTAGTCGTTTTATCTCTAAAAAATGCTATAGGCACACCCCAATCTCTTTGTCTTGAAATGCACCAATCTGGGCGATTTTCTATCATAGATTTTAAACGATTTTTAGCAGTTTGAGGATAAAATTTTATATTGTTTTCTATCTCATTTAATGCAACTTCTCTTAAAGTTTTACCATTTAATTTTGGCTCGTCCATAGCTATAAACCATTGTTTTGTAGCTCTATAAATTACTGGTTTATGTGTCCTCCAACAAAACGGATACGAGTGGATAAATTTGCTAGAATTAAGTAAATTTTTACCTAAAACTTCTAGAATTTTCTCATTTGCTTTGAAAATATGCATTCCGATTAATTCATTTAATAATTCATCTTTTACAAGTTTTTTATCTCTTAAAACTTCATCATAACAGCCATTTTCATCTACAGGCATAATAACTTCTACGCCGTATTTTAAACACACATAATAATCATCTTCGCCGTGCCCAGGGGCAGTATGAACAAGCCCAGTTCCACCATCCATCAAAACATGATCAGCTAACATAAAAAGCGATTTTCTATCATTTAAAGGATTTATAGCGTGAGTTAATTCTAAAACTTTGCTAGAAAATTCTTTTATAATCTCACCTTTTGTTATGCCTTTTTGAATTAAAACTTCAAGCAAAGGTTTTGCAAGAATTAAATTTTCGCTAGTTAATACATAAATTTCATCTGGATTTAAACAGATTCCTTGATTTGCAGGAAGTGTCCAAGGTGTAGTTGTCCAAATAACGGCTTTTGCATTTTGTGCGCCGATTTTTTCACAAGCATCTTTATCTAAATCAAAAGCTACATAAATGCTATAATCTTCTTTATCTTTATACTCAACTTCTGCTTCTGCAAGTGCAGATTTTGCCGCCCAACTCCAAAATACAGGCTTACTTCTTTCGATCAAAAGTCCTTTTTTTGCAATCTCGCATAAATTTTTATAAATATCAGCTTCAAAACGAAATTTCATAGTCAAATAAGGATCGTCCCAATCGGCAATAACACCAAGAGTTTTAAATTCCTCTTTTTGGATATTTACAAATTTTGTCGCATGCTCTCTGCAAAGTTTTCTAATCTTAGATTTTGAAGACGTTTTTTTCTCATCACCAAGCAAAATTTCAACTTGCTGTTCTATAGGAAGCCCATGACAATCCCAACCGGGGACATAATTTATCTTTTCTCCTGCAAAATAGTGAGTTTTTATAATAATATCTTTTAAAATTTTATTTAACGCATGTCCTATATGTAAATGTCCATTCGCATACGGAGGACCATCGTGTAAAGAAAAACTAAGTTTTGAATTTTTTCTTTTTTGTTTCATTTTGTTGTAAGTTTTTTGATTTTCAAACCATTTTTGAAATCTTGGCAACTCGTTTGCTAGAAGATTTCCCCTCATAGCAAAATCCGTCTGAGGAAGAAAAAGAGTATCTTTATAATCCATATAACCAATCCTGTATACAAAATTTTGTGATTTTAGCCAATAAAATGTTAAGAAGTTATAAAAAATAATGATTTTTTTGATACAATCGACCAAAAATTTAAGGTTAAAAAATGGATAAAATTTTAGTCGTTGTTGGAGAAGATTTAAGATTAAATCAAAATTTTATGGATGAAATTTTTCAAATTTGCAAAGACAAATTTGAAAAAATTGAGAATTTTAAATTTATTGACGAAAACAGTATGGATTTGCCTTTTATAATCTCAAATTTAAGTGAAATTTACGATGAAATTTTGATATTTGCAAATACAGCGACAAATATAATCACAAAAATTTTAGCAACTTTAAAAAGCGATTTACTTGAGTTAAAAGGCGAAGATTTAGTGCCTTCGACTGCTTTAAAATTTACAAAAAATAGTTTTTTGATAAACATAAACAGAGCAAAAATAAATTTTATAAAAATAGATTTTAATGAAAAAATAGCCGAAATTTTATTGCCAAGTGTAAAAAAAGAAAAAATTTTTTATGTTTTAGAAAAAAATTTTGATGAAATTTATAAAATTTCTCAGAATTTTAATATCTCTTTGCAAGAATCAAAAATTTCTCAAAATTTAACAAAATTCATAGCAAAAAAACAAAATTTTGGAAATATAGACGAATTTTTAAAAGAAATTTCTATGAAATTTGAAGTTTTAAATTGTGAAAATTTAATAAATTTTATAGTTGAAAAACTTCGTTTAAATAATGCAAAAATAACATTTGCAGAGAGTTGCACTGCTGGACTTTTAGCATCGAAATTTGGCGAAATTTCTGGACTTAGCGATGTTTTTGACGGGTCAATTGTAAGTTATGCAAATGAGATTAAAAATATCTGGCTTGAAGTAAATAATGAAATTTTACAAAATTATGGAGCAGTAAGCAAAGAGTGCGTTTCGCAAATGTTAGATGGCGCTATAAACTCAAGTGGAGCTAGTTTTGCGTTAGCTGTAAGCGGGATTGCAGGACCAAATGGTGGAAGCGCACAAAAGCCAGTAGGAACGATTTTTATAGGTGCAGCACAAAATGGTGGCAAAAAATTGATTGAAAGATTTAATTTAAAAGGAAACAGAAATTTTATAAGAAATCAAAGCGTTTTGGAAGCTTTGGTGCTTTTGATAAAATTAAGAAAAGATATATTTTTATAAGATATTTTCAATCTTTTTACTTTGTCCAAGTCTATATAATGCAAAATCGTATTTTATGGGATCTTGAGGATCGAATTCTTGTAATTTTTTTGTGATATCAATTACGGCTTTAAAATCGTAAATTTTGCGATTTGTAAGCCCAAGTTTTAAAGAAACCTTATGTGTATGAGTATCAAGTGGCAAAAAAAGCGCTGATTTGCTAATTTTTTTAAATTTCCCAAGATCAATATCTTTGTCTCGCACCATCCATCGCAAAAACATATTATATCTTTTAAGTGGCGATTTTGGGATATTTTCAAAAGTTTTGCCGAAAAAAAACTCATATCCAAAACTTCTATAAGGATTTAATTTATAAATTTTATCAACTAAATTTTTAATTCCAAGATAAATTTCGCCATTTTTTGAACCTTGCAAAATTAAATCTTCAATGTTGTTTTCAAGGCCAAAACGGCGTAAAGTTATAAAAATTTCAATTAAATCAGCAGAATTTTCAAAACGATATTTTAAAAATTTCAATTCGTTTTTTATCAATATTTCGCTTGAATTTAATAAAGAAAAATTCAAACTTTTTAAAAATTTTACTATCATTTTTGCATTTCCATAAGCAAATAAAGCGCAAATCAAAATAGCTCTTTCATCGCCCAAATTTCTTGCTATTTGCAAAGGATCGGCATAATTTAGTAAATTATTTTCGTTGCTAAATTCTAAATAATTTTCATCTAAAATTTCTTTTAAATTCATAATAAATCAAACTCGTTTTTCCAAATTTTTTATCTTTAAACTTTATAAAATTTCCTAACATTTGCGGAAATTGAACTTCGCTTTCGCTTTCAAAAACTATAAATTTTATATTTTTATATTGAAATTTTTTTACCATTTCGATACATTTTTGATAAATCTCACCAAAACCATCCCTTATAGAAAAAGGCGGATCTAAAAAAAGCAAAATTTCATCATTAATGTCATCTAAAATTTTATTTATTTTTTCAAAACTATCACCAGAAACTGCTTTCAAATTTGGTGAAAAAGATAAATTTTTATCTAAAATTTCAAAAGCTTTTTTATCTTTTTCAATAGCAAAAGCCATCTTTGCGCCGTTACTTAAAGCTTCGGCTGCCATCACGCCACTTCCACCAAAACACTCTATAAAAACTAAATTTTTAAGTTCAAATCTCATCGTATCAAAAAAAGATGATTTAACCAAATTTTTTGTAGAACGAGTAGTGTTTAAACTTGGCAAATTTAGTTTTTTGCCTTTATAAATTCCACTATTTATCGTTGTTTGCATATTTTTCTACCAAAGTTAAAATTTTTTGTTTAAACTCGTCAAAAATTGCCTCAAACTCATTTTTTAAATTTGAATTTTGTTTTTGCAAAAAAATCGCAATCGCTTCAAAAAGCTCACTTTGCGAAAACGGCACGCAAAGATATGGCGAGTTTTCGCCGACTAAAAAAATAGGTTTATTTGAATTAAAATTTTCATCGCTTATTATAAAATCCGAGTTTTTATCATCGCAAATTTTATCTTTTAAATAAAGTTCTAAAGTTCGCTCCAAAAATCTATCTTTACAATGAATTGCTATTTTCATACTAACTCATTTAAAAATTTTCTTAATCTTTTTATATTTTTGCCATAATCGACATTTGTAATTATTAAACAACATTTACTTCCTTTTTATGTCTTAAAATTGACAAATCAAATTTTTCACCGATAAAAACTATGCTTATGTAACAGAATTTTTAATAAAAATTCTGTAATTCTAGTTAAAATTGCTTAATGAGTTATAAATTTATTTTAGACTAAGTTTTTTTAGTGAATTTAAAACATTTTCATAAGTTAAATTTGAAACTTCTTCGACAAAATTTCCTTTTTTGTCAAAAAGATAAATCGAACTAGAATGCGCCACAGAATACTCCATAGCAGAATTTTCAAGTTTTACAATTTGATATTTAACACCAAAATTTTTGCACATTTGATCTAAATTTTTTGCTTTTAATCCATAAGAATTTTTATAAAAAAATTTTACAAATTCATCCAAATTTTCTAAACTATCTCGTTTTGGATCAAGAGTTATAAATAAAATAATTGTATTTTTAATTTTAAGTTCATTTAAAGCTGAGCTTAAAATATTTAATGTTGCCGGGCAAACATCTGGGCAAAATGTATATCCAAAATAGAAAATTTTATTTTGCCCATCAAAAGATTTCATATTTACATCGCCATTTATAGAGCTTGCAACAAAATCAAATTTTGTTTTATCAATGAAAATTTTTACACCAAAAAAACCTAAAAACAAGCACAATATTGGCAAAATGTAAAGTAATTTTTTCATAATTAATGTTTCATCATTTTTATTTTTTTAACTTCTATATTTTTTAATTCAACATTTGAATTATCATCGAAAGTTAAGTTAAAATCAACTTTATCGCCCTCTTTTAAGCTTTTTGTAAGATTTATAAACATTATATGAAGATCGCCTGGTTTTAGCACAACTTCACCATTTGCTGGAATTTCTAAATCATCAATTTTTACCATTTTCATCATTCCATCAACATGTTTATGCGTATGAATTTCACCAACTTTACTAAAATTACTATTTACGCCAACAAGCTTAAAACTTTTATCGGAATTATTTTTTATTTTCATAAAACCGCCTGTAGCTTTTGCATTTGGTGCCGGCTCTTTTACAACAACTTCGCTAATTTCAATCGGATTTGAAAAACAAAATCCAAACAACAAAACAAAAATTTTTTCATAACCATTTCTCCTTTAAAAAAATGATAGATTGTATCATTTTTATTTAAATTTCTTTTGAATTTTTTATTTGTTTAAATCTATTTTGATAGAATTACAATTTTTTGGAGAAAATTATGGCAGAAATTTTAATAAATCAGAAAAATTATGATCACAATATCACGCAAATTGCAAAATTTGCGGACGGGCTAGACAAGATTATTTTAGTTTTAAAAGATAACGCTTATGGGCACGGACTTAAACTTATTTGTCAAAGAGCAAGCGAACTTGGTATAAAATTTGCTTGTGTCAAAAACGAAGAAGAGGCAAAAATTTGTAAAAATTATTTTAAAGATGTTTTGATTTTATCACATATTCCGCACGGAAACGAAGATAAAAATTTAACTTACGCGCTAAATGATATAAATCAAATTTCGCTTTTTAAAACTGGTACAAAAGTACAAATTTCTGTTGATACTTTGATGAGAAGACACGGCATAAAAATAGAAGATCTTGAAAAAACAGTAAATGAAATAGCAAAAAAAAGACTGATTTTAACAGGCGCTTACACACATTTTAGAAGTTCGGATGAAGTAAATTCTGAATATTTTATACAAAAATATAATTTTAATTTAGCAAAAGATATTTTAAAACATAGCGCAAAAAAATTTGGCTTTGAAATAAAATTCCATTCGCAAAACTCAGCAGCGCTTGAAAGATCAAAAAGAAATTTGCAAGATTTTGTAAGAGTTGGAATGGCACAACATGGATATTCTCAATTTGGCGATAATCCACTTAATTTAAAACCAACTTTAAGTTTATATGCTAACAGGATAAGCCACAGAATTTTGCACAAAGGTGAAAGTATAGGATATGGTGGAATTTTTGTAGCAAATGATGATACAGATGTGGCTACATATGATTTAGGCTACGGAGACGGACTTTTAAGATACAATGGAATAGGAGATTTACGATTAGCAAATGGAGTAAAAATGTTAGGAAAAATGAGCATGGACGGATTTAGCTCACAAAATTGCGGAGAAAAAATATGTCTTTTTAATGATGCAAGAATATGGGCGAATTTCTTCAATACTATAAGCTATGATATATTAGTAAAATTAAATCCGAGAATTCCTCGCCGTTGGATATAAAAAAGATTTGAGATTTCTAAAATCTCAAATAATAAAAAATTATTTTCTAAGTTCTTGAATTTTTGCAGCTTTACCGCATCTATCTCTAAGATAAAACAATTTTGCTCTTCTTACGCGACCTTTTCTAAGAACTTTAATCTCTTCGATGCTATCTGAAAAGATAGGGAAAATTCTTTCAACGCCGATATTATTTGCGCCAATCTTCCTGATAACAAATGTTTCGCCAACTCTGCTTCCGCGTCTAGCGATACAAATACCTTCAAAATTTTGAATTCTAGATTTATCCCCTTCTTTGATTCTAATAGCAACTTTTAAAGTGTCACCTGCTCTAAATTCAGGAATAGATTTTTGTTCGATTTGAGCTTTTTCAAAAGCTTCAATGTATTGATTTCTCATAAAATTTCCTTAATTTTTGGCGTTTTCCTGTAAAGATCAGGGCGAAAAAATCTAGTTTTTGCAACCGCCATAGAATTTTTTAAAGCGGTGATTTTACTATGATTACCCTTTAAAAACTCTGAATTTATAGTCATATTTTTAAAAACATTTGGCTTTGCAAAAGACGGTGCTTCTAAAATTTCGTTTTCAAAACTTTCAATTTCAAGAGAATGAGAATTTCCTAAAACTCCATTTAAATTTCTAGCTATAGCATCACAAATAGCAAGACTTACAATTTCGCCACCTGTTAAAACAAAATCTCCTATGCTAAAAATTTCATCAGCGTAAATTTCGATTACTCTTTCATCAAATCCTTCGTAACGCCCACATACAAAACAAATTTCATCGAAATTAGCCAATCTTTTTGCGTCTTTTTGCTTGAAATTTTTGCCAACTGGCGATGTAAAAATTATGCGAGTTTTTGGATTTTTTTGCAATATAAAATCCAAGGCATTCGCCAAAACATCTACTTTTATAAGCATCCCAGCTCCACCGCCTATCATATAATCATCGACTTTTTTATATTTATCTTGACTAAAATCCCTTAAATTTATAAACTCACAGGTAAAAATTTTATTTTCTACAGCTCGTTTTAAAATAGACGCTTCAAAATATGGATAAATTAATTCTGGGAAAAGCGATAAAAATGTAAATTTCATGAATTTTCTAGAATTGATTTTGCATTTTTTGTAAAAATTTCTTTTGAATTTATATCAACTTTAATGATAAAATTGTCTAAATAAGGGATAAAAAATATCTTTGCAAAACCATGTTCAACTAAATTTAAATCTGTGTTTATCAAAAACATATAGGAGTTTCCTATTTTTTCTATATCATTTATAACTCCCAAAATTTCGCCATTTTCGATAATTTTTGAACCTATAATATCAAAATAAAAAAACTCATCTTTTTTTAGTTTACAGAATTTTTTTGTATCTTCAACGCTTCTGAATAACTCACAATTTGCCAGATTAGAAGCCAAATTTATATCTTCAAAATCTTCAAAAACAACAACTTGACTATTTTTATCAAAAGATTTTATACAAATTTCTCTATCATTGACAATAAATTTGGCACCTTTTTTAAACTGTTCTGGAAAGTCACTAAAATCGTGAAGTTTTAATCCACCTTTTAAACCAATAGTTTTACCTATTAAAGCGACTTTAAGCTTCATCACAAGATTGGACAGTGATACGATAAGATGTAGAATCTTTAGCTTTACAACCAACTATAACAGTTTTGATTGCGCTTATCATTCTGCCATCTTTTCCTATTAATTTACCGATATCATCTTTATCAGCTTTGATGATAATCTCGGTAAAATTATCATCAATTTTTATTTTCTGAGTTGTTACTTTTTCTGGTTTATCTGCTATTAATTTTGCATATTCTAATAAAAATTTCTCTACCATTTTACTTACTTGTAATTCTTGCAACCCTATCACTTAATTTAGCGCCAACGCTTTTCCAGTAAGCTAATCTTTCAGTATCAAATTTTACAACTTCTGGCTCTACCATTGGATTATAATGTCCGATAGTTTCTATAAAACCGCCATCGCGTCTTTTTCTACTATCTGTAACCACTATACGATAAAAAGGTCGTTTTTTACGTCCAAGTCTAGTTAATCTTACAACTGTTGCCATTATTTTTCTTCTCCTTAATAAATTTAGGTCTGCTTATAACTAAAAAATTTTAGCCATAAGCAGACCTAAAATCTGCTTTATTGTGGTAAATTTGGATTATTAAACATTCCAGCCATAGAACGCATAGCGCCTTTTGATGAAAATCTTTTTGCAATTTTAGCAGCATTTGCAAATTGTTTTAAAAATCTATTTACTTCAACTTGCGAAATTCCAGCGCCCAAAGCTAATCTTCTTTTTCTGGAATTATTTAACAAATCTGGATTTTCTCTCTCTTTTGGTGTCATAGAATCAATCATTGCTTTTATATGTCTTATTTCTACGCTATTTTCTAAATCTATATCTTTTATTTGACTAGCTATTTGATTCATTCCAGGAATCATTCCTATCAAACTTTTCATATTTCCTAGTTTTTTAACACTTTCAAGTTGTGTTAAAAAATCATTGAAATTAAATTCACCTTTTTTTATCTTTTTATTTAATCTTTTTGCCTCTTTTTCATCAAAAATTGTTGCAGTTTTTTCAACTAAAGTAGCTAAATCGCCCTCTCCCATAATTCTACCAACAATTCTATCTGGGATAAAACCTTCAAAATCGCTTACTTTTTCACCAATTCCAATAAATCTAAGAGGAATATTTAATTGCTTTGCAATACCAAAAGCAACTCCGCCCTTAGTATCAGCATCAAATTTGCTTAAAATAACACCAGAAATTCCTAAAATTTCATTAAAACTTCCAGCTGTTTTTATAGCATCTTGACCACTCATGGCATCAGCAACATAAAAAATTTCATCAGGATTTATAATTTGCTTTATGTTTTTTATCTGCTTCATAAGCTCTTCATCAATTGCCAAACGGCCAGCTGTATCTACAATCATGACATCATAAAAACCGCTTTTTGCCTTATCAAGCGCATTTTTTGCTATTTTTATAGGATCTTTTTCATTATCATCATAAAAAAGTTCTATATCATTTGACTCGCAAAGTTGTTTTAATTGCTCCACAGCAGCCAATCTTTGTAAATCACAAGCTACAACTAAAACCTTTTTTTTACGAAGTTTTAAATAATTTGCAAGTTTTACAGATGTCGTTGTCTTTCCGCTTCCTTGAAGTCCAGCCATTAAAACTATAGTTGGCGGAGTTTGAGAAAAGATAAAACCTTGATTTCCATGAGCCGTTAGAATTTGAGTTAAATTATTTTTTATAGAATCTAAAAATTGCTTTTGCCCAATACCAGAAATTTTTAGATCATTTTCTATCAAATTTAACAATTCTTTTACAACTTTATGATTTACATCTGCTTTCAAAAGTGCTTTTTTAAGCGTATCAAGTGCATTTTTTAATGCTTTTTCATCGTCAATTGTTTTTAACTTATTTACCGCAGTTTTAAATGATTCGCTTATTATCTCAAACAAAATTTTTCCTTAAATTTAATTTTTATAAAAAATCTAGCATTTTAACTAATTTAAATTAAAACACAACTTAAAACTTATTTGGTACATCAAAACCATACACACAAAAACTTTTATCTAACAAAGCTATAAATTCATAATCAAAAATTTTAGTTTTATACGAATGCAAAAACATTCTTTTATCTGGAATTTTTGCATATTTTGTATCTCCTAGAATTCCAAAACCAGCTGATTTTAGATGAACTCTTATTTGATGAGTTCTGCCGGTTTTTATACTAATTTTAACCAACGATTTTTTACCGACAATCATCAATGGCTCGACAAAAGATACAGCCGTTTTGCCATTTTTGTCAATTTTGGAAAACGCACTATTTTTAGTTTTTATAGTTAAAATTGGATCATTTATCTCCATTTCTTCTTTAACTACGCCATTTACCAAAGCTATATACTCTTTTTGAACGCGTAAATTTTTAAATTCATTTATTGCTTTTTTTATAAATTCTTCATTTTTAGACATAAGTAAAACTCCGCTTGTTTCTTTGTCTAATCTATTTATCAAATTTGCTTTAAATTCTTTTGCTAAATTTTCGCTCACGATAAAAGGCGGTTTATTTACAGCAATTATAAAATCATCTTGAAAAATTATTTTTGCTTCTTGAAATTTTTGCACCACAAATTTTGTGTTTTCATTTAACTCTTTTCTTGCTATATCTAATTTTTTCCCATCTACGATAACAGCACCTAAATCTATCAACTCTTTTGCTTCGTTGTTTGAAATTTTTTCTTGAATAGCTAAAAGTTTATATGCCTTTTCCAAACTTAACCCTTTATAAATTTTATTATTTCTTCCAAACTTACTGAATTTCTAATGCTAGTTGGTGGCAAATCTGAGTTTAAAAGCGTGGTTACTTCATTTGCATTACACATTTGAACACCCTCAACAAGAGAATATAAACTTTTTTGATTTACGTAAAATCTACCACTAATTATCGCGCAATTAAATTGAGCAGCTTCAACCGGATTATGCCCTCCTATTTTAGGCAAAAAGCTTCCACAAAGCACAACGACATCTGCAATTGCATACAAATTTATAAGTTCACCCATTTTATCCATCAAAATAACTTGTGAATTTATAAGTTCGTCTTCGCTAAATTTTTTATAGCTAAGTCCATTTTCTTGTGCATAAAGTTTTGCGATTTTATCGACAAAAGCAAATCTTTCTGGATGTCTTGGTGCAATAAAAAGAGTATCATATGGCTTTAAAATTAAATGTTTTAAAATCATATCTTCTTCGCCTTTATGACTACTTGCCATCACAATCACTCGCCCGTTTGGTTTTTGAAATTTTTTTGTAACTTTTGGCAAAAATGCACTTTTTACATTGCCTATAACCTTTATGTTTTTAGCGCCCAAAATTTCTAATCTATCTTTATCTAAATCATTTTGAGCCAAAACTAAATCTATATTTTCAAAAATTTTTTTATAATAAAAACTAAAAAATTTATATTTTTTAAACGAATTATCACTAATTCTAGCATTTAAAAGCACAACTTTAGAATTTTGTTTTTTTGCATATCTTGCTAAATTTAGCCATAATTCAGCTTCAAAAATAACCAAAATTTCAGATTTAAAAATCCAAAATGGGATCAAATTTTCAAAAGGCAAAAAATAAACATTGTCACAAAAAGTTTTTGCTTTTTCATATCCAGTTTGAGTCGTACAGGTTATAGCAAAACTATCAAAACTTTTAGCTATTTTTTCCAATGCACAAACTTCGCCATAACTACAGCCGTGAAAATGGACTTTCACAGAATTTTGTGACATATTTTTATATAATAAAAATCTAGCTGGCAATGATTTTTTATATTTTCTTTTAAATAATGCCAAAAACACAACAAAAGGTAAAGATATAAGCCAAACTATCCAACACAAAAAATTGTAAACC
>CAMUNZ010000010.1 GCA_947090385.1 uncultured Campylobacter sp. | reverse complement strand
CATAAATCGCAAAGAAATAGAAGGAATTTTAGGTATTTTTTATGTTTATAAAGAAATTGATAAAATTTCAAAAGGTAAATATTGCAACGAAAAATTATGTCTAAATTTAGATAATAACGCTATGTTTTATACTTTTGATAAAAAATCATCAATAAAATCAAGTCTGCAAAATTTTAACTTTGGTTTAAAAGGAGTAGATTTCGAAATTTATCCGCACGACAAAGATAGAATTTTTGTGGTATCAAATAAAAAAATTTTACATAAAACTATAAAAATTTCTGGATTTTATAAAAGAGCAGAATGATGAATCGTTACGTTTCTCTTTTATCAAGAAACAAAAATTTCGCGATTATTTCTTTGATACAACTACTTTGTTTGTTTTCATCTTGGTTTAGCGTGGCTGGAATTTATACGCTTTTGATAGAACTTAAAGCGCCAGTTTGGGCGATATCTTTGACGGCTGCTTTTGCTTTTATACCGTGCATAGTTTTAGCGCCATTTAACGGAGTTATAATCGACAAATTTTCGCCTTTTAAATTATTACTTGTACTTTTAATATCAGAAGCTATAACAATTTTTTGTTTGATTTTTATAAATAGTTTGGATTATTTATGGTTTTTGCTTTTTTTGGTATTTTTTAGAGTTGGCATTGCTGGGCTTTTCTTTCAAGCCGAAATGTCTTTGATAGCTACGATGTTAAACGGATCACAATTAAAATCCGCCAACGAAATTCATTCGCTAATATTTTCAATTTCTTATGCCGCAGGAATGGGACTTGCCGGAATTTTTATATTTTATTTTGGAATTTATGCAAGTTTTATGTTAGATTTTTGCTTTTATTTGATAGCGATATATTTTTTAACAAAATTAAATTTATCAAATTTCAAAAAACCTTCTACAATGAATGCTTTTAAAATGATAAAAGATGGATTAAATTACATAAAAAATAATCCGTTAATTTTTAATTTGATTTTAATACACTCTTTAATCGGCGTTACATCTTATGATGCTTTGATTACGCTTTTAGCAAATTACGAATATAAAGAAATTTTAAGCGCGTCTTTGGTGATTGGATTTTTAAATATGACAAGGGCTTTTTCGCTTATGATTGGAACTTTAGTTTTGAAAAAATTCACAAATAATAAAACGCTTAATTTAATCTTTTTTGGGCAATGTTTTGGAATTTGTTTTTGGGCTATTTGTCAAAGTAATTTTTATATAAGTTTATTTGGAATTTTATTTGCAGGATTTTTTACAAATATTTTATGGTCTTATACTTTTACACTTTTGCAAAGAAATTGCAATCCAAAATTTTATGGAAGAGTTTTGGCTTATAACGATATGGCGTTTTTTACCGTCGCATCTATAATCTCTTTAGGAACTGGATTTTTATTTGAATTAGGACTTTCTTTGAAATTTATAACGATTTTAATGGGGTCGATATTTTTTGTTGGCGGAATTTATTTTAAAATTTTGCAAAAAAAGTTTTTAAATTTGTCTTAACAAACAAAATTGAAACTAAAATCATAAATAAAACTCCTATGCTAAAAAAAATAGGATCAAAAATTTTAAATTTCGTAAGTGTAAAAAGTATCAAAATCAAAACGATATAAGACAAAATTTTAATCGGAGCGAAAAATATCAGATTAAAAGTTTTTTTATCATCTATATATTCATCGCTTTCGATAAGAATTTTGTTTTTATAAATTTTATATGAAATTTGGATTATAAAACTTGAACAAAAATAAGACAAACTGGCATTTAAAGCCTCTTTAAAACCAAAAAATATAGTCGATAAAAAAAGTAAAATTCCAAAAAATAAGAAAATTTTAATCATCATCTTGAGGCAAATTTTTATATTTTGGATCTTTTGCTAATTCGTCCATATTTTTCATTTGCTCTTTGTAGGCGATTTGGATATTGCGAAAAGCCGCTAAAATTCCAAAAACTATGCCAACAAAAAGCAAAATTTTAGAACCAGTTAAATTCTTAAACCAAATTCCTAATGCTGTGCCAACTACGATAGCGACAACTATCGAAATTCCAAGACTTAAGGAATTTGCTCCGCGAATTACTTTTGGAATATCTACTTTTTTCATAAATTTTTTATTGAAATTTCTGCTTTATCAAGAGCAAATTCGATGTCTTTCATAGTTGTTTTTGTACAAACAAAACCTGTTTCAAATTGACTAGGTGCTAAAAAAATGCCGTTTTTAAGCATATTTTGATGAAATTTTGCAAAAAGTTTTAAATCACTTGTTAAAGCATCATCGTAATTTTTAACAACCTTATCAGTGAAAAAATATCCAAACATCGAGCCCCTACAATCAGCAACCAAAGGAATTTTATAAGTTTTTGCTAACTCTTTTAAACCATTTGTTAAAGTTGTAGTTAATTTAGAAAAATTTTCATACAAATTTTTACTTTGTTGAATTTTGCTAATAGCTGCAATTCCAGCCGCCATAGATAAAGGATTTCCGCTTAAAGTTCCAGCTTGATAGACATTTCCAAGTGGGCTTATGTGACTCATAATTTTATCATTTCCCGCAAACGCAGCAGTCGGCAAACCACCACCTATAACCTTTCCAAAAGTTACCAAATCCGCTTTTACATCGTAAAATCCAAAGCTACCTTTTCTAGAACTTCTATAACCACTCATAACCTCATCGATTATCAAAACAGCATCAAATTCGTCGCAAAGTTTTCTAAGACCTTTTATAAAATTCTCATCTGCTGGCACAAATCCCATATTTCCAGCGATTGCTTCAACTATGATGCAAGCGATTTGATTTGGATTTTTTTCAAAAATTTCTTTTACACTTTCAAGATTATTATATTTTGCAACAAAAGTATGTTTTGCAAAATCTTGAGGAACTCCAGCAGAATCCGAACTTCCAAAAGTAGCCGCCCCGCTTCCAGCTTTTACTAATAAACTATCACTATGTCCGTGATAACAACCTTCAAATTTTATAAGCCCATTTTTTTTTGTAAATCCTCTTGCTAGACGAATAGCACTCATTGTGGCTTCTGTACCAGAATTTACAAAGCGAATTTTATCTAAAAAATCAAAATCGCTTAAAATAAGACTTGCTAATTCGCTCTCTTCTGTGCAAGGCGCTCCAAAACTAAGACCATTTTTAGCAGCATTAATAACAGCTTCTTGTATATCTTCATCACAATGTCCAAAAATAAGTGGTCCCCAACTTAAAACAAAATCTAAATATTTTTTTCCTTCTATATCTTGTATGTAAGCGCCCTCGCCTTTTTCTACAAAAAATGGCTCACCACCAACATTTCTAAAAGCACGAACAGGAGAATCAACTCCACCAGGAATCAAATTTTGTGCTTGCAAAAAAGCTTCTTTATTTTTCATTTTTAACCCTTTTTAAATAATTGTAAAGCGTAATTATCTCATCGTTATTAAGAAAATAATTAGGCATAACACCATTTGGATCGCGAATTTTTCTAGCAAATTCTTGCAAATCCATCGAATTTATATTCGGCGCTTTAAATTCTATGATCTCTTTTTTTCCAGTTTGTTTGTTAAATTCTTTATATTTTGCAATCACTTTTCCCTCACCAAATTCGCCATGGCATTTAGCACAAGAAATTCCACGAGGATTTTCATAAAGCATTTTCGCATATTCTGCATCTGTGATAAAATTTGCAAAAATTGGTGATAAAAAAAATATAAAAATTTTAAGAATTTTTAGCAAATTTTATTTACCACCAAATTTTAAAATCGCACAACCCCAAGTAAATCCGCCGCCAAAAGCATCAAGTAAAATCAAATCGCCATTTTTTAATTTGCCATTTTCATATGCATAATTTAATGCCATAGGTATAGAAGCGGATGATGTATTGCCGAATTTATCGACAGTTACTACACATTTTTCATCACTAAAATTTAATTTTTCTTTTACGGCGTTGATTATCCTTAAATTTGCTTGATGTGGGACAAAAAGATCTATTTCATTGCTTTTTATGCCATTTTTGCTTAAAATTTCAACAACATCATTTGTTAAAGTTTGCACAGCAATTTTAAAAACTTCATTTCCACTCATTTTTATAAATTGCAATTTTTTATCAAAATTCTCAGAATTTGCCGGATTTACTATGCCAAAACCAGGAGTTATTAAAAGATCTCCTTTATTGCCATCAGATGCAATATGAGTATCTAAAATTTCGTTATCTTCACTTTGAGAAATAACGCCAGCACCGGCACCATCGCCAAATAAAATACAAGTCGAACGATCAGTAAAATCGACAATTGTGCTTAATTTTTCAGATCCGACTATCAAAATTTTTTTATAAATTCCACTTTCGATAAAACTTTTAGCGATATGTATAAGATAAATAAACCCACTACAAGCAGCACTTATATCAAAAGCCGCGATGCCAGATTTTAAGCCAAGTTTTTTAGCTATAACACAAGCAGTAGAAGGCATACAAAAATAATCCGGAGTGATAGTGGCGCAAATAACTGCATCAATTTCATTTTTGTCAATATTTGCACGAGATATCGCAATATCAGCTGCCTTTTGTGCCATATCGCTAGTAAATTCGTTTGAGTTTGCTAAATGACGAATTTTTATGCCAGTTCGTTTTACAATCCAATCATCACTAGTCTCAACCATTTTTTCTAAATCGAAATTTGTTAAAAGTTTTTCTGGTACATAAGCCCCAATAGAAACTAGCGATGCTTTTTTCATTTTTCAACCTTAAATTGTTTTAAACGATCTTCAATTATCATATTTACAGAAGAATCTGCAAATCTAATTGCTTGAAATACGGCATTTTTTATAGCTTTTGGGCTACTTTTTCCGTGACTTATGATAGTGCAACCTTTAACGCCTAAAAGCGGAGCCCCACCGTATTCATCATAATCAACATTCTTTTTTAACTCTTTAAAAGCAGGAACCATTAGCGTAGCCCCAAACATCGATATAAGCGACTTCTTGATGCGATTTTTTAAAATTTTTGTAACCGCACTTGCTACACCTTCACTAGTTTTTAAAAGAACATTTCCCACAAAACCATCGCAAATTACGACATCTACGCTTCCATCGAAAATTTGCCCACCTTCAACATTTCCTACAAAACTATCTAAATTTTTAAGAAGCGAAAACGCCTCTTTTGTAACTTCATTACCTTTGCAATCCTCTTCTCCATTACTTAAAAGTCCTATTTTTACATTTTGTATTTTTAAAATTTCTTTAGCATAAGACTCACCCATAACGCCGAATTCAAAAAGATGTTCAGCTTTACAATCTACATTCGCGCCGACATCTAAAACAAGAGTTCTAGTGCTATTTATATTTGGCATCAAAGTAGCTATGGCTGGACGAGAAACATTGTTTAATCTACCTATTCTTAAAGTAGCTAAACTCATGGTAGCACCGCTATGACCAGCAGAAACTACAGCTTTACAAACACCAGTTTTTACTAATTCAACTGCCTTAAAAATCGAACTTTCTTTTCTTTTTAAAACGTCTGTAGCGCTTTCGTCCATATTAAAAACATCTTTTGTATCAACAAATTCAACAAAATCTAGAAATTTTTGCGGGATTAGTGGCTGAATTTTAGAGACATCTCCAACTAAAAAAGCCTTAAATTTTAGCTCTTTTAAAGCTTCGATAACTCCTTGTATTATAGGAGAACAGCCAAAATCTCCTCCCATAGCATCTACGGCTATGGGGATCAAGTTATTAGTACTCACCTGTATTTTTATTCATTCTATGAGGTATTTTCCAACTACCATCTTTATCCTTTACAGGTATTGGAAGCACAACTTTATAATGAGTTCTTCTTTTTGCTGCACGAGTATGACTCACACGTCTTTTTGGAACTGCCATATCTTTCTCCTTTATAAATTTTTACATTTTTCGCAATAAAAATAGTCGCTTTTATAAGCTTCTACTTCACTTAATAAAATTTCGCTTAAATCAATATTTCCACCCAAAATTTCTATTATGTCTAAACTAGACATATTTGAAATTCCGTCAGTCAAAATTAAATCCAAATTTTCATCAATTTTTAATAAAATTTCTGCACCGCAATGATTACAAAAATGAGAAATTTCACCAAAAATTTTTGCTTTCAAATTAATACTTGTTGCATCTTTTTTGTTTAAAACCCCAACAAATCTTAATCCATTTTTTTCGAAATCAAATTTCGTAGGTGAATTTAAAACTTTTAAAAATGCAATTTTCAATATCTAAACCTTAGAAAATTTCATTTTTTGCAAAGAAAAATGCTATCTCATTTTTTGCATTTTCTAAGCTATCACTTCCATGAACTGCGTTTGCATCTATGCTCTCAGCAAAATCAGCTCTTATTGTTCCTTTTTCTGCTTTTTTAGGATCAGTTGCACCCATCAATTCTCTATTTTTTGCAACTGCATTTTTACCTTCTAAAACCATTACAACAACTGGTCCGCTTGTCATAAATTTAACCAATTCACCAAAAAATGGCCTTTCTTTATGAACTTCATAAAATTTACCAGCCTCGCAACTACTTAACCAAATTTTTTTAGCAGCTGCTATTTTTAAACCATTTTCTTCAAATCTACTAATTATTTTACCAATAACACCCTTTTTTACGGCATCTGGTTTAATAATAGATAAAGTCTGTTCCATTAAATTTCTCCAAAAAATAAATAAGGCAATGATTTTATCAGAAAAAAGCAAAAAAAAAGTTTAAAGTAAATTCGCATCCAATTGAATGCGAATTTTTATTTAAGCAACTACTGGAGTATCACCACCACGAGCATCGCTAGAAATATCTTCTCTGCTTGGTTGTCCTTCAACTATATTGCTCCAAACTATACATCCATCTGTTGGACAGGCGTTAGCACAGGCTGGTTCTTCATTATGACCAACACATTCAACACATTTATTAGCATATACATAATAAATATCTTCTCCATTTGGATTGTCGCTATCATCTACTATTGCAGATACAGGACATTCATCAATGCAAGAACCACAAGCTATACAAATATCAGTAATTTTAACTGCCATATCAAACTCCTTGATAAAAATTATTATGCTGGATTTTATCATTTTTTGATTAAAATGATATAAAAAATTTAAATTAGAGTTATTTTATCTTTTTTTAATTTTTCTTTGATATAATTTCGCACTTGATAATTTTTATTATTTAAAGGATACAAAATGATAGTAACAAAGAAAGCTATTGATTTTACAGCCCCTGCTGTTTTGGGAAATGGACAAATAGTTGAAGATTTTAATCTTTATAAAAATATCGGAGAAAAAGGTGCAGTTGTTTTCTTTTATCCAAAAGATTTTACATTTGTTTGCCCTAGCGAAATAATTGCTTTTGATCATAGATTTAAGGATTTTAAAGATCGCGGTATAAACGTAATCGGTGTAAGTTGCGATAATGAATATAGTCATTTTGCTTGGAGAGAAACAGAAGTTAAAAAAGGTGGAATAGGTAGAGTTCAATTTCCATTAGTAGCTGATTTGACAAAAGAAATAGCAAGAAATTTTGATGTACTTTTTGGCGAAGCAGTTGCGCTTAGAGGATCATTTTTGCTTGACAAAGATGGAACCGTAAGACATGCAGTTATAAATGATTTACCTCTTGGTAGAAATATAGATGAAATGATTAGAATGGTTGATACTATGCTTTTCACTAACGAACACGGTGAAGTTTGCCCAGCTGGATGGCATAAAGGCGATAAAGGAATGAAAGCTTCAACAGAAGGTGTTGCAAATTACCTTGGCGAAAATGCTTCAAAATTATAATAATTTGCGGGAATTTCATCCCGCAAATTTAAAAATTTATAAAAAAAGATTATTGACGCTTTCATTATGATAAACTCTTCTGATAACTTCCCCAAAAAGTGGCGCTACACTTAAAATTTTTATTTTTTCATTCTCTTCTTTTAAAGGAATAGAATCTGTCACAACTAATTCATCTAAAGCAGAATTTGAAATTCTCTCATAAGCAATTCCGCTTAAAACAGGATGAGTACAACAAGCCATAACGCTTGTAGCGCCTCGATTCTTAAATACATCGGCTGCTTTACAAATAGTTCCTGCTGTGTCAATCATATCGTCTATTAAAATAACATCTTTTCCATTTACATCACCTATGACATTCATAACTTCGCTCTCATTTGCTTTTTCTCGCCTTTTATCCACAATTACAATATCTAAATTTAACTTTTTAGCTAAACTTCTTGCTCTTGCCACACCACCAACGTCTGGACTTGCGATAATTGGATTTTTAAAATTTTTATTTTTTATATAATCTGTAAAAACTAAACTTCCATATAAATTATCCACAGGAATATCAAAAAATCCTTGAATTTGTCCGGCATGCAAATCTATAGTTACAACACGATCAATCCCCGCTGTTTGCATCATATTTGCTACTAATTTTGCAGTAATTGGCACCCTTGGTGCAGCTTTTCTATCTTGTCTTGCATATCCAAAATATGGCACGATTGCAGTTACACTACTTGCACTACTTCTTTTTAAAGCATCCGTTAAAATCAAAAGTTCCATCAAATTTACATTAGCAGGAGCACAGGTCGGCTGAATGACAAAAACATCTTTTCCACGCACACTTTCGCCGATTTGCACACTTATTTCGCCATCACTAAATCTTTTTACGCTTGCATCACTTAATGGCAAAGATAGATATTTGGAAATTTTCTTTGAAAATTCAACATTAGCCGTTCCAGAAAATAGTTTATAACCACGCATAATCTCACCTTGAAAAAATTTTTTCTGATTGTAACAATTTTAAACTTTTAAGAGTTTAAAATTTAGCCACAAATTTATTGACAACCTTCACATTCGATACTTCTATCCAATGGCTTATCAACAGCTATTGCCTCTGGGCTTTGACTTCTTAAATAATATGTAGATTTTATACCTAATTTATGTGCCAATGAATAAATTTCGTTTAAATAACCACCACTTGCTTTATCTAAACTTATAAATATATTTAAACTTTGACCTTGATCTATCCATTTTTGACGAATTGCTGCAGCTTTTACCAAAACTCTTTGATCTAATTCATAAGCTGGTATATAAAAATTCCAAGTATCTGGGCTCAAATTTGGCACAACGACTGGAATCATGCCACTTAAATTTCTTTCAAACCATTTTCTTTTATAAACAGGCTCTATAGCTTGCGTAGTTCCAACCAAAATTGATATCGAAGAAGTTGGTGCAATTGCCATTAAATAGCCATTTCTCATGCCGTCTTTTTTAACTTTTTCTCTAAGTTTTTCCCAATCTTGTATATTTGTATCAAACAATCCGCCTCTTTGCACTAACTCTTTTGCGTCTTGATTTGCAACGTCTATCGGCATTATGCCTTCACTCCATTTAGAGCCTTCAAATTTCGGATATTTGCCTTTTTCAACAGCCAAATTTGAACTTGTAAAAATAGCGTTATAGCTGATATTTTCCATTATTTCATCTATTTTTACAAAATGTTCGTAACTTCCCCATTTTATCGAATTTTCAGCCAACATTTGTGCTTCGCCCATAACACCAAGCCCAATAGATCTTGTAGATAAATTTGTATGTTTTACTTTTGCATGAGGATAAAAATTTAAATCAATAACATTATCTAGCATTCTAACAGCGATCGGAACTACTCTTTGAATCTCTTCTTTTGTATTAATTTTGCTTAAATTTATGCTTGCAAGATTACAAACAGCTGTTTTTCCATCTGTTGTATCTTTTTCGACTATAAAGACTTCTTTTCCGTCTATACTATCTAAAGCTGTAATTTTTTTTGCAAATTTTTCATTGCCATCATCAACTTTTACAATTTCGCTTTCTTCAAAAGTTTTAATGCTACCGTCGTTAAAAACAACTTTTATTTTGTAATGATTTGGATTCGTGTTTTGGAAAATTTCTGTGCATAAATTTGAACTTCTAATTATACCTTCATGATCGTTTGGATTTGCCCTATTTGCATTATCTTTAAAACACAAAAAAGGCATTCCGCTTTCAAAACAAGATAATAAAATTTTCTTCCACAATTCTTTTGCTAAAACACTATTTTTGCTAATATTTTTATCATTTTCATATTGAATATATCTTTTTTCAAACTCTTCTCCGTATAAATCACAAAGATCTGGTGTTTCAAAAGGATCAAAAAGCGTCCATCTTTCATTTTTTTCAAGTCTTTTCATGAAAAGATCGTTTATCCAAAGTGCTGGAAAAAGATCGTGTGTGCGTCTTCTTTCTTCGCCGGAATTTTTCCTTAAATCTATAAAATCATTAACATCCATATGCCAAATTTCGATATAAACAGCGATTGCGCCTTTTCTTGTGCCAAGTTGATCAACTGCAATTGCGATATCATTTGTAATTTTTAAAAATGGAATTATCCCGCCACCTGCGTTTTTATGACCATCTATGCTTCCGCCCATAGCACGAACCTTACTCCAATCCCAACCGATTCCACCGCCAAATTTAGACAAAAGTGCCATCTCTTTATAAGAATCAAAAATTCCTTCGATATTATCGCTTGTTGATCCGATATAGCAACTTGATAGTTGATGTCTTGGTGTCCTTGCATTTGACAAAGTTGGAGTTGCTGGCATGACTTCAAATTTACTTATCAAATCGTAAAATTTTTTAGCCCAACTTTGGCAATCAAACTCATTTTGTGCTAAAAACATCGCAATCGCCATAAACATATGTTGAGGAAGCTCGATAGGTTTGCCATCTTTATCTTTAATCAAATATCTATCATAAAGCGTTTTTATCCCAAGATATGTAAATTGCAAATCTCTATTTGTATCTATGTATGAGTTTAAATCATCTAAATCGTATTTTTCTTTTAAACCGAGTAAAATTCTGCCCTCTTTTTCGCCTTTTTCAAAATACTCTTTTAAATTATTATATCCACTATAACCAGTAACTTTATGATATAAATCATATAAAAAAAGTCTAGCTGCGACAAATGTCCAATTTGGTCTATCGACATCTATCTTATCAACAGCTGTTTTTATTAAAGTTTGTTGAATTTCTTCTGTGGTAATCATATCTCGAAATTGAATTTTTGCATCTACTTCAAGCTCACTTAGACTCACATTTTCAAGTCCTTCTACAGCGTCTTTTGTGTATTTTTTTATTTTTGAAATATCTAATTCTTCTGTTCGTCCATTGCGCTTTATAACTTTCATTAATACCTCTTTAAAATCTGCTAAAAAGGCTGGATTTTATCTTTTATTTTCTTAAAATCTAAGATATTTTGTTTCAAAAACATATATGGACGAATTAATCTTGGTATTTTATTTATTCTGCAAAATTCTTTAAATTTTTTATCCATTTTGACTTTTACAAATGGAGAAACAAAATAAAACTTTTCATTGTTACAAACACAAATTTTTCCGGATATAACGCAATCTTGCAAACAAATTTCACGCTGTTTTTCACTCATCAAAACACCCAAAATTTTAACAGCTTTATCTATCAAATTTATCGCTTTTTCATCTTTTTCTATCAAAAAAAATTCCCCATTTTCAAACTCAAAATCTCCTAAAATTCTATTTTTATCGACATTTAAAAACTCAAAACTCTTTTTTACTCCGTTACTAAAATTTTGCAAAAATTTATCACTAAAATTTTGCCTTATATAATTTCTTTTAAATTTTAAATCGTGATTTGATTCGTCATCAAAATATAAAATTTTATTCTCTTTTAAAAAATTTAAAATTTCATCTTTTGGAGTAAAAATTAAAGGGCGAATGATATAAAAATTTTTTTTCTTTTCTATTTCATCCATTGAAAGTAAATTCGCAAGACCAGAACCTTTGCTTAATTGCATCAAAAACCATTCGAGTTTATCATTTAATTGATGAGCTAAAATCAAATTTTTATAACCAAAATTTTGCATTAAATAATTAAAAAAATCGTAGCGAATTTTTCTTGCCGTCGCTTCAAAATTTTTTTGTTTTAAATCCAAAAATGCGTCAAATTTGTGAAATTTTACATCAAATTTGTGACATAAAATTTCTGCATTTTGTGATTCTAGGTTTGAATTTTTTCTTGTGTGATAATTTACGATGGCGACGCTAAAATCAACATTTTCTTGTTTTAAAAGATAAAAAAGCGCCGTGCTATCGCTACCGTGAGAAAAAGCTAATAAATTTTTACCATTTTTTAAAATTTCAAGAGACTTTTTTGATAATTGTAGCAAACAGTTTTCCACCTATAAATTGCGTGATTTTACAATCGTAAATTTCGCCCATTTCGACATTTTCAACTTCGCTTTCGTTGATTAAAATTTCGCCATCGATATCTTTATCCCAAAATTTTATTTTTCCACCCCAAAAAAACTCACCTTCGCTTGAAATTCCGTTAATTTCAACTTCTTGCGTTGTGCCGACTAATTTTGAAAAACTTTTTTTGATGGATTTATTTATAATTTTTTCAATTTGATTTAATCTTTTTGTGATGATTTTATTTGAAATTTGTTCCATATCAAAACTTGCAGTATCTTCTTCTTTTGAATACGCAAAAGCTGTAATTCTATCAAATTCAAAACTTTTTAAAAAATCACAAAGTTCATTAAAATTATCCTCGCTTTCGCCAGGATGTCCGATAATAAAACCAGTTCTTAAAAACGAATTTGGTGAATTTCTCATCAAATTTAAAAGTTCTAAAATTTCACTTTTTTTGCTTCCACGACGCATAATTTTAAGCATATCGTCGCTAATATGCTGTATAGGCATATCAAAATAATTTGCAAATTTAGTTGAATTTATGATTTTTTGTATAAGTTTTGGCGTAGTTGTAGTCGGATAAAGATATAAAATTCTTGCTACTTTTACTTCGTCTATTTTGTTAATTTCATCAATCAAATTTATCAAAGCATCATTTTGCCCAAAATCTCTACCAAAACTGCTACTATCTTGCGCTATAAAACTAAAATCATAAAAGCCTTTTTTGGTTAAATTTTTAACTTCTTCGACTATATTTGAAATTTGCCTTGATTTTAATTTACCTTTAAATGTTGGAATTGCACAAAAAGAGCATCTTTGATTGCATCCTTCGCTAATTTTTATATAAGCGTGAAAATTTGATCCAGTAATAACTCTTTCTTGTTTATCTGTCTGTAAATAAGTTTGTGGCGAAAATTTGGATTGTTTTTTTAAGATAATTTCATCAATTTTATCGTAATCTCCAACACCACTAAAAATATCAACTTCTGGAAGTTCTTTCATCAATTCATCGCGATATCTTTGCATTAAACAGCCAGTTACAACTAAAACTGTGTTTTTTTTCTTATAACTAGCCAATTCTAAAATAACTTTTATGCTTTCTTCTTTTGCGCTCGCTATAAATCCACAGGTATTTACAATCATAACATCGGCAATTTTTGGATCATCAACGATTGTAAAATTTCCAAGTCTGCCAAGCATAATTTCACTATCAACTAAATTTTTATTACATCCAAGTGAAACTAAATATAAATTTGCCATTTTATAACCAAATATTATCAATCAATCTAGTTTTTCCAACAGTCGCTGCGACTAAAATTATCGTATTATTTGGTAAAAATTTATCTATTTTTGTAAAATTTCTATCTACAAATTCGACATAATCGACTTTTAAAGGCTCTAAAATTTTATACATTTCTAATTTTAAAATTTTAATATCATTTTCGCCGTTTGAGATTAAATTCTCTGCTTTTTTTAAACTTCTAGAAAGCTTTAAAGCAAGAAATTTTTCGTTTTCGTCTAAATATACATTTCTACTTGAAAGCGCTAAACCATCGGCTTCTCGCACGATCTCACAGGGCACGATTTCTAAATCCATAAAAAATCTTTCAATCATATTTTTGACAACGAAAATTTGCTGTGTGTCTTTTTTACCAAAATAAACTTTTTGAGGTTTTATGAGATTAAAAAATTTGTTTAAAACTTTACAAACTCCATCAAAATGTCCTGGACGAATAGCGCCTTCTAAAATCGTTGATAAATTTTTACAAGCCTCAATTTGCGGCTCATTTTGTATATAAATTTCATCAGAATTTGGTATAAAAACAGCATCAACTCCTAAATCTTCACAAATTTTGCAATCTTTTTCTTCGTTTTTTGGATATTTTTCAAAATCCTCTCCATGTAAAAACTGAGTTGGATTTATAAAAGTTGTGACGATAACAACATCATTTTGTGATTTTGCTTTTTTTATCAAACTAGCGTGACCATCGTGCAAAGCGCCCATTGTAGGAACATATCCAAGAGTTTTGTTTATATTTTCTCGCCAAGCTTTGACTTCTTTTACATTTCGTAAAATTTGCATAAAATTTTTTCCTTCAATAAAAAATAGTCGTAGATTATAACCAAATTTTTTTTTAAATTAAGTTAAATAAAAAACACTTATATAAGGTAAATTTTTAAATTTAAATGATATAATCTCAAACATTTTTTAAGGAAATTTTTTGGATAATTACGAATACACGGAACTTTTAAAAAGATTAGATACAAAAATTAAAAACATCGGACTTATAATCAAACCAGAAAAACTTCAAATTCGCTTGGATGAAATTTTAAATTTAGAAAATGATATAAATTTTTGGAATGATGCAAAAAACGCTTCTAAAATTTCTAGAGAAAAATCAAGGATTATGAATACTTTAGAAAAATACAAAAAGGCTAAAAATGCCGTTTTGGATGCAAAAGAGTTTTTTGATATCGCAAATAGCGAAAATGATTTGGAAACTATTGAAACTATTTTTAATGAATCTGGAAATTTAGAAGAGCAAATTACAAATTTAGAAATTTCTATTATGTTGAGTGGCGAAGATGATAGTAAAAACGCGATTATATCGATTCATCCAGGAGTTGGCGGGACAGAAAGCAACGACTGGGCAAGCATAGTTTATAGAATGTATTTAAGATTTTGTGAAAGAGAAAATTATAAAGTCGAAACTTTGGATTTTCAAGAAGGTGATGAAGCTGGTTTAAAAGATGTAAGTTTTATCATAAAAGGTGAAAATGCTTACGGATATTTAAAAACAGAAAACGGGATTCATAGGTTAGTCAGAACAAGTCCTTTTGATAGCGCCGGAAGAAGACATACAAGTTTTTGTAGCGTTATGGTAAGTCCGGAACTTGATGATGATATAGATATTGTCATAGATGAAAAAGATTTAAAAATAGATGTTTATAGAGCAAGCGGAGCTGGCGGACAGCATGTAAATAAAACAGAAAGCGCAGTTAGAATTACACATTTGCCGACAAATATCGTCGTTCAATGTCAAAACGATAGAAGTCAGCATAAAAATAAAGAAAGCGCGATGAAAGTTTTAAAATCAAGACTTTACGAATTAGAACTTCAAAAACAACAAGCCGCAATTGATAGCATAGAAAAAAGCGAAATCGGTTGGGGTCATCAAATTCGATCCTATGTGCTTTTCCCTTATCAACAAGTTAAGGATTTAAGAAGCAACATCGCTTATAGCAATGTAGAAGCTATATTGGACGGAGATATAAAAAAAATTATTGAAGGTGTATTAATAAATCAACAATCTAATAAAGGAGAAATTAATGTTTGAAAATGTATTGGTGGCACTTGGCTATAATGAAAATGAAAGTATAAAAAGACAATTTGAAAGAATTATTTCAAATACAGATCTTTCACAAGCTGAGCTTGATCACGTAATCTCACTAAATGAAAAATTATCAAATATAGAAAGTTTTGTCGCTTTATCAAATAGCGAAGATGTTTTAAAAATAAAATGTCAATCAAACGATAAAGCTAAAATAAAAGAATTTAATGAAATAGTTAAAGATTGGGGCGAAAAATACAATCTTAAACTCAAAAAAGTTGATGGAAAAGAGACATATTATATTTTAGGACGCAAGGATTGATTATGAAATTCGCAGGAATTTTATTAGCAGGTTTAATTTTTGTTGGTTGTGCGACAAATGGTGGAGTAAAACATCAAACAGATGAATCGGCGATAAATTACTCCTCAGTTGGTGCTACAAAAAGGATAAAAGATAGAATTGTAAGCGATTCTGATTTTAGAAATTTTGATGCAAGTTGCAAAAGTGGAGAATTAATGGGTTGCTATAACGTAGCAAATTATTATTACCAACATGCAGATTATTCGACGGCAATTAGAATGTATGATGAAATTTGTGCGACAAATAAATATCCGAACAATCTTCCATCTTGCATAAAAATGGCAGAAATGTTTGAAAAAGGTGAAGGCGTGATGGCAAATATAAATACAGCTTTCGATCTTTATAAAAGAGCTTGCTTTACAGGCGACAAACCAAGTTGTGATGACGCAAAAAGAATCGCCAGAATTTTAAATGTTGAACTTTAATCCCCAAATTTTGGGGATTAATATTATTTATAAGTGTAAATTTCAAACAACAGCATAAGAATTTTTATAAAATTTATGCAAATTTTTGCCATCTTTATATTCATATTTTAATTCAAAATTATGATTTTTTAAAATATTATCGACAATATAAAGTCCAAGCCCAAAACTTTGTTTTGCATTTTTACCTTTTGAAAATGGCTCTTTATAAAAATTTAAACTTTCTTGCATTTTTTCTCCGACAGAAGAAAAAATTATCTCATTTTTATCGGCAAAAATTTCGACTTTTTTATCTTTAGAATATTTTAAAGCATTGTCAATTAAATTTTTTATAGCAATCGAAAAAAGTTTAAAATCCACAATCAAACTCAAATTTTGCCCATGAAATTTTACCAAATCATTGTCGCACATAGCGATATCTATCGCTTCGTCGATTAAATTTTGTAAATTTGTTTTTACTAAATTTAATTTTATAAAACCGCTAGTAATTTGTTCTATTAAAGCAAATTCGTTTATTAAATTTTCAAGTCTTTCAAAAACATTTATTAAACGTTCTTGATTTTTACTACTTTCTATCATTTCGATCGCAATTCTACCTTTTGTAATCGGCGTTTTTAACTCGTGCATAATATTTCTTAAAAAAAGTTTTCTACTTTCATTTGTGACTTTTATCTGATTTACTGCTTCGTAAAAAGCAGTTGCAACTTCGCTAATTTCATCTTTTCCTATAGATACATTTTTTATATCTAAATCCCCAAGTGCAAATTTTTTAATCTCTTTTTTTAATTTTTTTAATGGAAAAATCTTTTTAACAACAAAAAACCAAGATATTATAAAAATTAAAATAATCAAACCAAAAATAACCTTAGATATATAATATCTATAAGCCTGATAGCCGTAATCTTTAAACAAAAAAACTTTATTTAAATGTGTGATTTTTAAAAAATTTTGTTTTTTAAAAGATAAAATCGCGCAATCTCCTAAATTTGTGCTAATTTCATCTAAAATTTTTGAATTTGCTAAAACATCATATTTTTCAATTGGATTTAAAATTTCTTTTATACTAAAGTTTTTTATCTGCTCTTTGTAATCAAATTCGCTTATTATGCCATTTTCGTTTAACAAAAAGGCCCTAGAAAAAATCGTATAACGCGAGTTTAATTCATTTGTATAATTTTGCTTATCCCAAGACATAAACCATAAAAAAATAGTTGTAATTATGCAAATATTTATTAAAAAAACAACGCTTAAAGATAAAAAAATCGAATTTTTCATCTATTTATAAGTTTATAACCAACTCCGCGAATTGCGTGTATAAAATGCGGATCTTTTGAATTTTCGCCGATTTTTAAACGAATTCGGCTAATAATAACATCTATGCTTTTATTTGTGCTCTCTTCATTTATAGAATTGCAACTGTAAATAATTTCTTCTCTGCTTATCGCTCCGCCCTCTTTTTTTATCAAATGCGCTAAAACTTCATATTCTGCGCTTGTTAAATTAAGTGTTTCTCCATTTAATTTTATTTCGTGTTCAAATTCGTTTAAAATAAAAGGTTTATTTATGTTTTCTTCTGCTTTGATTGTTATATTTTTTCGTTTTAATATAGTTCTAATTCTAGCTAAAAGCTCTTTTGGGTTATAAGGTTTTGGCATATAATCATCGGCTCCTAAATCAAAAGCGTTTATCTTGTCGTCAATATCGGATCTTGCACTACTTATAATTATCGGAATTTGACTATTTTTTCTTATCTCTTTGCAAACTTCAAGCCCATCAAGTCCAGGTAAAGTCAAATCCAAAATAATTAAATCAAATTTTTTTAAAGATAAGGTAGAAAGCCCGATATAAGGCTCATCAACTATTGTAGTTTCGATATCATATTTGCTTAAAAATTCACTTAAAATTTCTGCTAATTCCAAATCATCTTCAAACATTAAAATACTTGTCATAAACTATCCTTTTTAAAAACTTTTGATTCTATCTAAATAGATATAAATTTTCAAACTAATCCTTTATATCTTCGTAATCCGCATAATCTTGTTTTTGCGTATTTAAATCGGCTTTTAAAAAACCATTTTTTATCAAAATTTTTACAACATCTTTAAAAACATAAACAGCATTTTGAGAAGCATAATATCCGCCATAAAAATTTCCTTTATACCCAAATTTTGGCTCTCTTACCAAAATTCCAATCGTATAAACATTTTTATCATCGCTTGCAAATCCAAAAAAACTAGAATTATAAAGTTTTTCTCCATCTCTAGAATATGATTTTCCTTCAGCTATAGCCGCTGTTCCAGTTTTGCCACCGATTTTTAAACCTTCGATTTTTGCTACTTTTCCTGTGCCTTTTTCAACTACTTTTATTAAAATTTCTTTTATTAAATCAGCAGTTTCTTTGCTTGTTGCTTGTCTTATTTCGCCGTTATTTATAATAAATTTTTTATCATTTTTCTCTAAAAATGAAACTAATTTTGGAGGATTTATCAAGCCATCATTATTAAAAGCCGTATAAGCGGATAAAATTTGTATGAAAGTAGCACTAAGCCCATAACCATAACTTAAAGCAAAACTTAAATCTTTATCAGAATTTAATTGTTTTATTGAGGGCAAAATTCCAATTTGTTCATAAGGCATATCTATGCCACTTTTTTGAGAAAAACCAAATTTTAAAAAACCATCTCTCATCTCTTGCTTGCTAAGTCTTTGCGAAAGAATTGCCATCGCTATATTTGAAGAATATATTAAGATTTCTTCTGCTTTTAAAGAATTTGCTCTATGAGAATCCTTAATCGTCGTTTTGCTTAATTTATAAGCTCCACCATATGTGGCAATCGTCTCGTTTAAATCAAGCTTTTTTAAATCTAAATAATTTGCAAAAACTATAGGTTTTACGATAGATCCCATTTCGTAAGGATACTTTATGGCTGCCGAGCTTAGATTATTTATATTTTTATTTTTTTGATCAAATCGATTTGATGTCGCAAGTGATAAAATTTCGCCATTTTTTGGATTTATTATGCCGACAATAATCTCTTTTGCCTTAAATTTATCTTTATAAATATCTAAAATAAATTCTAAATTTCTTTGAATATTTAAATTTATTGAACTTATTAGATTATATCCGTCAATTCTGTTATGTTTTTTAGAATTTTTATTAAAAATGAGATTAAATCCGATATCTCTAAAGCCTGTAATTTCTTCATCTTGCAATGGTTTTAAATAATCATCGTAAAATTTTTCAAGCCCATCGACACCTTGAATTTTTGTTATTTCGTTTATCTCTTTTTTTGTTGTATATCCTAAAATCGGCTGCATCGAATCATCCAAAAGATAATCCCTTTTTTCCCCGCTTTCACTTATCATAAGACCTGTATAATATGGATTTTTACCAAAAGGCACAAAAACTTTTAAATTTATAAAAGCTCTTCCTAATCTTTTCAACCTCATCGCCAATTTTGCATCGATTTTATAACTTAAAACGACAATTCCTTTTGTTTTTTCTATCTTTTTTAAAATTTCATTCTCTTCTTCACCTGTGTAAATAGAATACAATTTTACAAAAAGATCTTTTTTATCTAAATTTATAGTTCTTGTATCGATAGTAGCTTTATAAAGTTTTTGCGAAGTCGCCAAAATATATCCATCTTGCGAAATTATTTGCCCACGAAGTGCGCTATCTTGCTGAGTAATTACCATATTTGGCAAATTTTTATCTAACGCAATCCAAAAAAACATTATCCAAATAAAAATTGCAAGCAAAAAAGGGATAATTATCAACAAAATAACAATAGTAGAAATTTTTGTATCATCTTTTTTAATCATTATTTTTAAAATTTTTTATAACGTCAATCAATTAGCATTTTTTGGAAATTTTATAAAAAACAAAAACAATTGCAAAAAAAGCATAGTCTTCATATCCCATTCACTAGCATTATGAATTTTTAAAAATTCTGTTGTTTGTGTGGCTTGCGCTCCTAAATTTTGCGCATCTAAAACATATCTTGTAAAATAAAAAACAAAAATAATCGCCAAACAAAAATTTATAAAACTAAGCATAAAAGTAGAAAATTTTTTATTAAAATTCTCTTTGCTTCGCAAATTTAAACTTTCGCAAATCAACATAAAAATACTTATAAAAAGTAAAATATAACCAAATTTTACAAAAATTTGTGTCATGATTTGTCCGCTTTGAAAATGACTTAAAACATCTTTTCCAACAACTGGATAAAAAATTTCTGGCGCGACTAAAATTCCCAAACTAAGCTCGATTCCGATTAAAACCGCTATTAAAAAAAGTTCAATATTTAAGATTTTCATAATCACCTTTCAAAAAAATTTTGATTTTATCAAATAATTACTAAATTTTATTAAACAAAAAATTTGGTTTTTAAGTCTATATTAATAGCAAAAAACATAAAATTTAATCAGCTTATCAGTGTTTAAGCAAAATTTCAAAGGAGTAAAGCTTATGAGTAAAGCCTTTACAATGATCGAACTTATTTTTGTTATCGTAATTTTGGGAATTTTAGCTGCAGTTGCAATTCCAAGATTAGCTGCGACAAGAGATGATGCAAATATCGTAAAAACAGCACAAAATATAACAGTCGCTGCGACAGATTTTGCAGGTTATTACACAAGTCAGGGAGAATTTGCAAAACAAATTTCACAAATGACAAATGTAACTTTTCCGATAAAAATTGGTAAAGAAGTTTGTTTGAGTTTTGAAGATTCTGACAAAAGCAGTTTAAAGCTTAAAAAATCCACAAAAGGACTTTGCAAAAACGTCTGGGAAGCAAGTTCTTTAAATGGAAAAGACAGCAAACTTTTATTTACGGATGGAATTATTTTAATCCAAGAGTAATTTTAACGGCTTTTGCCGTTAAAATTCAATTTTTTAATCAATCTTCATTTATATTTGTATAAACCGCCAAAACATCGTCATCTTCTTCTAATTTTTCGATAAGTGGCATAACTTCGTTTAGATTATTTTCATCAAGATCTACAAAATTATTTGCTACAAATTGCAAATTTCCGCTTTTTAAATTAAGACCTAATTTTTCAATGCCTTCGCTTAAAGTGCCGAAATTTTCGTAATCTCCATAAATTTGCAAAATTTCATTATCTTCATCTATAGAAATTTTTTTCATCTCGCTTAAACCAAAATCTATCAATTCAAATTCTAATTCTTCTAAATCTTTATTTGGAATTTCTATTTCAAAAACACTTTTTCTAGAAAACATAAAACTCAAACTTCCAGTTGGCAAAAATTCTCCGCCGTTTTTATTGAAAATTGATTTTACATTTGCAACCGTTCTTGTAGGATTATCGGTCGCACATTCTACGATTAATTGCACACCAAATTTTGCTTTTCCATCATAATGAATAGTTTTTATATCAAGACTATCTTTTTCTCCAGCCCTTTTTATCGCCGCATCAATATTATCTTTTGGCATATTTTGTGCCTTTGCTGTAGCGATAGCCGTGCGAAGTTTTGGATTCATACTTGGATCCATTCCGCCATCTTTTGCCGCCATTGTTATAGATTTACCAAGTTTAGGAAAAAGCCTACTCATCTTTCCCCAACGTGCTTCTTTAGAAGCTCTCCTGTATTCAAAAGCTCGTCCCATAAAAATCCTTAAATTAAAAAAGTAAAATTAAGATTATACAAAAAAATTTTTGTTATAAAATAAATTTACAAATTTTTGATAAAATAAAAATTTTTATTTTATAATAAAGGAGAAATATTATGATCATTAAAGCAGATATTAGTGAAGGTCAAGAAATTATAAAATTACTAAATTTAGCTATGGAAAATATAGCTTTTAAATTAAGCGGATACGATGATTTTGCGAGTTCTAACGCAATTTTAGAGAAATTTTTTACACAAAAAGATAATAGATTAAGTTATGAAAATATTTTAGTTTATAAAATAGAGAACAAAATTGTAGGTGCAATTTGCGTTTATGATGGATCGGCTGAAAATCGTTTAAACAAGCCATTTAATGAACATTTGCAAGAAATCGGTAGAAGTTGGCAAATAACAAGAGAGTGTTTTGATGGCGAACTTTATATAGATTCAATAGCAGTAAATGAAAAATTTAGAAATCAAGGCATAGGCGGACAATTGATAAGAGCAGCTTTTGAAACTGCTAGAAAAAAACGAATTTGTAAAGTTGCACTTTTAGTTGATACAAAAAAACACAAAGAAAAGCTTTTTTACGAAAAAATGGGCTTTTCTAGCAATACAACATTGACTATTTACGGCAAAAAATATCTTCACATGATAAAGGATTTGATGTGAAATTTAAAGTAGATAATATACATTGCAAAAAATGCGTCGCAAGAATAAACAAAGTTTTAGGTAAAGAATTTGGTGAAATTAAAGTAGATTTAAACAAAGAACCTAGAATTTTGGATGTAAATTTAGAAGAAAATAAAAAAGAAATTTTTTGTAAAAAGTTAGAAGATATCGGTTTTGAAGTTATAAAATGAAAAATTTAAGAATAAACATAAGCGGTATGAGTTGCATAAATTGTGCAAATTCTATAAAAAAAGCAACTTTAAAAATCAACGGAGTAAAAAAAGTAGATATAAACTATGCAAATAATTTTGGAATTTTTGAAATTTCAAACGACGATGTAATTCCTAAAATTATAGAAAAAATCAAAAATTTAGGATTTGATATCAGCGAAAATTTGGATGATTTGGAACAAAAAAAAGAAGAAAATTTAGAAAAATTAAAAGAAAAATTTTTCATATCATTAATTTTAAGCATTTTAATAATGGTGTGTGAAATGACGCCAATCGACACAATTTTTAAAACTATTTTTATGCTAACGATATCGACTTTTGTGATTTTTATTTGTGGAAAAAATTTTTTTATAAAAGCTTATGAAAATCTTAAAAATAACAATTATGATATGAACGTTTTAGTAAGTTTGGGCGCTGGAAGCTCTTATATTTATTCCCTTTTATCTATACTTAATTTAACACCGAAAGATTTGAATTATCATTATTTTGGTGGTGCATGCATGATAATAACTTTTATTTTGCTTGGAAAATTTTTAGAAGAAAGAGCGCGTTTAAACTCAAACGATTATATAAAAAATTTGATAAATTTAAAACCTAAAATGGCTATTTTAGCCGATTGTAAAGAGTGTGAAATAGAAGTTAAAAATCTTAAAATCGGCGACATAATAATAGTAAAAGCTGGAATGCAAATTCCAATTGATGGTGTGATAATAAACGGAAGTGCAGAAATCGATGAAAAAGCGATAACTGGCGAAAGTTTAGCAGTATTTAAAACAGAAGGCGATGAAGTTTTTGCTGGAAGTTATAGTTTAAATGGCTTTATAAATGTAAAAGTCACAAAATTAGCACAAAATTCATTGATATCTCAAATCGTAGAATCCATGTATGAAGCATCAACCCACAAAATGAAAATTACAAGATTAGCCGATAAAATGGTAAATATTTTTGTCCCTAGCGTGATTGTAATCGCCATTGTTACACTGATAATTTGGGCTTTTTGCGGATATTTTTTACAAGGATTATTATGTGCAATTTGTGTTTTGATAATCTCTTGTCCTTGCGCACTGGGCCTTGCGACGCCAATCGCGATAGTTTGCGCGATAACAAATACCGCAAAAAAAGGCATAATTTTAAAAAATCCAGAAATTTTAGAAATAATTCATAAAACAAAAAATATAGTTTTCGACAAAACTGGCACATTGACAACTGGCGAAATTTCCGTTGTGCATTCTACTTTAGATTTAAATGATTTAGAATTAGTAGCAAGTTTGCAACAAAAAAGTAATCATCCAGTAGCAAAAGCCATAGTGAAATTTGCAAATGCAAAAAAAGAATTTGACGGTGAATTTAAAAATTTTATAGGAGAGGGAATTTTTGGCAAAAACGATAAATATGAAATTTTGGCTGGAAATCTTAAATTTTTAAATAAAAATGGCATCAAAATAGATAAAAATTTTTTACAAAAAGATGACGAAGGGATAATTTTTGTAGCTATAAATGGCATGTATAAAGGTTTTATAATTTTAAAAGATACGATTAGACAAGAAGCAAAAGATGTAATTTCAAATATCAAAAATTTAAATATCACGCCATTTATGCTAACTGGAGATAATGAAAAATCGGCAAAAAATATCGCAAAATTAGTCAGCATAGAAAAATATAAATTTTCTGTTTTACCAAATGATAAATTTGAATTTATCAAAAATTTGCCAAATTCGATTTTTGTTGGGGACGGTATAAATGATCTTTTATCTTTAAAATCAGCCGATGTTTCGCTTGCTATGGGCGCTGGCGAAGATCTAGCAAAAGAGGCTGGGGATGGAATTTTACTAAATTCAAATTTAAATGGAATTTTAAATTTGTTTGAAATTTCTAAAAAAACAATTAAAATCGTAAAACAAAATTTATTTTGGGCCTTTTCATACAACGCAATTTGCATACCAATAGCAACAGGCATTTTGTATTCATCTTTTGGAATTTTACTAACACCAATGTATGGCGCAATCGCTATGAGTTTTAGCTCTATTTTTGTAGTTTTAAATTCACTTCGCTTAAAAGATTAAAAATCTTTTTTTAAATCTTTTGATTCTATATCATAAGCCTTATAAATGGATGGTAAAAGTTTTCTGATAGCATAATCAAATTTATAAAAATGGGTGTAAATTTCTTTTAAATCATCTTGATTTGAAAAATCAAACACATCGGTATTTTTAAATTTTGGAATTTCTTTATCAAACAAAGCATAAAATTCACTTCTTTGTTTGAAAAACTCATTAAGATTATTTGTAAGTTCTTGTTTTTTGCATTTTAAATCCTTTAAATGCGGATTATAACAAATTTAAAGCCCTTTTAAAAGGGCTTTTATTAAAACTCACCTTTTATTTGCTCAACCCAATCATTTACTCTTTGTTCTGTTTTTTCACTTTCATTATCAGCGTCAATTGCAAGACCAACAAATTTTCCATCAACAACAGCTGAGCTTTCATCAAATTCATAATCTCCGCTATCTACACTACCAACAAAATTTGCACCTTTTTCTTTTAAAATTTCATAAAGTGTTCCCATAGCATTGCAAAAAGTATCACTATAACTACTAGAATCACCTAATCCAAAAAGCGCGATTTTTTTGCCTTTAACATCTAATTTACTAAAATCAAAAGCATCAACATCATCTTGTAAATCACCACTTCCCCAAGTCGAACCGCCAATTACCAAATTATCATATTTGTTTAATTCTTCAGGAGTTACATCTGCAATATTTATAAGCTCTGCATCTAATTTTTGTGCCAAAATTTCAGCCACTTCTTTTGTATTTCCTGTATTACTTCCATAAACAACTGCTAACATTTTAATCCTTTATTAAGTTTATATGCAACAAGTTTTAAAGAAATATCCTTAAAACAACTCTTTATCTCAATATGCCGTTTAAAATTTTTCTGATTTGGAACAATGATATATAAATTTGGTATATTGTTTTTAAATTTTATATGAAAAGCCTGATTTATTTCATTTTTTAACTCTTTAATTTTATTAAAAAATTTATAACAAGCTATCACAATAAGTTTTAATTCATCATTTTTGTATATATAAATTTGATTTTTTTG
>CAMUNZ010000009.1 GCA_947090385.1 uncultured Campylobacter sp. | reverse complement strand
AAATTTCTCCAATTTTTGAAGATTTTTTTAGTTTTAAAATTTCATCCTCTTTTTTTACTATTCTTGAAATTTGCGAAAAATTCGGTTTTTTTACAAAATTTATGTTTAAATCTTTTTTTAAATTATCAAAATCTGCTACACAAAAATCATAAGGATCAAAACAAATTTCTTTTATTTCATGCTCTTTTAAAATTTCCTTCGTGCTTTTTATCAAATCATTACTTTGTATGACTTTTGCGTTTTTGATTTTTTCATTTGCTTCAATCGCATATCTTGCATCTGTAATAAAAAAATTTTCTTCTAAATTTAAAAAAATCGCATTATCGCAACTATATCCGCATTCGTAAAATTGGGCATTTTCATTTTTTAAGATAAACATTAATTTTTTGCTTCTTTTGCCGCTTTTAAAGCTTTTATGCCTTCAAAAATTTGAAACATTCCGATTAAAGCTAGATGATATCCAAAAGGTCCAAAACCAGAAATAAAACCTGCTGTGTAAGGAGTGATTAAACTTTTTTGTCGCATTTTTTCTCTTGAATTGATATTTGAAATATGAATTTCTATAGTTGGAATTTTAACTGCCGCAATCGCATCGCAAATTGCGATTGATGTGTGAGAATATGCTGCTGGATTTATTATTATTCCATCTGCTGTTCCTAGACATTCTTGGATTTTATCTACTATTTCGCCTTCATAATTGCTTTGAAAAAATTCGATTTCAATTCCTGCTTGATTAGCTGCGTTTTTCATTTGTGTATGAATATCTTCAAGTTTCATACTTCCATAAATTTCTGGCTCTCTTACGCCAAGCATATTTAAATTTGGTCCTTGAATTACCATTACTTTCATATTAATTCCTTATAAAAAAATGGTTTCAATTATACCAAAAAATCATTTAATTTTAATAAAACTTTAGTATAATCCGCATTTTATCAAAAGGATAAAAGTGAAAATAATTAAACCAAAATTTATAATTACTTGTAACAAAAAATATGAAATTTTTGAAGATTGTGCAGTTTTATTTGATGAAAAATTTAAAGAAATTTCTACATTTGATAAATTAATTAACAAATTTCCAAATGCAAAAGTCGAAATTTATGATGATTTAGTGATGTTGCCAGCTTTTTATAATCCGCATGTTCATTTAGAATTTAGCGCGAATTTTGGAAATTTAATTTATGGTGATTTTATGATTTGGCTAAGTTCTGTTATAAAAAATCGAAATCATCTAAGTAAAGAAGTAAACTCAAAAATAATTTTAAAAGCCATAAACGAGATGAAAAAAAGTGGTGTTGCTGGTTTTGGTGAAATTTCTAGCTTTTTTGGTGAAGTTGATGAATGCAAAAATTGCGATTTAAGAGTTGTATTTTTTGTTGAAATTTTGGGTGCAAATGACGAATTTTTTGAGCAAAATATAATAAATTTTAATAAAAAAATAGAAAAAATTTCTCTTTTTAAAAATGAAAATTTTACGCCTGCTGTTTCGCTTCATTCGCCGTATTCTTCTACAAAAAAACTTGCAAAATATACAACAAATTTCGCAAAAGTAAATGATTTTTTGATTTCAACTCATTTTCTAGAAAGTGTTTATGAAAAAAAATGGCTAAAAAATGGTGATAAAAATTTTAAAAAATGGCTGCAAAATTTTAATAAAAATCCAAAACCTCAATTTAACGAAGATGAATTTTTGCAAAATTTTAGCGGACTTCATACGCTTTTTACTCATTGTAATTATTTTGATAATTTTGAAAAATTTGAAAAAAATCATTTTGTAAGTCATTGCATTCGTTCAAATAAACTTTTAGGAAGTAAAATTTTAAATTTTAAAAAAATTCGAAATTTTGATAAAGTAAATATCGCTACCGACGGACTTAGTTCAAATAATTCTTTAAATTTTTTTGATGAATTAAGAGCAAATTTATTTATGCATAACGAGTTTAATCTTCAAAAAATGGCAAAAATTTTACTAAGAATGGCGACTTTTGGTGGTGCAAATGCGTTAAATTATAAAGCCGGTGAAATTTCTAGCGATTTTGATGCTGATTTTTCTCTTGTAAAATGCCAAAATAGCAATAAAAATTCTCTTTGTGTAAATTTAATTTTAAATACAAAAAGCGTTGAAAAACTTTTTGTAAAAGGAAAGGAAATAAAATTTGAAAATTTTAGATTTTGTTAAATCAATTTTTGGTTTTATAAACAACAATTTTAAGGCACTTTTGTTTATTTTGATAATTTATTTGATATTTTTTAGTTCTCAAAATGATTCACTAAAATCAGCGAATTTGGTACAAATTGATTTAAAAGGTCCGATTATGGATTTTTCTTTACTTGAAGAAATCGATAAAGTCGCAAAAGATGACGCTATAAAAGGTGTTTTGTTAAATATCGATAGTCCTGGTGGCGCATTGTCTCAAAGTGTCGAAATTTCTATGGCGATTAAAAATTTAAGTTCAAAAAAGCCAGTAATTGCTTATGCTAGTGGCACTATGGCGAGCGGAAGTTATCTTAGTGGAGTTTGGGCTAATGAAATTTGGGCAAATCCAGGAAGTTTTATCGGATCAATTGGCGTTATTATGCAAAGCGTAAATATAGAAAATTTGATGCAAAAAATAGGCATAAAAGAGCAAGTTGTAAGCGCTGGTGATTTTAAACAAGCAGGGACTTTTATGAGAAAATGGAGCGATTTAGAAAGACAAAGTTTGCAAAATTTGGTTGATAAAAGTTATGAGCTTTTTACAAATGAAGTCGCAAATGCTAGAAAACTTGATTTACAAAAAAAAGACGAATGGGCAAATGCAAAAGTTTTTTTAGCAAATGAAGCGGCTAATTTAGGTTTAATTGATGGAGTTAGCAACTATTTTGAAGTAAAACAAAAAGTAGAAGAAATTTCGCAAGTTGAAGATCCTGTTTGGAGACAAAAAAGTAGTTATGAAAAATTTATGGATGAATTTTCACAAAAAAGCGAGAGTTTGTTGATGAATTTTTTGGGTGTTAAAATTTATTAATTAAAAATGTTTTTAAGGAATTAAAATGCAAAAAGATAATCGGAGTTCTTGGAGTTCCCAACTTACTTATGTTTTGGCTGTCGCTGGTGCGACAGTCGGATTTGGCTGTACTTGGCGTTTTCCATATTTAGTTGGGGAAAATGGTGGCGGTGCTTATGTTTTTGTGTTTTGTATCGCGATGATTGTTATAGGAATTCCGATGATTTTAGTCGAAAATGCTATCGGTAGAAGGATGAATAAAAACTCTATCGATTGTTTTGGTGGTTTTGCAAATGGTGTAAAAATTAATAAAAAATGGAAAATAGCTGGTTATATGGGATTAATCGGTTCTTTCGGAATTATGGCTTATTATATGGTAATTGGTGGTTGGGTTTTAAATTATATTTATGAAATAATAACTGGAGGGCTTGATTTAAATAATAAATTTATAACAAAAGATATAACTAGCGAATTTTATACAAAAAACATAGAAAATTCGCCTTTTGTAATTGCTATTATGACTGGAATTTTTGTCCTTATAAATTTTGTTATTTTAGTAAAAGGCGCAGTTGAAGGCATAGAAAAAGCCGCAAAAGTTCTTATGCCCATGTTGTTTTTGCTAATGATTTGTATGGTTGTAAGAAATTTGACACTTGATGGAGCTTACGAAGGAGTAAAATTTTATCTAACTCCTGATTTTTCAAAAATTTCAATGAAGCTTTTTATTGATGTTTTAGGACAAGTTTTCTTTGCTCTTTCTTTGGGATTTGGCGTTATGATAACTATGTCAAGCTATTTAAAAAAAGATGTCGATTTGATTCAAACTTCTATAATCACTGGTATTTTAAATACCGTTATAGCAGTAGTTGCTGGATTTATGATTTTTCCTTCACTTTTTAGTTTTTATGTAGCTCCAGATAGCGGTCCTAGCCTTGTTTTCAAATCTTTACCTATAGTTTTTTCTCATATGTTTATGGGCGAGTTTATTGCAGTTGCATTTTTTGCGCTTTTGATGATTGCAGCTCTTACGACTTCGCTTCCAATTTATGAAGTCATAATAACTTCAATTTGCGAAAAAACAAAAATTTCTCGCTTTAATGCGATAATGATAACTTTATTTGGAATTTTTATCGTAGGAAATTTACCATCTTTGATGGCTACAAATATTTTAAACGATATTACAATTTTTGGTAAAAATATTTTTGATGCTTTTGACAGCATAAGTGCGACTATATTTTTTATTTTAACTTCGTTTTTGTGCGCGATTTTCGTAGGATGGGTTTTAGGAGATGATGCGAAAAACGAAATTTTACAAGGCACAAAATACAGTAAAAATCTAGTTCAAATTTGGTTTTATTATATTAAATACATAATTCCTTTTATAATTTTAGTTGTTTTTGTAAGTAGTTTTTATAATAATTTTTTAAAATAAATTTACTTTTTATTGTTAAAATGCCGATCTTTTAAGGAGATAAAATTGATAAACATTTTAGTTTTTGTATTTTTTATTTACACTCTTTATAAAATTTGGCTAAGTTTTTTAGAGATAAATTTTGTCAAATCACAAAAAAAAGCTGTTGTTTTAGAAGAAAAAGAGTTTTTTAAAGCTGCAAATAGCGTGGTTATAAATCAAAAATTTTCTATTTTTATAGATGTTTTTGGCTTTATAATTTTAGTTTTTTGGGCATATTTTGGTGCTAAATTTTTGCAAAATGTTATTGTTTTTGAAAGCAAAATTTTTACAGATTTAGTTTTTGTTCTTGGATTTTTGATAATTAATTCTATAATATCAATACCATTTGACATTTATGAAAAATTTGTAAAGGATAAAAAACTTGGCTTTTCAAACATGACAGCAAAAATTTTTGTTTTAGATTTAATCAAAAAATTTGCTTTGATGATTATTTTTGGCGGAATTTTTGTATTTGTTGTGCTTTGGATTTTTGAGAATTTTCCATCTTGGTGGATTTGGGCTTTTGTTTTTGGAATTTTGTTTATTTTACTTATAAATTTTGCATATCCTACTTTTATCGCTCCACTTTTTAACAAAATGAAATTATTAGAAGATGAAGAGTTAAAAAATGCTATTAATTCGCTTTTATTAAAATCTGGTTTTAAAAGTAGCGGAATTTTTGTAATTGACGCAAGTAAAAGAGACAGCCGTTTAAATGCTTATTTTGGCGGACTTGGAAAAACAAAAAGAGTTGTTTTATATGATACTTTGATACAAAGTCTTACAAAAAATGAACTTTTAGCTGTTTTATCGCATGAATTAGGACATTTTTCACATAAAGATATTTTAAAAAATATATTTTTGATGAGTGTTTTGATTTTTATATTTTTTGCAATTTTAGGAAATTTGCCACAAAGTTTTATACAAGCTTTAGGTTTAGAAGTAGGTGGAGGAAGTTTGATAGTATTTTTCTTGCTCTTTTCCCCGATTTTAAATGCATTTTTTGAGCCTTTAATGTCATATTTTTCTAGAAGTCACGAATTTGGTGCAGATAAATTTGCAGCAGAACTTACAAATAAAAACGACATTATAAGTGCATTAAAAAAATTAGGTGAAAAAAATCTTGCTTTTCCACTTTCACATCCGATTTATTCTTTTGTTTATCACTCTCATCCGACGCTTTTTGAACGTATAAATGAGCTTGAAAATATCTGAAATTTTTAAAAACTCTGGACTGAATTTTCGCGAATTTTCGCGAATTTTGTCCATTGTTTTCAACTATGAATTTGAAAAAATTTTTTTAAAATTAAATGATGAAATCTCTACTTTTGAATTTCATAGATTTAATAGATTTTTACATCTTTATAAAAATAATATTCCTTTTGAATATTTATCAAAAAGTTGTGAGTTTTTTGGACGGAATTTTTTTGTAAATAAAAATGTTTTAATTCCTAGAGCTGAGACTGAATTTTTGATACAAAAAGCTTTAAATGAAGCAAAAAATTTTAAAAATCCAAAAATTTTAGATCTTTGCACTGGTAGTGGGATAATCGCCATTACGATGTTTTTAGAATTAAAAAAAATTGGCATAAATGCAAAAATTTTAGCAAGCGATATAAGCGATAAAGCTTTAAAAGTTGCTCAAAAAAATGCATTAAATTTTCAAGCAGATATTGCATTTTTGCGATCAAATTTATTTGAAAATATAAATGAAAATTTTGACATTATCCTAAGCAATCCGCCATACATAGCAAAATTTTATAAACTTAATGAAAATGTTTTAAAAGAGCCATATATCGCACTTTTTGGCGGAGAAAATGGAGATGAAATTTTAAAAAAAATCATTCAAATTTCATCTAAAAAAACAAAAATTTTAATTTGCGAAATGGGTTACGATCAAAAAAATTCTTTAAAAAAAGAGCTTGAGAATTTTGGATTTTGCGCCGAATTTTATAAAGATTATGCAGATTTTGATAGAGGATTTGTGGCTAAATTAACTTGCATTAATTAATTTTTTGTAAAATTGCAATATTTTTTGAATTTTAAAGGTTTTTAAAATGGCTAAATTTTTATCAAGTTTGATTTTTTGTTTTTCTATCTTATATTCTTCAACTCCTAGCGTAAATCAATTTGAATGGCCCATTGGTTTAAGTTTTTTGCAATTTTTAGAAAAAAGTGAAATTCCGCTCTCGTTGTATTACAATCTTGATAAAGAAGCACAAGAATTAAGTTCTGAAATTCGTGCTGGTTCAATTTGTGAAATTTTAAGTGACGAAAACGGAAATTTAAAACAAATTTTAATTCCCATTAGCGAAGAGTTGCAAATTCATATTTATAAAGATAAATTTGGTAAATTTAAACTTATTTTTGATCCGGTTTTTTATGAAGTAAAAAGAAAAATTTTAGCTTTTGAATTAGAAAATTCGCCGTATTTGGATATTTTAAATTATAGTGGAAGTAGCAATTTGGCAAATGCTTTTGTAAATGCGTTTAGAAGCGGTGTAAATTTCGGTTTGATGAAAAAAAAGGATGAAATTGCTATCGTTTATACTCAAAAAATTAGACTAGGTAAAGTTTTAGGAATGCCAGTTATCCATTCAGCCTATGTAAAAACTGGTGGTGAAAAATTTTACAGAGTTTTTTATAACGGCAGATATTACACAGAAAAAGGTGAAAGTTTGGATACTTTTTTGTTAATTTCACCTATAACAAATGCGAGAATTACATCTAGATTTACCTTAAAAAGATTTCATCCTGTTTTGAAAATTTACAGAGCGCATCTAGGTGTTGATTATGGTTCTAAAATCGGAACTCCGATTAAATCTGCTGGAGATGGCATAGTAAGTTTTGCTGGTAAAAAAAGCGGTTATGGAAATACTGTAGAAATCAAGCATAGTGATGGATATTTGACGCTTTATGCGCATGTTAAAAATTTTGCTGCAGGGATAAAAAGAGGTTCAAAAATAAAACAAGGGCAACTTGTAGCTTATGTCGGAAATAGCGGACTTGCAACTGGTCCGCATTTGCATTTTGGTGTTTATAAAAATTCTCGCCCAATCGATCCTTTAAGTGTTGTAAAAAATCCAAATTTAAAAGTCATAAGTGAAAAAAATATAGAATTTACAAAATTATCTAAAGATGCAATAAATGAGCTAAATTCATTGTCAAAACAAAAACCTGAAAGGGTTGAAGTTTTCGAAACTTTTATGGAAATTTGACTATGAATCAAGAATTACAAGAAGCAAAAGAGCTTTTACAATCGCATATTGATGATATGCAAGATTTAAGCCCTTCTGAATTAGCACAACAATTAAAAACTATCAAAAGGCACGACGAAGAAGAGTATGCGCAATTTTTGGAGAAAATCGATACAGATGAGCTTGGCGATGTAGCTATTGAGATGCCAGATCATATGCTTAAAGATATTATTGATAATTTACCTAGTGAAAAGATAGCACAAGCAATTGAAGAACTTGAAAGTGACGATCAAGTTGATCTTTTGCATTATATTACAGATATTGATCAAGAAAAAGCGCAAGAAGTTTTTGATAAATTAGACGAAGAAGAAAAAGAAGATATTTTAAAGTTAGCTCCTTATGGCGATGATTTAGCCGGTGGCTATATGCAAACGGAGGTTTTTAAAGCAAATTTAAATGACGATTTAAGATCTGCGATTATAAATTTAAGAAGGTTAAAAAAAGAAAAAGAACTTGAAAATATATATCAACTTTTTGTCGTAGATGATGATAATTCTTTAAAAGCAGCCATTCCTCTTGATGAGCTTTTGATGTATGATTTTGATGAGAAAATCAAAAATATAATAAAAAACGATAAAGAAGAAATTTTTAAACCTCATTATGTTTATGATACAGATTTGGTTGAAAAAGCAGTTGAGATTGTGCAAGATTTTGATTTAAGCGTTATTGCTGTTGTCGATGAAAACGGAATTTTACTTGGTAGAATTACGACCGATGATATTCACGATATTATAGAAAAAACAGCTACTGAGCAAATTTATAATTTAGCTGGTGTTGATGATGAAGCAGAAGAAGAAGACAACACCATAAAAACAGCCGCAAAAGCGAGAGCTTTATGGTTATTTATAAATTTAGGAACTGCGCTTTTAAGTTCTGTTATAATCGGAATTTTTGATAAAACTATCGAAACTATTGTGGCACTTGCAGTTTTAATGCCAATTGTTAGCGCTATGGGTGGAAATGCAGGAACTCAAGCTTTAACTGTAACCGTAAGAAGATTAGCGCTTGGTGAGATTGAGTTTAAAGATGCAAAATTTGTCTTAAAAAGAGAAATTGGCATAGCTTTGATTAATGGCTTTATTTTTTCGATTTTACTTGGATTTATCGCGTTTTTTTGGTTTAACATGCCTCTTCTTGGCTTTGTAATTTGCATAGCTATGGTTATAAATATGTTAATTGCTGGCTTTTTTGGCGCGATTATCCCTATAAGTTTGAAGAAATTTAATATCGATCCAGCTGTTGGAAGCTCTGTTTTGCTTACTGCAATTACAGATATCGTTGGATTTTTTAGTTTTTTAGGACTTGCGACTTGGATATTATTGTAAAAGATATAAAATTTTGTGATTTTGATGAATCAAAATTTGTTAAACCTTATAAAATTTCATACGATATAAATGGAAAAAAATCATTTTGGGATTGTGTTAAAGTGCATGATAGCGTTTGTGCTTTGATATATCATATAACAAAAGATGCTTTTTTATTTGTTAAACAATTTCGTCCATCTTTATGGTCTTGGCAAAAACAAAATGGCAAAAAACCAGATGGCTTTAGTTTTGAACTTTGTGCCGGCATAAAAGATAAAGGCATAAGCGATAAACAAACTATAATTGAAGAAATTTACGAAGAAACTGGATATAGTGTAAATGAAATTTGCTATATAAACTCATTTTTTTCTGGGCTTGGTTTTGCTACAAATAAACAAAGTCTTTTTTATACTCAAATTGATGAAACTATGAAAAAAAGCGTTGGTGGCGGAGTCGATGGTGAGTTTATAAATCTTGTTTTTGTGCCTAGAAAAGATGTTTTAGATTTTATAAATGATGAAAAAAATGCGATTTCTGCGAATACTTTTTTTGCATTTTACTGGTTTGATAAAAATATAAAAGGATTAAAATGAAGACTATTTTATTTTGTTTTATTATTTTTTTGTTTTTAGGTTGCGCTGATAAAAATAAAATCGAAAGTAAAATTCCGCTTCCTCAAAATCAGTCAATAGAATTTTAAAATGGTACGCCCGAGAGGATTCGAACCTCCGACCTTTTGAACCGCAATCAAATGCTCTATCCAGCTGAGCTACGAGCGCATATCAAAAACGAAATCTGGATTTTATCTTTTTAATGCTTAAAAAAAGCAAAAATTAAAAGCTTTAAAAATTTGATTTAAATTTTAGCTAAAAATATAAGAAATTATTATATCATAATGAAATTTTCTCTTGAAAGGTTTTTTATGATTCATAAAATTCTCATTGCTAATCGTGGCGAAATTGCTGTTAGAATTGTTAGGGCTTGTAGAGATTTACATATTCAAAGTGTTGCTATTTTTACAAAACCAGATATAGATTGTTTGCATGTAAAAATTGCTGATGAAGCTTTTAAAATAAGCGATGATCCTATAAAAGGGTATTTGGATATTGATAAAATTATTGAAATTGCAAAAGAATGTGGTGCTGATGCTATTCATCCTGGATATGGATTTTTAAGTGAAAATTATGATTTTGCAAAAGCAGTTGAAGATAGCGGATTAATTTTTATAGGTCCTAGATCTGATGTTATTAGAAAAATGGGAAATAAAAACATCGCAAGATATTTGATGAAAAAAAATGGAATTCCAGTTGTTCCTGGCACTGAAAAATTAAATAATGAAACTATGGACACGATAAAAAGTTATGCTAGAAAAATTGGTTATCCTGTAATTTTAAAAGCAAGTGGTGGTGGCGGTGGTCGTGGAATTCGTGAAGTCTGGAAAGAAGAAGATATGGAGAGTTCTTATGAATCTTGCACAAGAGAAGCCATGACTTTTTTTAAAAATGATGAAGTTTTTATGGAAAAATTAGTTGTAAATCCTAGACATATCGAGTTTCAAATTTTAGGAGATAATTACGGAAATATAATACATTTATGTGAAAGAGATTGTTCTATTCAAAGAAGACATCAAAAAATTATAGAAATTGCGCCTTGTCCATCTATTAGCGAAAATTTGCGAAAAATTATGGGCGTTACGGCTGTAGCTGCTGCAAAGGCTGTAAATTATTCAAATGCTGGAACTATAGAATTTTTATTAGACGATGACAATAATTTTTATTTTATGGAGATGAATACAAGAATTCAAGTCGAACATGGCGTTACGGAAGAAATTACAGGATCTGATTTGGTTGTAAGACAGATTAGAATCGCTGCTGGTGAAATTTTAGATATAGAACAAAGCGATATAAAACCAAGAGGTTTTGCTATAGAAGCGAGAATTACAGCTGAAGATTTTTGGAAAAATTTTATCCCAGCACCTGGCACAATTACAGAGTATTATCCGGCACTTGGTCCTTCTGTCAGAGTTGATAGTCATATATATAAAGATTATAAAATTCCACCGTTTTTTGATTCTTTAGTTGCAAAACTTATCATTAAAGCGACAGATTACGATTTGGCTGTAAATAAATTAGAAAGAGCGTTAAAAGAGTTTAGAATTGATGGTATAAAAACTATAATTCCATTTTTGCTAGCTATTAGTAAAACTAGAAATTTTCGCAGAGGTTTTTTTGATACGAGTTATGTTGAAAAACATTTTGCTGAAATTTTAGAAGCTACAGAAGATGATAATCCAAAAAAAGATGAGATTATAGCCGCGATAGGCGCTGCATTAAAAAAACATAGGGGAGAGTGATGGACTTTAAAGATGCATTAAAAGATATAAAAAAAGATATGCAAAAAGAGATAAAAAAAGAAGCAAAAAGTGAATTTGATTGTGAAAAAGAGAGTGTTTTGCATAGAGAAAAAAGGCTTAAAGAAGAATTTTTAGAATATATAGAATTTAATGACATAAAAAAAGGTATTAAATGAAAGTTGGAGAAATTTATTCTTTAATTTGCATAATTTTTGCATCGAATTTTAAAAATTGCATAGACGAGGAAAACTTTAAAAAGTTAATCCCGTCTTGGCTTATAAAAACTGAAAATAAACAAAATGAATTGGGTCTTATCGAATGGAAAAAATCCTTAAAAACAGAAAATTCTAAGATAATAGCCGTCGATTTTGTGGCTATAAAACATGGATTTGAGTTGGATTATTTTGGGCTTATAGATGAAGCTAAAATGGTTGATTGGTATAAAAAAACTAGATACGAAATTCCTTTTAAAGAGTTAAAACATTGTCATATTTCAAACTTATTGGCTTTTTTATCGGCTGTTTTTAGAAACGACAAAGATGAAAAAACTCACGCAATGCTTGGAAAATTTTTGGTTGAGTATTTTATGCCTTCTACTATAGCGCTTTGCAAACATTTACAAAAAAATGCCGGAAGCCATTATTATGGCGCTTTTGGATATTTTTTAGAAGATTTTTGCGTAAATATAAAAGACACTTTGGGATTGAAATTTGACATTTTGGAATGAAATTTATAGCCACTTTGAGCCGGTGGCTTTTTCTGTTTTTGGTTTTAAAATCCATTGGTATGGGCTTATGTATGTTTTGGCTTTACTTGTTGGTTTTTGGACTGCAAAATTTTTTATAAAAAAAGATAAACTAAATTTTAGCGATGAATTGATAGAAAATTATTTTGTTTGGGTCGAAATTGGCGTAATTTTGGGTGCCAGAGTTGGTTATATTTTGATTTATTCTCAAAATTCTATGTTTTATATTTTGCGTCCTTGGGAAATTTTTAATCCTTTTATAAATTGTAAATTTGTAGGAATTTCCGGCATGAGTTACCATGGAGCGGTTATTGGCTTTATTTTGGCTACTTTTTTATTTTGCAAAAAATATAAAAATACAAATTTATGGTCTTTGCTTGATTTAGTTGCTATTTGTGTGCCAGTAGGTTATATTTTTGGAAGAATTGGAAATTTTTTAAATCAAGAATTAATCGGTAAAGAGACAAATGTCGAATGGGGAATTTTGGTAAATGGAATTTTAAGACACCCAAGCCAACTTTACGAAGCATTTTTAGAAGGTTTTGTAATTTTTATAATTTTATTTATTTATCGTAGATTTAAAAAATTCGACGGAGAATTAATCGCAATTTACGCCATTTTATACTCTTTGATGAGATTTATAAGTGAAATTTTTAGAGCACCAGATCCACAAATGGGAATTTATTTTTTAAATTTACAAATGGGCCAAATTTTATCTATTTTAATGTTATTTTTCGGTATTTTTATATACTTTTTAAAGTTTAAAAAATAAATTAAATTTGCAAAGAGAAAATTATGAAAAAAATTTTTATTTTTACGATTTTACCGATTTTAATCGGCGGTGCTTTTGCTTTTTTTTATATTAATAACGAAAAAAAAATAGATAATCAAAATTTTGAAGTCAAATGTGATTTAAATTTACAAGATTGTGAAAATGATGGAGTAAAATTTTCTTTTTCGTCGCGTCCTGTATATTCTATGGTGCCAGTTTTGCTTGAAATTTCAAATTTGCAAGGTGATTTTAAAAATTTAAACGCGAAAATTTACGGCATAAATATGAATATGGGCACAATAAAAGCTGATTTTAAAAAAGTTGGCGATAATAAATACCGCACAAATGTCGTTTTTTCGGCTTGTGTCGTAGCTAAAATGATTTACAGGATAGAACTTTTTGATGGCGAAAAAAGCATTGGAAAATTTGTGGATTTTATTATAAAAAATTAAATGAATTTTTCATAATCAAAAAATTTCACATTTACGCTAGCGATAGTTGCGATTCCTTCTTTTCGTCCCGTAAAACCTAGTTTTTCTGTCGTTGTGGCTTTTATATTTACTCTAAAAGGCGGAATTTTTAACAAATTTGCAATTTTTTGTTTCATAAGATTTTTATATTTTGAAATTTTTGGTGTTTCTAAAATCAAAGTTATATCGGCATTTACAATCTCAAATCCAATGGAATTTACAAATTTCACGCAATCTTTTAGTAAAATTGCCGAGTTTGCATTTTTAAATCTTTCACAATTATCTGGATAAAATTCGCCTATATCGCCAATCGAGCAAGCGCCAAAAATTGCGTCGATTAATGCATGAATTCCGACATCTCCGTCGCTATGTGCTATTAAACCGATGTCACTTTCAACTTTTACGCCACATAAAATCAAATCTCTTTTTTGTCCAAATTTATGTACATCAAATCCATTTCCAACAAATTGCAAATTTGAAGTTTTTTTAAAATTAAATTTTTTCAAATCCTGTAAAGTTGTGATTTTTAATGCGTCTTTTTCGCCTTCTATGAAATTTACTTTTCCGCCAAATTTTAAAATTGCAGAGCTATCATCTGTAAAAATCTCTTTACTTTCTAAAGCTTTTTTAAGCAAAGACGTTTTTGAAATTTGTGGTGTTTGTATTAATTTTAAACTTTCTCTGTCTATTTTTTCGTCATTTAAAAAAGCCGTATCAACGCAAGGCAAAAAAGGCGTCACGCAATCAAAATTTTTTAAATTTGATATTAAACCTTTGATTAAATTTGTTGAAATTTTAGCTCTTGCTATGTCGCTTACCATCACAAATTCACTTTTTACAAAATTTAAGGCATTTAAAAGTGAATCTTGTCTTTTATCTCCACCTTCGATAAATATAAACTCATTTGTATAATTTTGCATTATTTTTATCTCTTTTTTGTTTGCTACTATAAAAATTTTGTCAAATAAGCCATTTTTTTTAAAATTATTAGCGACTTCTAACCAAAGTGGAATTTCGCCGATTCTTAACCATTGCTTTTTAAATGGTGCTTTAAATCTTGTTGAATTTCCAGCGCTTAATAAAATCAAATCATACATTTTAATCCTTTTAATCCTTTTTTAAGAGATTTATTATTTTATATGATAAAAGCTTTATTTTATATTTTTTTGATATATTTAACAATTTTTTAAAGGATCAAAATGGCTGATATAACACAAATGGCTTTCGCAAAAAAAGGTGTAATCACCCCACAAATGGAGATTGTTGCAAATATCGAAAAAATAGACAAAGAATTTTTGCGAAACGAGATTGCAAATGGACGAGTTATAATTCCAGCAAATATAAATCATAAAAATTTAGCTCCTATTGGGATTGGACGCTGTTTAAAATGCAAAGTTAATTCAAATATCGGAGCTTCAGCTGTTAGTAGCGGTATAGAAGAAGAGATAGAAAAACTAAAAATTTCGATTAAATATGGTGCTGATACAGTTATGGATTTAAGCACCGGTAAAAATTTAGACGAAATTAGAAAAGCTATAATTTCGGCAAGTTCTGTTCCTATAGGCACAGTTCCGATGTATCAAATAATAAACGATGTTAAAGATATAAAAAATTTAACTATCGATGCGATGTTAAAAGTACTTGAAAAGCAGGCAATTCAAGGAGTTGATTATTTTACAATTCATGCTGGATTTTTGCTTAAATTTATGCCACTTATTTCAAAAAGAAAAATGGGAATTGTAAGCAGAGGCGGAAGTTTGATGGCTACTTGGATGATGCATTATCATAAAGAAAATCCATTTTATCAAGCTTTTGATCAAATTTTAGAAATTTGTTCCAAATATGATGTTTCTCTTTCGTTAGGAGATAGTTTGCGTCCAGGCTGTCTTTATGACGCGACTGATGAAGCGCAAATTAGTGAGTTAAAAACTCTTGGAGAATTAGCATTAAGGGCGTGGGAAAAAAATGTTCAAGTTATGATAGAAGGTCCAGGACACGTGCCTTTTAATGATATTGAGAAAAATATGAAATTAGAGCAAGAATTTTGCAAAGACGCACCTTTTTATGTTTTGGGACCGCTTCCTACCGATATAGGAGCAGGTTACGATCATATTACAAGTGCTATCGGTGGGACGATGGCAGCATTTTGCGGAGCTAGTATGCTTTGCTATGTTACACCAAAAGAGCATTTAGGACTTCCTAATGCAAAAGATGTTAGAGAAGGTTTGGTTGCACATAAAATCGCTGCACATATAGCAGATGTTGCATTGAAAAGAACTGGCGCTATAGATAGAGATCATCTTATGAGTGATGCGAGATATGCTTTTGATTGGAATAAACAATTTGAATTATCTTTTGATCCAGAAAAAGCAAAAGAATTTCACGATGAAAGTTTGCCAGAAGAGGGCTTTAAAAAGGCAGAATTTTGTTCTATGTGCGGACCTAAGTTTTGTGCATATAAAATCAGTAAAGAAGTAGCTAAAATGGAGTGCAAGGAGTATAAAGAAAATGAATGATGAAATTTTGGAAAAATTAAAAGATGTAATTTATCCTGGATTTAAAAAAAGCGTAGTTGATTTTGGTTTTGTAAAAAAAGCCGAATTTATAGAAGGTGATACCGTTTTGGTGTTAGAAATTCCATCAAATAATCAAAAAGTAAAAGATGAATTAAACTCAAAAATTTCTAAAATTTTTGGAGAAAAACTTATTTTAAAAATAAACACTCCAGAACTTCCAAAAGAGCAAAGTAACTCACAAAGTGGTAAAAATTTACTTCCAAATATCAAAAATTTTGTTATGGTAAGTAGTGGAAAAGGTGGAGTTGGAAAAAGCACAACAACTACAAATTTAGCTATAAGTCTTGCGAAAATGGGGCTTAAAGTAGGGCTTTTGGATGCTGATATTTATGGTCCAAATATCCCAAGAATGTTTGGAATTCAAAACTCACAACCGGCAATTGAAGACGATAAAATTAAACCTATTTTAGCAAATGGTGTTTATATCGTAAGTATCGGAAATTTGATGGGAAACGAGGCTTTAATTTGGCGTGGGGCGATGATCATGAAAGTTATAAACCAGCTTTTAAGTGATGTATTATGGGGAGAGCTTGATGTTTTACTTTTTGATATGCCTCCTGGCACTGGCGATGCGCAGATTAGCCTTGCTCAAAATGTTCCAGTAAGTGCTGGAATTTGCGTAACAACTCCGCAAATTGTGGCATTAGATGATAGTGAACGAAGTCTTGATATGTTTGAAAAACTTCATATTCCAATCGCTGGAATTATAGAAAATATGAGTGGTTTTATTTGCCCAGATAATAATAAAGAATACGAAATTTTTGGAAAAGGTGGCGCAAAAGATCTTGCAGACGAATACGAAACAGAAATTTTGGCGCAAATTCCTATAGAAATTTCACTTCGTGAAGGTGGCGATAAAGGAAAACCTATAAGTTTTTATGAACCAAATTCGATTAGCGCTAAAAGATACGATGAAGCGGCTAAAAAAATTTGGGAATTTTTGCAAAACAATTCTGGTGATAATTCAGCAATTCAACCGAGGTGAGATATGAAAAATTTAGAAGAAATTAAAAAATTTAGTGAAAATTTTTGGTCGCAAAATTCTAGAAAGCCAAAATTTTGGGCGATTGGACGAGTTGAAAAAGGAATTTTGGATAATAAAAAAAGTTTAAGCGTGAATTATGCTGTTTTAAATGTGAATGAAAATTTTGGTTTTTTGGCAGTTTTGTTGGATAAAATTCAAAAATATGAAAAAGTAAATTTCAACGAAAAAGAAGCTGTAATTGATCTTGATAAAGATGTTGTTAAAAATGTCATAGAAGAGTTTGAATTTTTGATTGACGATGATAAAAATCATCAGAATTTACAAACTTTGCTTTTAATTGATCAAATTTTAAAAGACGAAAATGGCGAAAATTATTTTTGTTTAACTATGATTTTTGAAGATGATGCACCAAAAAGCGTTGAAAGCGTTTATCTAAAACTTTATTTGCTTTCTGGTCAAAAAGTGCCTTTAAAAAGTTTGAATTTAAATGGCGCTTTTGGAATTTTGCCGAATGTTGCTTGGGATGAAAATTCAAGACCAATTGAGCTTCAATGGCTTAGAGAAAATGAAATTTGGCTTAAAATGTATGGAATGTATCCAAAAATTTCAAGCGTTGATAAATTTCCAAGATTTTTAAGTCATATAATTCCTGCTGATAATACTAGAATTTTAGATGATGCAAAAGTTAGAATGGGCGCCGTGATAGCAGATGGGACGACTATAATGCCTGGTGCTAGCTATGTAAATTTCAATAGTGGAACAAAAGGTGCTGTTATGGTAGAAGGACGAATTTCAAGCGCCGTTGAGGTTGGTGAAGGTAGCGATATCGGCGGTGGTGCTTCTATACTTGGTGTTTTAAGCGGGACAAATGGCAATGCTGTAACTATAGGAAAAAGATGTCTTTTAGGTGCTAATTCAGTTACTGGGATTCCGCTTGGAGATGATTGCATAGTTGATGCTGGAATTGCTGTTTTAGAAGGCACAAAAATTTTAATAAACGAAAAAAATCGCCAAAATTTAGCAAAAATAAATCCAAATTTTAGTTTTGATAAAGAAATTTATAAAGGTTTAGAGCTTGCAAAATTAAATGGGCTTCATTTTAGATTAGATAGTCAAAGTGGCGTAATGAACGCAAGTTTAAACAAAAAAGTTGTGAAATTAAACGAGGATTTGCATTAATAAGGTAAATATAAATGGTTGAAGTAAAAAATGTAACGTTAAGATATCCGACAAAAATTTTATTTGAAGATGTAAATTTAAGTTTAAATTCTGGCGAAAGATATGGGCTTATAGGCGCAAATGGCACTGGAAAATCAACTTTTTTAAAAATTTTAAGTGGTGAAGTTGATCAAACAAGTGGCGAAGTTGTGATTGCAAATGGATTAAAAGTTGGAATTTTAAGGCAAGATCATTTTGAGTTTGAAAATTTTAGTTTAAAAGATGCTGTTTTATTTGGCAATAAAAAATTATACTACGCTGTAAAAGAAAAAGAAAAATTATATGAAAACGGTGATTTTAGCGATGAAATAAACGATCGTTTAAGCGAGTTAGAAATGATTTGCGCCGAAGAAGATCCGACTTATGAATATGAAACAAAAATAGAAAAAATTTTATCTTCGCTTGGTTTTGAAAATTTTGATTTACTCATGAAAGATATTGAAAATAGCGAAAAAGTTAAAATTTTATTAGCGCAAGTGCTTTTTCCTAAACCTGATATTTTATTTTTGGACGAGCCGACAAATAATTTAGATATAGATGCTATTTCTTGGCTTGAAAATGAATTAAATCACCATAAAGGCACGATTGTTTTGATAAGCCACGATAGACATTTTCTAAATAGAGTTTGCACAAGAATGTTAGATGTCGATTTTAAAAAAATTAGAGAATTTACTGGAAATTACGATGATTGGTATATAGCGGCGAATTTGATACAAAAAAAGGCTGAATTAGAGAGAGATAAAAAATTAAAAGAAAAAGAGAATTTGGAGAAATTTATCGCTCGTTTTAGCGCAAATGCAAGCAAAGCAAAACAAGCAACTAGCAGAACTAAAAAACTAGAAAGTTTAAATATCGAACAAATTCAAACTTCTTCAAGAAGAGAGCCTAGTATTTTATTTAAAACTAATTGCGAAATTGGCAACGAGCTTATAAAATTTGGCGAAATTTCCAAAAAATTTGATAATAAAATTATTTTTAAAAATTTTAGTTTCAATATGAAAAAAGGCGACAAAATCGCGATTATTGGACGAAATGGTGTGGGAAAAAGCACACTTTGTAAGATGATCATGAATGAAATTTCACCAGATTTTGGAAAAATTCATATAGGTGCCACGATAGAACTTGGATATTTTCCGCAAGATACTATGAATCTTTTAAAAAGCGATTTAAAACTTTATGAATTTTTGCAAGATGCGCAAAATAAAGATATAGATAAAATTAGAAAATGTCTTGGCAGAATGCTTTTTAGCGGTGCCGAGCAAGAAAAAACGATTAATGATTTAAGTGGTGGCGAAAAACATCGCGTAAAACTTAGCCAACTTATGCTTCATAAACCAAATTTATTGATTTTAGACGAACCAAACAATCATTTAGATTTAGAGGCGATTATCGCGCTTGGAGAAGGACTTTATAATTTTGAGGGTGGTGTTATTTGTGTAAGTCACGATAGAGAATTAATCGATGCTTTTGCAAATAGGATTTTGCACTTAAAAGGAAATGGCGAGATTATAGATTTTGAAGGAAGTCTAGAAGAATATAGACAAAATTTTGGCTTAGACGATTAAGCCTTTTTTTAGTTTTCTGATCAAAAATCTTGCTGGATTTAATTCGTTTATTAATGATTTTTCTACGCAAATTGGGCGATTTGTGATTAAATCACATAAAATTTTCGCCCCTAAAATAGCCGTGCAAAGCCCTCTTGAACCGTGCGCTGAATTTATGTAAATTCCATCTAAATTTTCTGGCATTAAATCGCTTTTGTTATTTTTTGTCCAAAATATTGATTTATAATTTTGTTTATAAAAATTTGCATCGTGAATTTGCCCTATTAAGGGAAATCTATCTCCACTATAAGATCTAAAACCTACTTTTGAGCCGATTATTTTATAATTTTTTGGTAAATATTCTTTAATATTTTGCAAATTTCTTTCATCATCAATTTTTCTTGATTTTGTTTCATAATCAATCCTATCATAAGTTGCGCCAATTATTTGAATTTTATCAAAACATGGCGTTATGTAACCTTTTGAATTTAAAATTTGTTGAGTTTTTATACAAGGTTTTAGCCACGTGACTTGTCCTCTCACAGAAGAAATTTGCATAAAATCGTCAAAATTTAGTTTTGGATTTTTTCCTTTGCCAAAAAGTTCTTCGCTATGACTTCCTGTAGTAAAAATCAAAATATCTGTTTGCAAAATTTCGTTATTTAAAAATTTCGCAAAAATTTTACCATCTTGTTTTTCGTAATTTAAAAACTCAAAATTTGTCAAAATTTTCAACTTTTTACTTAAATTTTTTATTAGTTTTTTAACTTCTATTGCCGCACAATCGTTTAAAATCAAACTTGAAAATGGCTTGTCGTTTTCACTATATTTTTCATAAAATTTATATTTTTCTTTTAAATTATCATCAAATGCAAAAAGTTTTGCTCCACAAAAATGTGCAAATTTTGATTTTTTGTAAAATTCTTTTGCAAAATCAAAGGCTATTTTATGCATTTTTCCAAGCATTACGCTATTTTTTGTGATTAATGGCATTAAAGCTCCGATTAAATTTCCGCTTCCATTTGTTGCGATTTTATTTTCTTTTTCTGTTATCGTTACATCAAAACCAAGTTTTTTCAACTCTAACGCCGTGGCAATTCCAGCAATTCCAGCTCCGATTATTAAAACTTTTTTGCCTTTGATTTTGTTGAAATTTCTTTCAAACCAGACATTTTTATATAAAATTTTTGCATTAAATTTGGCTTTTATCATTTCTCTTTTTTTGCCAAAACCTTGAATTTTTTTTACAAAAAATCCATTTTTTTCTAGATTGTCCTTCACAATTCTAGCACTTGTAAAAGTCGCGACGATACAACCGGTTTTTGATAATCTTGCAATTTCATTAAAAATCTCAAAACTCCACATTTGCGGATTTTTTGCTGGCGCAAATCCATCCATAAACCAAATATCGGCTTTAAAATCAAGATTTTTTAGCACTTCATTTGCATCGCCTATAACTAAATCAAGAGTTATATTTTTCGAAAATTTTATACGATTTATAAAAATATCTTTAATTGTTGAGATTTTTTTGATTAAAATTTTAGATGATTTTTTAAATTTTCCTAATTTTTCGTAAATTTCTTTTAAATCTTTTGCAGATATCGGATTTTTTTCTATTGCTACATAATGAAGTTTTTTGTCTGTTTTTTTAAAAATTTTAACTAAATTTAAAAAATTTAATCCAGTTCCAAAACCACATTCTGCGACTATAAAAAAATCTTTTTTATCCAAAATTTCATAAATTTTAGATGCAAAAACGAATTTGCTTTCTTTTATTGGATTAAATGTATTAAAGTAAATATCTCCAAATTCTACGTTAAATGGCGAATTATTTATAAATTTCATTGATTATGCACAAAATAGCTAACAATGCCTTTTGCTATGCCTTCTGCGATTGCGTCTTGATATTTTGATTTTGCTATATTTTTTCCTTCATCAGGATGAGTTATATATCCTACTTCTATCAAAACAGCTGGCATTAAAGCGCCAACTAAAACCCAAAAAGGAGCCTCTCTTACTCCGCCATCTATAACTTTAAAATTTGCTTTTTTAATATTTGAAATTGTATTTTTTTGTATATCTATTGCTAATTTATTTGATTGAATTATTTTTTCTCTGTTTAAAAAATTTAAAAAAGTTTGCTGAGTGAAATAATTCATCTCTTCTATGCTACCTTTAAAGCAGCTGCATTTTTAGCTCTTTTGCTTCTACTCGGGCTTAAAAAAAATGTTTCAAAACCAGAAAAATTTTTTGCAGAATTGCTTTTTGGCGCGGCATTTGCATGAATTGAAATAAAAATATCGGCTTTTTGCTTATTTGCAAAACTTGTTCGATTTTTTAACTCTATAAAATTATCAGAATTTCTAGTAAATTTTACGTTGTATCCAAGATTTTCTAAAATTTTTCCTGCTTTTAAAGCTATGCTTAAAACAACATCTTTTTCTTTTTTGCTTTGTCCTTTTGCTCCTGGATCTTTTCCACCGTGTCCTGGATCGATTACAATTGTGCGAATTTTTTGCGGAATTTTGTCTGTTTTTTTAGATAATTTTGCGCCAAAAGGGACAATTTGCAATATGCTTCCGGTATTTTTTATGCTAAGACCGATATCTGTTTTATTTGAAAAAACGATTCTTATAGTTTTTTCATTAAATTGAGCTATTCGAATTTCTTTTATATTTTTTGTAGAAAATTTATAATTTGAAGTTTTTAAAACTCCATGGATATCAACGATAGATCTATGATTATTTTTTTGATCTAAATCATAAACTTTATACTCATTTCGTAAAACATCGCGACTAAAAATAATTTCAATTCCATCATTTTCTATTTTATTTATTTTTATGATTTTTAAATCTTGAGGAGTTTTTTTTATTAAAGTTTGTCCAGAAATTGCTCCGATAAATAAAAAAATAGAAAATAAAATTAAAAATTTATTTTTCACCTTCAATTAGCCTTTTTATAAGTTCTTTAACGCTTATTAATTCTTTGATTTTATATCCATTTGTGCCAGTGAAAAATAATCCAGTCTCTTTTATTCCAAGCGCCGCATCGTGAAGTCTTTCGGCTATACAAAATCCAACTTTTTTAGCTCCAATTCCTCTTTCGCAAGGACTTACGCAATTACAAATGCATTGAATTTTTGGTGCGATTTTTTCTTCCATTAATTTAAATAAATTCGTTTTAACTCCGCGTGCAGGATATCCTACGGGACTTTTTAAAAGTCCGATATCTTCTTGTTTTGCGTCCATTAAAATTTCTTTAAAACCAATTGCGGCGTCACATTCGTAAGTACCAATAAATCTAGTTCCCATTTGTACGCCATTTGCACCAAGTGACATCATTTTATCAATATCGTTTTTATCCCAAATTCCACCAGCTGCAATCAATGGAAAATCACCCCAATTTTTAATTTCATCTTTTACTTGTGGAATTAAATTTTCCAATTGATAATCTGGATCTGTGCATTGCTCGTAAGTAAAACCTTGATGACCGCCACTCTTAGGACCTTCTAAAACTACTGCGTCTGGAAGTTTATTGTATCTTGTAGTCCATCTTTTGCAAATTATTTTTAAAGCTTTTGCTGAACTTACAATTGGTACAAGTGCTACATTTTTAAAATTCTGTGTAAATTCTGGTAAATTTGTAGGAAGTCCGGCGCCACTTACTATTATATTTATTCCACTTTCACAAGCATCTTTTACCATTCTTGCATAATCGTTTGCTGCGTACATTATATTTACACCAAGCGGCAAATTTCCACAAATTTTTCTAGCATTTTCTATGATAGCTTTTAATCCAGCTGTTGAATAAAAATTATCACTTCCAACTGGACGATTTTTTATAACTTTTTGTGCATAAATTTCGCCTTTATAACAGCCTGTTCCAACAGAGCTTATTATGCCTAAACAACCATTTAAACTAACATTTCCAGCTAATTGATCCCAAGAAATTCCAAGACCCATTCCACCTTGAAAAATCGGATATTTTATTTCGTATTGTCCTATTTTTAAACTTTTCATTATTCGACCTTAAGTTTTGCAAAATTCTTTTTACCTACCTGCAAAACATAATTTCCGCTTCCAAGTTGTAATTTTTCATCGTCTATTTTATTTTGATCTATGCTTACTGCATTTGATTTTATAAGTCTTCTAGCTTCACTACTAGAACTTGCAAATTTACAAACTAAAATGGCTTTTACTATCCAGCAAGGAGAAGTTGAATAAAACTCGTTCATTTGGCTAGGAAGTTCATTTTTTGAATGTATATTGTCAAACTCATTTTTAGCATTTTGTGCTTCTTCTTCGCTATGATAACAAGCCACGATTTCTAATGCTAAATCCTCTTTTGCTGATTTTGGATGAATTTCTCCAGTTGCTACTTTTTCTTTTAAATTATTTATTTCTGGAATGGTTTTTTTACTCAACAGATTATACCAATCCCACATCAAATCGTCGTTTATGCTTAAAATTTTTGCATACATAGTTTGAGGATCTTCTGTGATTCCTATGTAATTTCCTAAACTTTTACTCATTTTATTTGTGCCATCAAGCCCGACAAGAAGTGGCATCATGATAACTATTTGCTCTTTTCCTATTTCATAAACTCTTTGAAGCTGTCTTCCCATTAATAAATTAAACTTTTGATCCGTTCCACCAATTTCTATATCGCTTTTTAATTCAACGCTGTCGTATCCTTGCAAAAGTGGATACAAAAATTCGCTAATTGATATAGAAATTCCATTTTTGTATCTTTTTTCAAAATCATCTCTTTCAAGCATTCTTGCAACATTTGCTGTGCTTGCTAACTCCAAAAGTCCATTTGCGCCTAAATTTTCAATCCACGATGAATTAAATAAAATTTTAGTTTTTTGTGTATCTAAAATTTTAAAAACTTGTTCTTGATATGTTTTTGCATTTTTTAAAACAGTTGCTTGATCAAGTTTTTTTCTAGTTTCACTTTTACCTGTAGGATCTCCTATCGTGGCTGTAAAATCACCGATCAAAAACTGAACAATTGCGCCATGTTTTTGTAAAAAAGCTAATTTTTGCAAAACAACTGTATGACCTAAATGTAAATCTGTAGCCGTAGGATCCATTCCAATTTTTATAAAAAAATTTTCACCATTATCGTAAAATCTTCTTATAAGTTTTTCTAGTTGTCCTGTTTCGCTACCTATAATTTCAGAAATACCTCTTTTTATTTCAAGCATAATACCGCTTATATCTACCATTTTTGTCCTTTTTAGCTACTATAAACATCATCTAATGATTTAAATTCTATGATTTTATATTTGCTTTTCAATCTTTCTTTAATTGTTTCTAAATCTAAATTTTCGTTTAATTCTATAACTAAATAAAAAAAATCTACGACAGAATCGGAATTTTCTTTTAAATTTATGGTTACTAAATCCACTTGGAGTTTTACTAAATCACTTAAAAGAGTAGCTAAACTTCCTCTTTTATTTTCCAAATTTAAAATTAATCCATATCTATGTGGTGCGTTTCTTGTCCATTTTACATAAATCATTTCTTCACCACTTAACATAAGTTTTAAAGCTCTATCGCAAAGTTTATGATGCACATTTACGCTATGATTATCTCTAAAACCTAAAATGTCATCTCCTCGTTTGGGATTACAACAATAATCAAACAAAACTTCATTTATTTTATAATTCGAATAAACTACGATATTATCGAATTTTTGTTTTTTTATATCATATTTATCTTTTAAATTTATATTAAATAGTTTATCTTTCCTTGTATATTTTTTAAGTAAATTTACGTTCTCTTTTAAAAATACAGAATCATAAGCTATTCTATAAACTTTTTTTGTCAGCCCTTCGTTTTCTAGCCATTCTAAAATTTTCATCTCTTTTGTAGCAAAAATAGCTGATAAAATTTTCAATGCTATTTGATTGTTTATCTCTTTTATTTTTTGTTTGCAAAAGAATTTAATAGTCGCTTTTGCTTTTCCTGTTTTTACACTTTCTAGCCAAGAGCATCTATATTGTGGTTCATCACTTGTTACTATCCTTACTATATCGCCATTTTTTAATTCTGTTAAAAGTGGAACTCTTATGCGATTTACAAATGCCTCTTTTGCTCGAAGTCCTATTTCGCTATGAATTTCATAAGCATAGTCAAGTGCTGTGGCTCCTCTTGGAAGAGTAAAAATTTCACCTTTTGGAGAATAAATCGCGATATCTTCTACATAAAGGCTATCTTTTGCGTATTCGTATAACTCTTCTGCATTTTCATCTTTTTGTTCTTGCTCACTTAAATCATTTAACCAATTTAAATTTGGATTTCTTAAATCGCCACTTTTGTATTTCCAATGTGCTGCTACGCCGTATTCTGCTGTTTTGTGCATATCAAATGTGCGAATTTGCGCTTCTATTATATTTTTTGTATCAAAAATAGTTGTGTGAATTGTTTGGTAACCATTTTGTTTTGGAAGAGCGACATAATCTTTTAATCTCGCTATTAATGGATTAAAATTTATATGTAAAATTCCTAAAACTTTATAACAATCTATTGGATTTTGCACGATAATTCTTATAGCTAAAAGATCTAAAACTTCTTCTATAGATATGCCTTTTCTTTGCATTTTTAGATAAATTGAGTAATGATGTTTTATTCTTTTTTCAAGTTCAAAACTATTTTCACAAAATCCATTTATCAAAAGAAGTTCATTTACTTTTACACTAAAAGTATTTAATTTTAATTGTAATTGTTGTTTATGCTCGTTTATATATTCTTCGATTTTGTTATATTCTTCTGGCAAGACATATTTAAAACTTAAATCTTCTAGTAAATTTTTTATAGATGAAATTCCTAATCTATGAGCAATTGGCGCATATACCATCAATGTTTCTTCGCTAATTCGTTTGCGTTTTTCTTCTCTTAATGATTCTAACGTAAGCATATTGTGAAGTCTATCGCAAAGTTTTATAACCAAAACTCTAACATCCTCTATAGATGTCATAAGCATTTTTCTAAAAGTTAAGGCTGAAGTAGATAGCTTTATGTCTTCTTCTTTGTCGGAATTTACTCTTATCGAAATAATTTTTGTCAGCCCTTGAACTAGTTTCCCGAGTTCTTCACCAAGAT
>CAMUNZ010000008.1 GCA_947090385.1 uncultured Campylobacter sp. | reverse complement strand
ATATTCTTTTTTGCAAATTTTTTATTTTTTCATCAATTGTATTTTTAAAAATTGGCTTTTTTTGATAAAGATCAGCCAAAATAAAATAATCTTTTAAATATTCAAAAATTGATTTATACGTTTTCTTTGTGATATCGCAAAATTCGCCAGTTTCTAGGATTTTTAAAAAATTCTGACTAAGTTTTATATCACAATTTAAAAGATTTAGAATTTCTTCGCTTAATGAGTTTTCGCTAAATTGATTTATGTTTATAAAATTCAATTTTATTAAACTTTTTATCTCGTTAAGATGCGTAAAAATTTCGTTTTTATCTTGGTTAAATATCTCGGTTATTATCCTTGAAACCGAGATATTTGTCGTAAATTCTAAATAATTTTTTGTTAAAAAATGCAGAATTTTTACCTGATTTTTTTCCAGTTTTAAAATCTCAAAAATTTTGTTTTCGTCTTGCAAAAATTCAGATAAAAAACTCATATTTATGCCTTAAAATGTAAATTTTAAATTAAGATTTACAAGTTGCACATCGCCATTTATAAATTTTCCATTTGTTTGTTGATGTGTATTTTTTACATTTCTATTTTGTCTATCTTGATAAAGATATGATAAACCAGTTTGTAAATTGTCGCTAAATTTGTAATTTATACCGGCTGAATATAAAAATGCTTTTGATTCTGGAAGTTCAAATCCGACAAATTTGTCTTTTGATACGGATTCATCGTAAGCAAAACCAGCCATTAATCGAATTTCATCGTTTAACTCGTGCGCGATTGCAAATCTATAAGCATTTGTGTCTTTCCAGTTTTTAATTACAGGATCATCGAAATTGCCTTTTAATCCTGGATGAATTTCTTTGTCGTATTCGAAATCTATGTTTTTAAATTTTGACCAAAAAATTCTTTCATAAGTTGCTAAAAAAGTTGTTTTGTTTAAAGTATAAGATGTCGCTAAATTTAAAGTAGCAGGAAGAGGAATTTCGACTGAGACTTTATCGTGGTATCCTTTATAGCCTGGATCTGTACTCAAATCAATATCTGCATCGCCTTTTAATGTCAAATCAACATTTGATCTATAGGTTGCTGCAAAGCTTAAATTTTGTGTTGGTTTATATGTAAAAGCAAGGTTGTAACCAAAATCTACGCTATCTCCTGTGATGTCTCTGTTAAACGTTTGATCGAATTGATTTTTGACGACACCTTTTGAATAGACGGCTCTTAAACCAAAAGCAGCTGAAAATTGATCGGAAAATCTATAAGCCACGCTAGGATTTATCTCGAAAACTTTTAATTGAAATTCCTTCGCAAAAGCTTTAGATTTAAACTCTTCTTCCCATCTCATCGTCATTCCAGCTGGAACAGCAAAACTAAGACCAAAACGCAAATTTGGAAAATATTCTGGTGAAACAAAATGCAAATTTGGAGCAACTATGCTGAAATCTTTTGATTTTGCATATTGATCATTTCCGTTTTCCTTATTTGGAACGTATTTTGCTTTTTTAAGATAAATTAATGTTCCGCCTATTTCGCCTAAATGTCTAGCATCGTTTAAAAATACCATATTTGCCGGGTTATAATAACTAGCATCGGCGCCAAAACTTTTTGCGATATTTGCGGCACTCATAGCCACAGAATCACCACTTTGTTCAGGAATTTTATATCCACTACCAAAAATACAACTACAAGCTAAGCTTAAAAATATAATTTTTTTCAAATTAATCCTTTGTAAAATTTCTTAAAATATTAATCTCTTCTATCCAAATATTTTCATCAATTGTCTCCAAAATCATAGGAATTTCATCTATTTTTGGATCTTGCATAATTTGTTTAAAGGTCTCAAGTCCAATGTTTCCTTTTCCTAAACTTTCGTGCCTATCGATGCGTGAGTTAAGAGTAGATTTTGTATCATTTAAATGCATTCCGGATAAAAAATCATATCCGATTATATTATCAAAATTATTCATAACCCCCTTATAATCATTTTTTATATCGTATCCAGCAGCAAAAAGATGACAGGTATCAAGGCAAACTCCAACCCTTTTTTGATCTTTTATGCCTTCTATAATTCTTGCAATTTGTTCAAAAGTAAAGCCTAAATTTGTGCCTTGTCCTGCTGTGTTTTCTATGACGAATTTTAAATTTTGAGTAGAATCTATAGCTTTATTTATAGAATCTGTTATAAATTTTAAACATTCAATTTCGTCAATGATTTTTAAATGCGAACCGGGGTGAAAATTCAAGAGTTTTAATCCTAAAATTTCAACTCTTTTTGCTTCATCTATAAAAGCGTTTATTGATTTTTGTCTTGAGTTTTGATCTGGATGACCTAAATTTATCAAATAAGAATCGTGTGGCAAAACCCAATCTGGTGAAATTTTAGCTATTTCAAGATTTTGTTTAAAAAGCAAAATTTCATTTTCGCTTAAAGGTTTTGCTTGCCATTGCCTTTGATTTTTGCAAAACAAAGCAAAAGCATCGGCTCCTATTTTTTTTGCATTTAAAGGTGCTTTACTTACGCCACCACTTGCACTTACGTGTGCTCCAACTCTTTTCAATCCAACTCTTTTATAATTATTTTTATACGATTTTTTTTGTCAATAAATTTCATTGTTTTTTGACAAACTGAGTATTCTATAAAAAGTTTTTTTATATTTTGATTAAAACCGCAATCTGTTTTTATTAGATTTTTTTTATCATAAATTGGTTTTGAGTTTAACATTTCATTCAAAAATCCTTTATAATGTTGATTTTTAAAAAAATCTCTATTAAAACTAAGTTGCTCTTTGCAGCCAAAATTTAAACAAATTCGTTTGCCAACTTTTAATTCTAAAACATTTATGCCATTTTCATAAATTTGCAAATTTGTTTTTTTACCGTCATTTATGATAAATCCTGTGCTATTTATTTTAAAATTTTGATTTATCAAAGTTATAACTGCCGATTTATTTTTTGAAATTTGTTTGTTTTTTACGCTACATCCACATAAAATCAAGCAAAAAGCTAATAAAATTTTACCCAAAATTTCTCCTTATTTTTGATTTTTTGTAATCTTAGCGAAAATTTTATTTAAATTAATTGAAATTTAAGTTTTATGGTAATATAATTTTATTTCTTTTTTTAACCGAGGCGGCCCCTTCGTCTAACGGTTAGGACATCGCCCTTTCACGGCGGTAACACGAGTTCGAATCTCGTAGGGGTCACCATTTCACTTTTTTAAATCATTTTATTTTTATTTTTTTATCTGTAGCAAATGCCTAAATGGTGGCTTTTTGATGGATTTTAAAAATGTAGTTTATTGTTTTTAAAATTGCGGATTATGATTAAATCAACATAACCCGCTAATTTTATTTTATAAATTTTATCGTTGCTTTTGTTTTAAGTTTATCCAAATAAGAAATCAACTCTTTTTGTCTATCTTTTTTTACAAGTTCTATAAGAATTTGATCTTTTACGCTGTCAAAACTTTTTATTTTTGCGCCATTTTTATTTGTGACGACAAACATTTCATAACCTCCGTTTGTTTCAAAAATCGGAGTTAAAGTTTTTATTGGAATTTGATTTAAAATGTCTGCTATTTTTGGATTTATCGCGCTTAGATTGAAATTTTCATTTGAAATTATTATTCCTTGTGTTGATTTTGTTTTTTGTCTTGCAAAATTATCTAAAATTTCATAATCTGTAGAAAAAAATCTCACAACATTAACATTTGTAAAATTTGAAAAAAGATGAGAATTTTGTTTATAAAATCTCTGCGCTTGTTCTAAAGTTATATTTTGATTTGAGTTTTGAAAAATAGAACTAAAAAGCTTTTCTTGTTTTATAGAATTTGCTATTTCTTGTCTAAATTGCCCCAAACTCATATGTTTTGCGACTTGTTTTTGAAAATTTTGAATTGATAATTTATTTTGTTGAGCGATTTGTGAAATTCGTTTTTCTATTTCAAAAGGCTCAGCTGTGATATTTAAAATTTTTATTTGATGTTCTATCAATTTATCATTTATCAAAGTATCAAGGGCATTTTTTTTATTGCCACCGAATTTTTTTAAAGTTTCGTTAAATTCGTATTGTGTGATCGGCTCATTATTTACGTTTGCTATGACGGAATTTACTATTTTTGCTTGAGAAAATCCCAAAATTAACAACACAAAAAGAATTTGTTTCATTTTTAAAACCTTTATAACTTAATTTTTTATATAATCGGCAATTTTAATAAAAAAAAGTAAATCATATTAAACAAAGCAAGGAAAAATTATGATAGTAACTCGTTTTGCACCTTCGCCGACTGGTTATTTGCATGTTGGCGGACTTAGAACTGCGCTTTATAGTTATCTATTTGCTCGCGCAAATGGTGGAAAATTTGTCTTAAGGATAGAAGATACAGATTTAAAAAGAAATTCTAAAGAGGCTACAAAAGCCATTTTAGAAGCTTTTAAATGGTGTGGTCTAGATTACGACGACGAAATTTGGTATCAATCAGAAAGATTTGATATTTATAAATTTTATATTCAAAAACTTCTTGATGAAGGTAAAGCTTATAAATGTTATATGAGCAAGGACGAACTCGATGCTTTGCGAAAAGAGCAAGAAGCAAGAAAAGAACGTCCAAAATATGATGGAAGATACAGAGATTTTAAAGGAACTCCGCCTGCTGGAATAGATCCTGTAATACGTATAAAAGCGCCGATTGATGGAGTTATAGAATTTTGCGATGGCATAAAAGGCGATGTTAAATTTAATTGCGCTGATATGCTTGATGATTTTATAATAGCAAGAAGCGATGGAACGCCAACTTATAATTTTACAGTCGTTGTAGATGATGCTTTAAAAGGCATAACGCATGTTATAAGAGGCGATGATCATTTATCAAACACTCCAAAACAAATCGTGCTTTACAATGCGCTTGGATTTAAAATTCCTGAGTTTTTTCATGTCGCTATGATAAATGGAAGCGATGGCAAAAAATTATCTAAAAGACACGGGGCAACTGATGTTATGGAATATAAAAAAATGGGATATTTGCCTGAAGCTTTATTAAACTTTTTGGTAAGACTTGGCTGGAGTCACAGCGATGATGAAATTTTCTCGCTTGATGATATGAAAAAATTTTTCGATCCGCATAATATAAACAAATCCTCTTCAACTTACAATATCTCAAAACTTGATTGGCTAAATGCGCATTATATAAAAGAGTTAAAATTCGATAGATTATGCGAGATTATGAAAGATTTTGATATAAAATTTGATGAGATAAAAAACGGCGAATTGCTTTTTGAAATTTTAAAAGAAAGAGCAAAAACTTTGATTGATTTAAAAAACGGAGCTTTAAATATCATAAATCAGCCAGAAAAATATGAAGAAAAAGCTTATAATAAATTTATAAATGAAAATTCAAAGAAATTATTGGAAAATTTCGCGAAAATTTTAGAAAATTCTAATGCTAAAAATACAGAAGAATTTGAAAATTTAACAAATGAATTTTTGCAAAAAGAAAATGCGAAATTAAAAGATTTAGCGCAACCTTTAAGAGTGGCTATTACTGGTACTAGCGTAAGCCCTTCGATTTTTGAAGTTATGGAAGTTATAGGAAAAGATGAAACACAAATTAGAATTTCGAAACTCTTAAAATTTAAATAAGTTTATTTTATTACAATCTTCAAATTTTTTAAATTTAACTTAAGGAGAAAATATGTCAAAAGGTGTAAAAAAAGTTACAAAAGATGAAAGTTTAGAATATCATATAGGTGGGAAAATCGGCGTTTATACAAAGACAAAATGTGACGATGCACATGATTTATCAATTGCTTATTCGCCTGGTGTTGCTTTTCCTTGTGAAGAGATTAAAGAAAATAATGAATTAGCTTATAAATATACAAATAAATCAAATTTAGTTGCTGTAATTAGCGATGGAACGGCGGTTTTAGGACTTGGCGATATCGGTGCGCAAGCTGCAAAACCTGTAATGGAAGGAAAATCTATTTTATTTAAAAAATTTGCAAATGTCGATGCTTTTGATATAGAAATAAACGAAAAAGATCCAGATAAAATCGTTGAAATTTGCAAGGCTATAAGTGTTACTTTTGGCGGAATTAATCTTGAAGATATAAGAGCTCCAAAATGCTTTTATATAGAAAAAAAATTGCAAGAAAGTGTAAATATACCTATTATGCATGACGATCAACATGGCACAGCGATAATCACAAGTGCTGGGCTTTTAAATGCCATAAAAATAAATGGTAAAAAAATAGAAAATATAAAAATTGTAATTAGCGGAGCTGGTGCTGCTGGAATTGCTTGTGCAAAAATGTATAAAAGTTTTGGCGCAAAAAATATAATTTTAGTTGATTCAAAAGGCGTTATAAATAAAAATCGTAAAGATTTAACTCCAGAAAAAGAGGAATTTAGGATAGATTCTGAAATTTCAACTTTAAGTGAAGCGATAAAAGATGCCGATATGTTTTTAGGGCTTAGCAAACCTGGAATTTTAACAAAAGATATGGTCAAATCGATGTCAAAAGATCCTATAATTTTTGCTTTAGCAAATCCTATACCTGAAATTTTGCCAGAAGAAGTTGAAAGTGTGCGAGATGATGTTATGATGGGAACAGGCAGAAGCGATTATCCAAATCAAGTAAATAATGTTTTAGGATTTCCTTTTATTTTTAGAGGTGCTTTAGATGTAAAAGCTAAAAAAATCACAGAAAACATGAAAAAAGCCGCAGCACTTGCTATCGCCGAACTTGCCACAAAACCAGTTTCTAAAGAAATTTGCGAAAAATATGGAGTTGAAAAATTAGAATTTGGAAAAGATTATATAATTCCAAAACCATTTGATCCGTGTGTTTTATATTGCGTCGCTCCAGCCGTTGCAAAAGCTGCTTTTGATGATAAAGTAGCAGGAGTTGAGAGTTTTGATTATGACGAATATGTGAAAAAATTAAAAAAAATGCATTAAAAATTTGGGCGAAATTTTAAAAATTTTGCCCAAAAAATATAAAAAATGTTGTAAAATCCTATAAATTTTACTTATAAGGAAAAGTATGATTAACGAATTTGGTCTTAGGTATTTAAAAGATATATCAAAAAGAATCGAAGCGATTTTTGAAATTTGTGAAGCAAATGGCGGGATAACACAAGCTTTAAACGATGATAAATTCTGCGAGCCGGCGATTATTTTTCATCTTATTATTTGCAAAGAAGATATTGATAAAATTGTTTATGATGGTGGAAGTTTGAAAGATATATTTTCACAAAAAGATATAATCGGCTTAAAAGCTATTAAAAATGCTACAAAACCAGATTTTAAAGATATAAGTTTAGCTGTCGTGGAAAAAATCATAAATTATTATTTAACACCACTAAAACAAAAAATAGACGCATATATAAATTCTATTTAATTATTTATAACATCGTAATTTGATGGAATTTTTGGTGTAAAAATTTCGTCTTTTAGATTTTGATTTTTCTGTATTTTTGTCAAGTTTATTTCTATTAAATTTGCTAATTTATCCTCGTATTTTATTTTTATCGGAAGTGAGTTTTTAGTCCAAATTTCATAAGTTGTTTCATTATAAACTGCCTTATAAAAATCTTTTGAAATTTTTTTAGAAATCGCAAAAATTTGAGTTAAATTTGGTGCATTTTGTATTTTTGTAACTATGGCTTGTTCTAAATTTGGCTCAATTTGAGTAAAAATTTTTCCATCAAAATATACAAATTTTTCAATCGGTTTTTCATATTTCCAAAAAGCTCTATTTTCGTCGATTATGAAATTTCCGCTATATTTTATTTGCGAGTTTGAATTTTTTACTATTTGAGTAAAATTTGCTGATAAATTTTGAAATTTTATATCAGATGCATTTAAAAAACCAAAAAAGATAAATATAAAAATTATATTAAAAAGTTTCATAAGTTTCCTTTATTTTATAAAAAACTAGAAAATTTTAACAAAATTAATTAAATGTATGTTAAAATCAAGGCTTTATTTTTATTTTAAGGCGAAAAATGGTTAAAAATATATTTAAAAAAATTTTTGGTACGCAAAACGACAGAGAACTAAAAAAATATTTTAAAAGACTTAAAGAGATAAACTCACTTGAAGAAAAATATCAAAAATTAAGCGATGACGAGTTAAAAAATAGTTTTAATGATTTTAAAAAACTTGTCGAAAATGGTACAAATTTAGATGATGTTTTAAATGATGTTTTTGCCATTGTTAGAGAAACTAGCTCCAGAGTTTTGAAAATGAGACATTTTGATGTTCAATTAATCGGCGGAATGGTTTTAAATGATGGAAAAATAGCAGAGATGAAAACGGGCGAAGGAAAAACTTTGGTTGCTACATTGCCAGTTGTTTTAAATGCCATGACAAAAAAAGGTGTTCATGTTGTAACTGTAAATGATTATTTAGCAAAACGCGATGCTAAACAAATGGGAGAAATTTATAACTTTTTAGGGCTTAGCGTTGGCGTCGTCGTAGGTGGCGTGTATAACGATGAAGTTAGAAAAGCGGCTTATGATTGTGATATAACTTATGGGACAAATAACGAATTTGGCTTTGATTATTTGCGTGATAATATGAAATTTAGATTTGAAGATAAAGTCCAAAGAGAGCATAATTTTGTTATCGTGGATGAGGTTGATAGTATTTTAATAGATGAAGCAAGAACACCACTTATAATTTCTGGTCCTACAAATCACACACTTGATGGTTATACAAAAGCAAACGAAGTTGCTTTGCAAATGAAACAAGGCGTTGCTGCACAAACTCCAGAAGAAAAAGCCACAGGTGATTTTGTGGTCGATGAAAAAAATCGTGCGATTATGATTACAGAAAGAGGAATTACAAAAGCAGAAAAGCTTTTTGGCGTAGATAATCTTTATAGTATGGAAAATTCCGTTTTGTCACATTATTTAGATCAGGCTTTAAAAGCAAATTATCTATTTAAAAAAGATGTTGATTATGTAGTAAAAGACGCTCAAGTTGTAATAGTTGATGAATTTACTGGTCGTTTAAGTGAAGGAAGGCGTTTTAGTGAAGGACTTCATCAAGCGCTTGAAGCAAAAGAGGGAGTTAAAATTCAAGAAGAGAGTCAAACATTAGCAGACATTACTTTTCAAAACTATTTTAGACTTTATAAAAAATTAGCTGGAATGACTGGAACTGCGCAGACAGAAGCCACAGAGTTTAGTCAAATTTACAAATTAGATGTTATTTCTATACCTACAAATTTACCAGTTATAAGGCAAGATTTTGATGATGTGATTTTCAAAACAGAAAGAGAAAAATTTAATTCAGTTATAGAAGAGATAAAAAAAGCAAATGCAAAAGGACAGCCTGTTTTAGTAGGAACTGCCTCTATAGAAAAAAGCGAAATTTTACATAATTTATTATCAAAAGCTGGCATAGCACATTCTGTTTTAAATGCTAAAAATCATGAAAAAGAGGCGCAAATTATTTTAAATGCTGGTGCAAAAGGTGCTGTTACTATCGCTACAAATATGGCTGGTCGTGGTGTCGATATCAAAATAGATGATGAGATAAAATTTCTTGGCGGACTTTATATAATAGGAACTGAAAGGCATGAAAGTAGAAGGATAGATAATCAACTTCGCGGACGAAGTGGCCGTCAAGGCGATCCTGGACAGAGCAGATTCTTTTTGAGTTTAGAAGATAATTTGCTTAGAATTTTTGGTAGCGATAAATTAAAAGGTATTATGGAACGACTTGGTATAAAAGATGGCGAAAGCATAGAAAGCAAGCTTGTAACAAGGGCTGTTGAAAATGCGCAAAAGAAGGTAGAAAGTTTGCATTTTGAAGCCAGAAAACATATTTTAGAGTATGACGATGTCGCAAATGAACAAAGAAAAGTTATATATAAATATCGAAATGAGCTTTTAGATCCAAATTTTAGTTTAAATGAAAAAATAAAAGAAAATCGAAAGGCTTATGTTGTATCTATTTTAAATGATAATGAAATTTTTGATGGTGGTATAAAAAGTGAATTTAATCTAGAATCTGTAAAAGCGCAAATTTTGAGTGAAACTGGAGAAGATTTAGATATAAACATTTTAAAAGATCTTGAGTTTAATGAATTAGTTTCGAAAATTTCTGAAATTTTGCAAAATTCTTATGAAGAGAAGATGAAAATTTTGGACGAAAAACAAAAACAAGAGATAGAAAAAGTAATTTATCTTCAAATTGTTGATAAAGATTGGAGAGAGCATCTTTATCAAATGGATGTTTTAAAAACAGGAATCGGGCTTCGTGGATACAATCATAAAGATCCGCTTACTGAGTATAAAAAAGATAGTTACAATATGTTCATGGATTTGGTCGCAAGGCTTAAAAGAGATAGCGTAAGAATGCTTCAAATCATAAGATTTGCCGAACAAAGCGAAGAAGAACAAGTTAGCAAAGTTTTAGATAAAATGGAAGAAAAATCAAAAATTTCGAATAAAAAACCAGCTAGAAATCAACCTTGCCCTTGTGGAAGTGGTAAAAAATATAAAGATTGTTGTGGCAAAAGTGGTCCTAAAAAAGGAGTTTTAGCCTAAATGGTTAAATACCTTTTGTTTAAATATTTACGTTTTGATAAAACTCAGCCATTTATAACTTTAAGCGCGATTTTGGCATTTTTAGGCGTTACGATCGGGCTTATGGTTTTGATAATTGCAATGGCTATAATGAATGGTTTTGATAAAGAATTCGAAAGAAAACTTTTTACTATGAATTATCCTATTACGATTTTTTCATCTTTTAAAGGTGAAGTTTCGCAAAAAAATGTTGATGATTTAAAGGCAAAATTTCCAAATTTAAAATTTAGTCCTTATATAAGTTCGCAAGTTATAGCAAAAAGTGGAAATTTTTTAGAAGGCGGAGTTGTTTTTGGTGTAAATTTTGATGATGAAAAGCAGATTAATTCTGTTATAAATGATGCTGTGAAAAACAAAAGTTTTGATAAATTTAATTTAATTATTGGAAGTGGATTAAAAAAAGAGTTTATGCTTAAAAATGGCGATGATATAATTTTGATTTTTACAGCAAATGATCCTAGCGGTTTTTCATTGATACCAAAAATGAAGAAATTTATTACAAAAGGTGAGTTTAATTCTGGTTTAATAGCTTATGATAAAAGTTATATTTATGCAGATGTTCGCGGAATTCGCGCTGTTTTGGGCTATAAAAATGATATGTTTGATGGAATCCATATTTATAGCGACAATCCATTTGAAGACATAAAAAAAATTGAAAAAAATCTTTCTTTCGGGCAAAATGTTGTTGGCTGGTGGCAACAAAACGGAAATTTTTTTTCGGCGCTTGCATTGGAAAAAAGAGCACTTTTTATAGTTTTGATGTTGATTATTTTAGTTGCTAGTTTAAATATAATTAGTTCTTTATTGATGACTGTTATGAATCGTCATCAAGAAATAGCGCTTTTGCTTAGTCTTGGGGCGAGTAAATCTGAAGTTAAAAAATGTTTTTTTGCTCTTGGCATGGTAATTGGCGGAAGTGGCGTGATTTTTGGCACATTGCTTGGGCTTTTTGGAGTTTGGTTGTTTGGAAATTTTGATATCATAAATTTGCCAGCCGATGTTTATGGATCTAGTAAATTACCGATGGAACTTTCTGTGGTTGATTTTTTATCTATTGTTTTTGGGGCGATTTTAATAGTTTCAATCTCATCTTATTATCCAGCCAAAAAAGCCACACAAATCGATGTTTTACAAACTTTAAGGAATGAATAATGAATAAAGATAATTGTCGTTTTCCACAAGGAAAAGAAGGTGTTGAAACTTTATTAAATATGAATGAAGCTCACAAAAATGGTGCTATTTGGGCTTTATCAAATTTACAAATTTCGCCAAATTCTAAAATTTTAGATATAGGTTGCGGCGGCGGTGCAAATATAAAACGTATTAGCGAAATTTCAAAAACTGCCAAAATTTACGGCGTTGATTATTCTCCTACTAGCGTCGAAGTAAGTTCGCAATTAAACGCTGATTTGATTACTCAAAAAAGAGTTGAAATTTCTTTGGGAAATATTGAAAAATTAAATTTTTCAGATGATAGTTTTGATATTGTTACGGCTTTTGAAACTATATATTTTTGGCCAGAAATTTTAGAAAATTTTAAAGAAGTTAAAAGAGTTTTGAAAAACGATGGATTGTTTTTTGTATTTTTAGAAGGCACAACCAAAGAAACTCTTGATTTCTGGAGTGAAAATGTATTTTTAAAAAATAAATTACAAGTTGAAGAAGTTGTAGATTTATTAAAAAAAGCTGGTTTTATGGACGTTAAATTTTTAACCAAAAAAGATACCGAAAAAACATGTTTTTTCGGAAAGAAAGGCAAAAAATGAAAAAAATTTTATGTTTAGTTTTTTTGATATTTTTTTATGGATGTCGCAATCAAGGTCCGATTATCTCTTTGCCACCAGAAAATGCTGTAAATGGCGAACCAAAAATAGCAAATCAAAATAGCGAAATCATGAGCGGAGAGAATTTTGGCACATTGGAAATTTTAGAACAAAATGCAACAGAGTCAAATTCATTAAATATCGATGAAAGCGAAGTAAAACAGGTCGTTGGGGAGTCAAATGTCACAGAAGACGATAAAGTAAATATATCTGTTTATATCGAAAAATGGGGCAATCCAAAAAGTATAGTTTCAGATCCTTTTGGTGGAAAAGTTTACAATTGGTCGAGTTGCAAAAAAACAGGAAATTATATAGAAAGATGCAACGGCAATGAATGCTCAAATGAGCCAGAAATTAATTGTTGTACAAAAAGCTTTGCAACAGATCCGCAAGGATTTATTACAAAATATCAAGCAAGTTCCCCAGATTGCTAAAATTTGCCATTTTTTGGCAAATTATCTATTTTTAAGGTAAAAAATGTTTATTGATAGTGTTAAATTTATTGTAAATTCAGGAAAAGGTGGTGCTGGCTGTGTTAGTTTTAGACGAGAGAAATTTATCGTCCAAGGCGGACCTGACGGCGGTGACGGCGGTGACGGCGGTGATGTTTATTTTTTAGCAGATAAAAATACTCATACTCTTTCATTTTATAAGGGTAAAAAGAAATTTAGCGCTCAAAATGGCGCTCAAGGAATGGGACGCAATAAAACTGGCAAAAAAGGTGAAAGTTTAACTTTGATTGTTCCGCCTGGCACATCTGTGATAGATAATAAAACAGGTGAATTGATTTTTGATTTGATAAACGATGGCGATAAAAAGCTTTTTTTAAAAGGCGGAAAAGGTGGTCTTGGAAATACGCATTTTAAAAACTCAATCAATCAAAAACCAGAATACGCTCAACCTGGGCTTTTAGGAGAAACAAAAGAGATAAAACTTGATTTAAAATTGATAGCAGATGTCGGACTTGTAGGCTTTCCAAATGTTGGAAAATCGACTTTGATCTCTACAATTTCAAATGCAAAACCACAAATTGCAAATTACGAATTTACTACTATTACACCAAAATTAGGATTTGTTGAGATTGATGAATTTAGCAGTTTTATTATGGCTGATATCCCTGGAATCATAGAGGGCGCAAGCGATGGCAAGGGACTTGGGCTAAAATTTTTAAAACATATTCAAAGGACTAAGATTTTACTTTTTTTGATAGATCTTGCAAATTACAGAGATTTAAAAACTCAATATAAAATTTTGCGAGAAGAATTAGATAAATTTAGTAAAAATTTAAGTGAGAAAAATTTTGCTATCGCTTTAACAAAAGCCGATTCTTGCGAAAATTTAGATGAAAAAATTGATGAATTTTTAAAAGAATTTGATTTTGAAAAATCACAAAAAATTGACGAAATAAACAAACCAAATTTTAAAAAACCGCTTTTTGTTATACCAATTTCTAGCGCAACAAATTTCAATATAAAAGAGCTGAAATTTTCTATTTTAAGAATTTTGAAGGCATATAAATGAGAATAGTTTTTATGGGAACGCCGTTGTATGCTGTTCAAATTTTAGACGAAATTTTAAAACATTTTGATGTTGTTGGAGTTTTTACTCAAAATGATAAAAAAGTTGGGAGAAAACAAATTTTAACTCCGCCAGATGTGAAGAAATTTGTAATGGATAAAAGTTTAAATATACCGATTTTTCAGCCAATTAGTTTAAAAAATGATAAAATTTGTGAAATCATAAAAGGATTAAAACCAGATTTTATCGTCGTTGCTGCTTATGGGAAAATTTTGCCAAAAAGCATTTTAGATATCGCTTTTTGTATAAATCTTCATGCTTCGATTTTGCCAAAATATCGAGGTGCAAGTCCGATACAAATGCAAATTTTAAATAACGAAAAAATGATTGGCGTAAGTGCTATGAAAATGGGCGAAGGTTTAGATGACGGAGAAATTTTAGGTTTTTCTTTTATAGAAAATCAAAATTTTTCAAGCAAGAAATCTTTTGAAATTCTAGGAAATTTAGCAAGCAAATTGATTATAAAAACTTTAAATAATATCAACAAAATTTTGCCATTAAAACAGCAAGAAATTTTAAGTTCAAAATGCAAAAAAATCACAAAAACGGACGGACTTATAAAATTTAGTGATAAAAAAGATGAAATTTTAAGTAAATTTAAAGCTTATGATATTTGGCCTGGAATTTTCTTAGAAAACGGAACAAAGCTGCTAGAAATTTTTGATTTTTATGATGAAAATTGTGTTTTTGAAGATAAAAAAGAAAGTTTTGGAAAAATCACAAAAATAGAAAAAGATTTTTTTGTAATTTTGGTAAAAAATGGACAAATTGCGATTAAAATTTTGCAAGAAAGCGGAAAAAATCCAGTAGCAGCAAAAGATTTTATAAACGGAAAAAGGTTAAAAATTGGAGATAAAATTTATTAAAAGTTGTGATTCTACACAAACTTATGTTAAAAATTTAGCAAAAAATTTAGAAAATTTCGTGCCATTTGCTTTGGTTAGTGAAATTCAAACTAATGGTTTTGGAAGTAGAGGAAATTTGTGGGAAAGTGGAAAAGAAAATTTACATTTTTCGTTTTGTTTTGATGAAAAATTTTTGCCACAAGATTTGCCTTTGCAATCGATTTCGATATATTTTGCAACTATTTTTAAAGAAATTTTACGTAATTTTGGTTCTAAAATTTGGGTTAAATGGCCAAATGATTTTTATATAAAAGATAAAAAAATTGGCGGGATAATGACGCAAAAATTTGGTGAAATTTTTGTTTGTGGAATTGGGTTAAATTTAAAAAATTCTCCACAAAATTCTGCGATTTTAGATATAGAAATTGATAAAAATTTTATTGTAAATGAGTTTTGTAAAGAGATAGAAAGCAAAAAATCGTGGAAGCTAATTTTTAGTAAGTTTTTGGTAGAATTCGAACTTTCTAAAGATTTTACTTCTCATATGAATGGTGAGGTAATTTCGCTTAAAGATGCTGTTTTAAGCGATGATGGAAGTATTTTGATAAACAATAAAAAGGTATATTCAATAAGATGAGTGAAATTATTACTATAGCAAATCAAAAAGGCGGTGTCGGCAAAACTACGACGGCTATAAATTTAGCAGCTTCAATTGCGTTAAAAAATAAAAAAGTTCTTTTAATTGATATAGATCCGCAAGCAAATGCCACAACTGGTCTTGGAATAAATAGAAATTCTTACGAATCAAATATTTATCATGTTTTGATTGGTAAAAAAAAATTAGATGAGATTATTTTAAAAACTGATGTTTCAAATTTATTTATAGCACCTTCAAATATTGGTCTTGTAAGCATCGAGCAAGAACATAGCGATAAAACAATTTTGAAAAAATGTATAAGAAGTTTAAAAGATAAATATGATTTTATAATTTTAGATTCTCCGCCTGCGCTTGGATTTTTAACTATAAATGCGCTTACTGCGAGTAATAGCGTGATAATCCCTATTCAATGTGAATTTTACGCACTTGAAGGATTGGCTTTAATTCTAAATACAATTAAAATGGTAAGACAAACAACAAATTCTAATTTGCAAATTAAAGGATTTTTGCCAACTATGTATAGTTCTCAAAACAATCTCGCTAAAGAGACTATTATGAATTTAGAAGAGCATTTTAAAAATATGCTATTTAAAAATGATAAAGAAGAGAGTGGATTTGTGATAATTCCTAGAAATGTAAGATTAGCAGAAAGTCCAAGTTATGGAAAGCCAGTCGTAGTTTATGATGCGAAAAGTTCTGGAAGCATCGCGTATAAAAATTTAGCAAATACTATTTTGGAGTAAAAAATGGCTATAAAAAAAGGTGGATTAGGAAGAGGTTTGGGGGACATTTTAGACGATGTAGAATTGACTTATAAAAAAGAATTTCTTTTAAATAATGATTTAGTTATAGAATTAAATGTTAATGAAATTGCACCAAATCCTTATCAGCCAAGACAAATTTTCGATCAAGATAGTTTGCAAGAATTAGGTGAATCTATAAAAGCTCATGGGCTTATTCAACCGATAATTGTTATAAAAAAAGATGGTGCTTATACTTTGATTGCAGGAGAAAGAAGACTTCGTGCTTCAAAACTTGTTGGCATTCATAAAATTAAAGCTATAGTTGCAGATTTAAAATCTCAAAATTTAAGAGAATTGGCACTTATAGAAAATATTCAAAGAAAAGATTTAAATCCTATAGAACTTGCAAATTCTTATAAAGAGCTTATAAATGAGTATAAAATCACACAAGAAGCGTTAAGCGATATCGTTAAAAAATCTCGTGCTCAAATCACAAATACTTTACGACTTTTAAATTTGTGTGATTATGTTAAAAATTTAGTATTTAATAACAAAATTTCTCAAGGTCATGCAAAAATTTTGGTTGTTTTAGATGAAAAAGATCAAATTAAAATTTCAGATACGATTATTGGGCAAAAATTAAGCGTAAGCGAAACAGAAGAGCTTGTAAGAAAGTTAAAATCATCACCAAAAAAGATAAATAAAGAAAAATTGGATTTAGGTTTTGAATTTAAAAATGCTATGAAAGATTTAAATCAAAATTTCAAAAATTTAGGTTTAAAAACAAAAGTAAAAGATAGAAAAATTACAATTGAGTTTTTAAATAAAAAAGATATTGATAAATTTTTAGAAAATTTCCATAAATAATTATATTTTTATTTAACATGTTGTAGAATTGCAAATTTTAAAAAAAATAAAGCGAAAGGTAAAAAATGTTAGAAATTGACTTTGCGTTACTTATCACAACGATAGCCGTATTTCTTTTTCTCATTGCTTTTTTAAATAAGATACTTTATAAACCGATGCTTAATTTTATGAATGAAAGAGAATTAAGCATTTTAGCGGATGAAGAGTTATCTAAAAAAAATAGCAGTGAAGTTAGTGTTTATGAAGCACAAGTTGAAGAGATGCTTATAAGTGCAAGAAATAAAGCTAACAAAATCAAGCAAAGTGCTTATGAAGATGCAAAAATCAAAAATCAAAAATCAATCGAAGATACAAAAAAGCAGATTGATATGGAGTTAAATGAGTATTTGCGAATTTTAAGCTTAGAGAAAAAAAGTTTAAAGGCTAAATTAAAATCCAGTTTGCCGGAATTTCGTGGCAAACTTGAAAAAACTTTGGCTAGAATTTAAGGTAAAAATATGAAAAAAATTATTTTATTGTTTTCTTTAATTGCTTTTTCTTATGCAGATGGCGGAGCAAAAAATTATGACATAATAGAAAGAACTATGTATTTTATAATTTTTGCCGGAATTTTATACTATTTTTTAGCAGATCCTATAAAAAATGCTTATAAAGCAAGAATCGAAGGTATAGCTTCAAGATTTCAAAAAATAGAAGATAGATTAAGAGATTCTATAATTCAAAAAGAATCAGCTATAAAAAAAGTCGAAGAAACCAAAAACAATATTCAAAGTTATATAGAAACGGCAAAAGTTGAAGCGGAAATTCTTTGTAAAAAATTAGAAAATGAGACAAAATTAGAAATTTCTAATATGCGAAAATCTTTAGAAGAACAAAAAGATTTTGAAAAAAGAAAAATGTTAAAAAATGCCGTTAGTGAAATTTTAAATGAAGTTTTTGATGAAGAATCAATGAAATTTAATCAAAGTGAATTAGTAAATTTGATTATTAAAAAGGTTGGCTGATGAGTAAAATTATTGTAGCTAGAAAATATGTAAAAGCGATTTTAACTAAATTTGATATCAAAGAGATTGCAGAAATTTGCGAAAATTTAGACAAAATTTGTAAAGCTTTTGAGTTTGAAAAATTTAAAAATATAATTTTTTCACCAGATATTACAAGAGAAAAAAAATCTGAATTTATTTTAAGTTTCGTAAAAAATCCCGATAAAAATTTTCAAAATTTTATAAAATTAATTTCACAAAATGGTCGTTTGGAAATTTTGCCAGAAATTTTATCTTCCTTAAGAAGTGAAATTTCTAAAATGAACAACGAATATAAGGGGTTTGTATATTCGAAAAAAGAGATTTCAAAAGATGAAATCACAGAACTTGAAAAAAGTTGTTCAAGAAGATTTAAGTGCAAAGTTGATTTAAATTTTGTGCAAAACAATTATAATGGAATTAAAGTAGATTTATGTGATTTAGGTGTCGAAATAAGTTTTTCTATTGATAGACTTAAAGAAAAAATGAGTGAATATATATTAAAAGCGATATAAGGAGAAAGTGTGAGTGCTAAAATTAAAGCAGATGAAATCAGCAGCATCATAAAAGAGCGAATAGAAAATTATGAGCTAAATGTTGATGTAGAAGAGACTGGAAAAGTAATTTCTATCGCAGATGGAGTTGCCAATGTTTATGGTCTTAAAAATGTTATGGCAAACGAAATGGTTGAGTTTGATAATGGCGTTAAAGGTTTGGCTTTAAATCTAGAAGAATCAAGCGTTGGAATCGTTGTTATGGGAGAAAGTACTGGTATTAGCGAAGGAAGTAGTGTAAAAAGGCTTGGAAAATTACTTCGTGTGCCAGTTGGTGATGCATTGATAGGGCGTGTTGTAAATGCGCTTGGTGAACCAATAGACGCCAAAGGTCCGATCGAAACAACTCAAACTAGATTTGTTGAAGAAAAAGCAAAAGGCATTATGGCTAGAAAAAGTGTCCATGAGCCGCTTCAAACAGGATTAAAAGCAATTGATGCTCTAGTTCCGATTGGTAGAGGACAAAGAGAGCTTATAATCGGTGATAGACAAACCGGAAAAACAACTGTTGCTATTGATACAATTATAAATCAAAAAGGTCAAGATGTTGTTTGTATTTATGTCGCTATAGGTCAAAAGCAATCAACTGTTGCGCAAGTTGTTAAAAAACTTGAAGAATACGGCGCATTAGAATACACAATAGTTGTAAATGCAGGTGCAAGCGAACCAGCAGCTCTTCAATATTTAGCTCCTTACACTGGTTGTACTATGGGTGAATATTTTAGAGATAATTCTCGCCATGCTTTAATTATCTATGATGATTTAAGCAAACATGCTGTTGCTTATCGTGAAATGAGTTTGATTTTGCGTCGCCCGCCAGGTCGTGAGGCTTATCCAGGTGATGTTTTCTATTTGCATTCAAGATTGCTTGAAAGAGCTAGTAAATTAAGTGATGAATTAGGCGCTGGAAGTTTAACTGCACTTCCTATCATAGAAACACAAGCAGGAGATGTTTCGGCTTATATTCCAACAAATGTTATTTCTATAACAGATGGACAAATTTTCTTAGAGACAAATTTGTTTAACTCAGGTGTTAGACCTGCTATAAATGTTGGTTTATCTGTTTCAAGAGTTGGTGGAGCTGCACAAATTAAAGCTATTAAAAAAGTATCTGGTACTTTAAGACTAGATCTTGCGCAATACAGAGAACTTCAAGCATTTGCACAATTTGCAAGTGATCTTGACGAAAGCAGTAGAAAGCAATTAGAGCGCGGTCAAAGAATGGTTGAAGTTTTAAAACAGCCGCCTTATAGTCCGCTTCCTGTTGAAAATGAAGTTGTTATTATTTTTGCTGGTTCAAAGGGCTTTTTAGATGATATTCCATCAAATGCAATTTCAAAATTTGAAAGTGAGCTTTATCCATTTATAGAGGCTAAATATCCAGAAATTTTTGAAGATATAAGAAATAAAAAATCTTTAGATAAAGATATCGAAGAGAATTTAAATAAAGCATTAAATGATTTTAAATCAACTTTTTTTGATTAAGTAAAGGTTTTAAATGGCAAATTTAAAAGAGATTAAGCTAAAAATTAAAAGCGTTAAAAATACAGAAAAAACTACAAAAGCTATGAAGCTGGTTTCCAATGTAAAACTTAAACGTGCAAAAGAGGTTGCCGCACAATCTAGTGCTTATGCTGTTAAAATCAACGAAATTCTTAGCGAAATATCTTATAAAGTTATGCAGCACGGATTTTTTGGTAAAAATGGAAAATTTTTCGATGTAAATTCGCCTGTAAAAATGGTAGATATCATTTTTGTTACAGCCGATAAAGGGCTTTGTGGCGGTTTTAATGTAAAAACATTAAAAGCTGTTAAAGAACTTATAGAAGAATATAAATCAAAAGATGTAAAAATTCGTTTGCGAGGAATTGGTAAAAATGGTATAGAATATTTTGCTTTTCAAGGTATTGAATTGCTTGATAAATATATTGGAATTAGTTCTTCTCCAAATTATGAAAAAGCACAAAATATTATAAAGCCAGTTATTGATGACTTTTTAAATGGGATTACAGATAAGATAATTTTAATACACAATGGTTATAAAAATATGATTTCACAAGAGATTAGATTAAATGAATTAGTTCCAGTTGTTCCACCAAAAAAAATTGAAAAGCATGGAGAATCTTTGATGGAATTAGAGCCCGATGACAATGGGACTATTTTGGAGAATTTAATGTCAAAGTATTTTGAATATAGCATGTATTACGCATTAGTTGATAGTTTAGCAGCAGAACATAGCGCTAGAATGCAAGCTATGGATAGCGCAACAAATAATGCAAAAGAGAGAGTTAGAGTTTTAAATTTAGCTTATAATAAAGCAAGGCAAGGCTCTATTACTACAGAACTCGTTGAAATTATCAGCGGCGTAGAAGCAATGAAATAAGGAGAAAATTTTAATGAAAGGTATTGTTAGTCAAATAACAGGTCCGGTAGTTGATGTTGATTTTACAGATTACCTGCCGAAAATAAACGAAGCAATTATAGTAAATTATGATGTTGAAGGTAAAAGCGTCAAATTAGTACTAGAAGTTGCGGCTCATTTAGGCGATAATAGAGTACGAACAATTGCTATGGATATGAGTGATGGATTAAGAAGAGGAGTAGAAGCTGTTGCTACTGGAAAGTCTATAAGTGTTCCTGTTGGTGAAAAAGTTTTAGGTAGAATTTTTAATGTAACAGGTGATTTGATAGACGAAGGTGAAGATGTTAAATTTGAAAAAAGATGGGATATACACAGAGATGCTCCTGCTTTTGAAGATCAAAGTACAAAATCTGAAATTTTTGAAACAGGTATAAAAGTCGTTGATTTGTTAGCGCCATATTCAAAAGGCGGTAAAGTTGGACTTTTTGGTGGTGCTGGTGTTGGTAAAACTGTTATTATTATGGAACTTATCCATAATGTAGCATTTAAACATAGTGGTTATTCAGTATTTGCAGGTGTTGGAGAAAGAACACGTGAAGGTAATGATCTTTACAATGAAATGAAAGATAGTGGAGTTTTAGATAAAGTCGCCTTATGCTATGGTCAAATGAACGAGCCACCAGGTGCTAGAAATAGAATTGCTTTGACAGGTCTTACAATGGCTGAATATTTTAGGGATGAAATGGGACTTGATGTGTTGATGTTTATTGATAACATTTTTAGATTTTCTCAATCAGGTTCTGAGATGTCAGCACTTCTTGGACGAATTCCTTCTGCTGTTGGATATCAACCAACATTGGCTAGCGAAATGGGAAAATTACAAGAAAGAATTACTTCGACCAAAAAAGGTTCAATTACATCAGTTCAAGCTGTTTATGTTCCAGCCGATGATTTAACCGACCCAGCTCCAGCGACTGTTTTTACACATCTTGATGCCACAACAGTTTTAAGTAGATCTATAGCAGAAAAAGGAATTTATCCAGCAGTTGATCCACTTGATTCAACTTCTAGAATGCTTGATCCACAAATTGTAGGCGAAGAGCATTATAAAATTGCTCGTGGCGTTCAAGCCGTGCTTCAAAAATATAAAGATTTGCAAGATATTATTGCTATTTTAGGTATGGATGAATTAAGCGAAGAAGATAAACTAGTAGTAGAAAGAGCTAGAAAAATAGAAAAATATCTATCTCAACCATTTTTTGTCGCTGAGGCATTTACCGGAACTCCTGGCAAATATGTTAGTTTGCAAGATACAATTTCTGGTTTTAAAGGAATTTTAGAAGGTAAATATGATGATCTTCCAGAAGCAGCTTTTGCTTATGCAGGTGCAATTGAAGAGGTTGTAGCTAAAGCTGAAAAGTTAAAAGGCTAAGGAGATAAATATGGATAAATTGCATTTAGAGATTGTCACACCAGAAGGCATGATTTTTTCTAATGATGTAAAATTTATAACACTTCCAGGGATTGAAGGCGAGTTTGGTGTTTTACCAGGACACGCCTCTTTGGTTACTATATTAAAAGCTGGTGTTGTCGAAATTGTAGATTTAAATTCTTCAAAAAATATAGTAGCTGTGAATTGGGGTTATGTGAAAGTTGATGAAGAAAAAATCTCTGTATTAGCCGATGGTGCTGTGTTTATTGCTGGCGATAATCAAAGTGATATAGCAAAATCGCTTGAAAATGCAAAAGAGTTAGTAAAATCTATGAGTAGTGATAATGCTACTTTGGCTGCTACAATTGCAAAAATTGATTCTGCTGGAGTATCAAAATAGTGGATTTAATTTTAAGTTATATTTCAAGGAGTAGCTTTATCACAATTTTTATTTTGATTTGGCTCTCCGTATATTTTATTTTGACTTTTACTATTTTAATTTCTAGGTTTTTTGGTTTAAATGTTTGGCAAAGGAATGAACAAAATTCTTTAGAAAGTATACTTCGTAGTGGAGATATCAGAAATTCTAGATCTGTTTTGCGAAAATGTGTTGGTGGAAAATTTTCTCGCCAAAAATTAGAAATTGGCTTAAGCGTTGCAAAAAAACAATCCACAAGCGGATTATCTTGGCTTAGTATAATTGCATCTACATCACCTTTTATCGGACTTTTTGGCACAGTTATTTCTATTTTGCAAACTTTTTCAAAATTAGGATCTGAAATAAGTGCTAGTTTAAACGTCATAGCACCAGCTATAAGCGAGGCTTTAGTCGCTACTGGCTGTGGAATTTTTGTTGCAATTCCTGCTTATACATTTCATATTTTGATTAAACGAAAAGCTTATGAAATAATTAGTACAATAGAAAGAGAAGTTGAAATTTTGGTTTTAATGCAAGATCAAGAGAGTAAAGATGAGTAGTGAATTTGAAGAAAATCCTGAATTAAATATTACTCCGCTTGTTGATATAATGCTAGTTTTATTGGCTATTTTGATGGTTACGACACCGACTATTATTTATGAAGAGAAAATTTCTCTTCCAGATGGTTCTAAAACTACTCAAGTTAGTAGCAAAAAAGATGATTTAACGATTCGTGTCGATAAAGGTAAAAATATTATCATAGATAAACGCGTTATGAGTTTTGGTGAATTTCCAGACAATATGATTTTGTTAAAAAATAGTTTTGATACAAATAGACCAGTTTTTATAAGAGCAGACAAAAATTTATTTTACAATGATGTAATGTTTGTTTTGAAAGTCGTTAAAAACGCAGGTTTTACAAAAGTTGCATTAGAAACAAATGGGTAAAAATTTTGTAAATTATCGCGAAGATTTAGCTTTTTTTATATCTTTGGTGATATATTTTTCTATTGTTTTTGGCGGAGTTCTTTGGCTTAAGTTGCACGATGAAAAAGCACAAAATTTTACTTCTCAAAAAGATGCTTTTATGGAAGTTTCTTTGATACAAGAAATGCAAAATTTAGATGAAGCAAAAGAAGAAACAAAAACAGAGCAAGATTTTAAACCAGAAAAACCAGAAAAACCAGAAAAACCAGAAAAACCAGAAAAACCAGAAAAAGTAACTGAAAAAGTAACTGAAAAAGTAACTGAAATTTCGTCCAAAAAAGTAGAAGAAAAAATAATTAAAAAAAGTATTGATTTTGGATCTTTAGCAAATTTAAAAAGTGATAAAGTAGAATTTGCTGCAAAAAAAGAGAAAGCAAACCAATCTAGCAAAGCACAAAAGTCTAGCAATGGCGGAATTTATGACGAATATAGAGGCAAAGTTCAAGAAAAATTACAAGCTCTTTGGAGTGTTTATCGAGCGCAATTTGGAAATGATGCGATTATTCGTATAACTTTTGATAATGCTGGGAAAGTGATAAATACTAGTATTGTTAGACTTTCGTATGATATTCAATTTAATAAAAAATTAAAAGATTTTTTATTAACACTTGAAAATGCGCAGTTTCCGATTCCTCCGCGATCACCATTTGAATTTGAAGCAAATATGAAGGATTTGGAGAAAAAATAAAAATTAAAGGAAAAAAATGAGAAAAATTATATTTTTAACTATATTTTTTAGTTGGATTTTTGGAGTTGATGCGACCATAAATGTTGTAAATTCTGGCACAAATTTACCAAGAATTTCTGTTGTGGATTGTTCAAATTTACAAAACGCAAATTTAAGAAATAAATTTTTTAAAATTATAGTTGGCGATTTGATGGTTGGATCTACTTTTGAAGTAGAAAAAATTTATCAAGCTGGCGAATACAACAACAATATAACTTCAAACAATAGCGATTTGGTCGTAAAATATCTATACGATGGAGCTTTGACACTTAATATAAAAGTTATAAATGGAAAAAATTCAAATAAAATTTTTGAAAAAATTTACAATATAAGTGATCAAAATAGATATCCATTTTTAGCGCATAATGCAATTAGTGAAATTGTAAAAACAATCGGTTTTTCAAATGTCGATTGGATGAATAAAATGATAATCTTTGCAAGAGAAAATGCTAGAAAAAGTAGTCAAATTTTGGTAAGTGATTATACTTTAAGTTATCAAAAAATAATCGTAAATGGCGGAATGAATAAATATCCAAAATGGACAAACAAATCACAAACTGAGTTTTATTATACGACTTTCATAAACTCAACACCAACTCTTTTTAAATATAATTTAACAAATGGAGTTCGAACAAGAATTATCTCAAGCAACGGAATGTTGGTCGCTTCAGATATTAGTGAAGATGGAAATAGATTAGTTTTAACAATGGCGCCAAATGATCAGCCAGATATATATATATTTGACAAAAATAGTAGAAATTTGACAAAGGTTACAAATTTTGATGGCATAGATGTTAGCGGTCATTTTTTAGATAATGAAACAAAAATTGCTTTTGTAAGTGACCGTCTTGGATATCCAAATATTTTTTCTACTCAAGCAAATAGTTCGTCAAAAGCGGTTAATCAAATGGTATATGAAGGTAAAAACAATAGCGATTTAAGCACTTTTAAAAATTATATAGTCTATTCTAGCAGGCAAGGACCGGGCATTTTTAATCTATTTTTGATTTCAACTCAAAGCAATTATGTAAGACAATTGACAGCTAGCGGCAAAAATCTTTTTCCAAGATTTTCTGATGATGGCGGAAGTGTTCTTTTTATCAAATATGATGAAAGGGGGAGTAATTTAGGAATTGTTAGGGTAAATGAAAATAAAAGTTTTCAGTTTCCTTTAAATTTAGGACAAATTCAATCGTTAGATTGGTGAGATTGGTAAAAATAAAATTTTTTATGCTATAATCTCGTGCAAAATTTTTGAAAGGTGGAAAGAAGTATGAAAAAATTACTTTTAAGTTCAGTTGTAGTTGCAGGTCTTTTTCTTGCAGGTTGTTCTCATAAAACTCCAGAAGTTGGTCCAAACGCAGATCTTTTAACAAAAGTTCAAAATAGCGTTGGCGTTGTTTATTTTGATTATGACAAATTCAACATCAAATCAGATATGACTTCTGTAATAGTTGATAATGCAAAACTTTTAAATCAAGAAGGTGCAGAGAATTTCAAAGTTAAAGTTGAAGGAAATTGCGATGAATGGGGAACAGGCGAATATAATGACGCACTTGGTCAAAAAAGAGCAGATGCTGTTAAAAAAGCACTTGTTAAAGGTGGAGTAAGTGCAGCAAGAATTGAAACTGTAACATTCGGAAAAACTAATCCAGTTTGTACTGATAAAACTCAAGCTTGCGACGCTAAAAATAGACGTGCTGAGCTAAAACTATCTAAATAATGAGATTGTTTTTTTTTGTAGCCTTTTTATGGGCTACTCTTTTTGGTGGTGAAATTTCTGTCTTTGAATCTATAGAAAATGCTAACAATATCAAAAAAAACGGACAATCAAATCAAGTTAAAAAACAGAGTGAAAATTTTATTAAAGAACAAATTTCTAACGAAAGAGCACAAGGAATTTTGTCCGTTGTAGAAGGACAAAATCAACAAATTTCTATTTTGAAAGATCAAATTTTGACACTTCAAAATCGCATAGATATGTTAGAAAAAAAAATAGCTGATTTATCAACCAAACAAGTTGAAAAACAAGCAAAAAAAGATGATTTTAAAAGTAAAAAAAAGCATGATATTTTAAAAGAAGCAGATCAATTATATAAAAATAAAAAATACCCAGAAGCAAAAGATAGGTATGAATTTTTAGCTACGAATGATTTTAAGCCGGCGTATAGTAATTATATGATAGGTGAGATAAATTATTTTCAAAAATTATATGCAAATGCTATAAAAAGTTATCAAACAAGTTTAAAATTGCATGACAAGGCTGATTATATGCCAAGATTGCTTTATCATAGCGCTATTAGTTTTGATAAATTAGGCGAC